>NZ_JAPMTQ010000015.1:0-80829 GCF_026411515.1 Phenylobacterium sp. 58.2.17 | reverse complement strand
TTTTTTTTTTTTTTTTTTTTTTTTTTTTTTTTTTTTTTTTTTTTTTTTTTTTTTTTTTTTTTTTTTTTTGTTTTTTTTTTTGGGGGGGGGGGCGGGGGGGGGGGCCCCCCCTCGCCGGGCTGCTTAGCGGGGCGCCATCCGGATGGCGCCGTCGAGACGGACGTCTTCGCCATTGAAGTAGCCGTTGGTGATCATCTCCAGGGCCAGCGAGGCGTAGTCCTCGGCGTTGCCGAGGCGCTTGGGGAACGGCACCGACTGGGCCAGGGCTTCCTTCACCTGCGGCGGCGCGGCGTTCATCAGCGGCGTGTTGAAGATCCCCGGCAGGATGGTGTTCACGCGGATGCCGTCGCCGGACAGGTCGCGGGCGATCGGCAGGGTCATGCCGACCACGCCGCCCTTGGACGCCGAATAGGCCGCCTGGCCCATCTGGCCGTCCTCGGCCGCGACCGAGGCGGTGTTGACGATGGCGCCGCGCTCGCCGTCGATCGGCTCCAGGTCCAGCATGCCCTTCGCCGACTTGGCGATGCAGCGGAAGGTGCCGACCAGGTTGATCTGGATGATCAGATTGAAGGCGTCGAGCGGGAAGTGCTTGGCCTCGCCGGTCTGCTTGTCGCGGCTGGCGGTCTTGATGGCGTTGCCGGTGCCGGCGCAGTTGACCAGGATGCGCTCCTGGCCGTGGGCGGCGCGGGCCTTGGCGAAGGCCGCGTCGACTTCTTCCTCGGAGGTCACATTGACCTTGCAGAAGACGCCGCCCACTTCCTTGGCCACGGCTTCGCCCTTGGCTTCGTTCATGTCGAAGATGGCGCACTTCACGCCCTGGGCGGCCAGGGCGCGGACGGTGGCCTCGCCGAGGCCGGAGGCGCCGCCGGTCACGACCGCAGCGATGGAGGAATCGAGTTTCATGGACGCTTGGCTCCCGTTCACGTCTAATAGGGTCTCGTTATCCGAGGCTTTAGCCCGATGAGCGCGGACTCAAAAGCGTCACCCCACGTCAACGGCGAGGCTTTCGACGCCAAGCAGGCCTTGGACCCGTCGCGGGCGCTGACGCCGGCCGTGGCGCGGGTCAACGAGCGCCGCGTGGCCCGCGGCTTCTGGCCGAAGATCCGGCGGGTGGCGGCCAAGGTTCCGTTCGCCGGCGACGCCCTGTCGGTATGGTTCTGCGCCAAGGATCCGACCACCCCGACCACGGCCAAGGCGATGATGATGGCGGGCCTCGCCTATTTCGTGCTGCCGACCGACGCCATCCCCGACGTGCTGGCGGTGGTCGGGTTCACCGACGACGCGGCGGTGTTCGCCGCCCTGCTGGCTGTCGTCGGCCGCCACCTGAAGCCCAAGCACAAGGCCGAGGCGATGGAGGTGCTGGAGCGCATGAAGCGCCAGGACGACTAGCCTGACGCTTCATCCCCCGCGGTGGCCCGGCGTGCGGCCCGGCTGATCGCGGCCTCGCGCCAGGTGATCAATAGGGTCGAGGCGACCACCACCCCGGCGCCGGCGATGGTCCAGATGGTCGGAATTTCGTGAAACAGGGTCACCCCGACGATCACCGTGAACACCAGGCGAATGTAGTCGATCGGGGCCATGGCCGCGGCGTCGCCGATGGCCATCCCCTTGATGTAGCAGCCCTGGGTGATGGTCCCGAGCACGCCCATCGCCGCTAGCAGCGCCAGGTCGACAGGCTCAGGCCAGCGCCAGGTGAAGATCGCCCCGGGGATGCCCATGACCAGGCCGAGGGTCGCGGCCCAGACCAGCAGCACCGTCGGCGAGTGGTCGCGGGTCATCACCTTCATGCCGGTGATCGTCAGGGCGAACAGGAACGACGAGGCCAGCATCGCTGCGGCCGGCCAGCCGATGGCGAAATCGCCCCCGACCCCGGGCCGCAGCATGATCAGCACGCCGATGAAGCCGATCACCGCGGCGCCGATGCGCAGCGGCCCGACCGTCTCGCGCACCACCAGCGCGGCCAGCGGCACCAGCCAGAGGGTGCGGGTGAACGACAGCGCATTGGCGTCGGCCAACGGCATCTTCTGGAAGGCGTAGAACGACAGGATCATCCCCAGCGTGCCGGCGGCCGAGCGGAAGATCAGGATGCCCGGCCGCGTGGTGGCGAAGGCCGCCCCGCGCCGCTTGAGGATAATCGGCAGCAAAACGATGAAGCCGGCCAGCTGCCGGTAGAAGGTCTGCAGCGCGGCCGGATAGTCGTCGCCCAGATACTTGATCAGGGTGGTCATCGCCGTGAAGCCGACCGCCGAGGCGACCATCCAGAGGGCCCCCTCGACGTTATGGTCGAGTCGCGGCTTGCCGGCGCTCTCGCTCAAGACTGGGCCGGCGGCGTCAGGTCGCCGAGGATGGTGGCGAACGGCGAGACCATGTTGGGATCCCACGAATGGCGGCCGCCGACGGTGATGCCGCCGTCGACGACGATGTGGGTCCCGGACACGAAGGCCGCGGCGTCGGAGGCCAGATAGAGCGCGGCCTGGGCGATGTCGTCGGGCAGGCCGGCCTTCGGCACCGGCTGGGCGGCGGCGGCGTTCTCGGCGACGCGGGCCGCCATCTGGTCGGCGACCTCGCGCGGCAGGCCGAAGGAGGCGCCGAAGATCGAGGTGGCGATCAGGCCCGGGCAGATCGCGTTGACGCGGATCTTCTGCGGCGACAGCTGGGCGGCGGCCACGCGGCTCATGTGGATGACGCCGGCCTTGGCGGTCGAATAGGCGATGGGGCCGAAGCCGGCCTGCAGTCCGGCGATCGAGGCGGTGTTGATGATCGATCCGCCGCCGCGCTCCAGCATTAGGGGAACGGCGTGCTTCATGCCCAGGGCGGGGCCGCGCACGAGAATGTCGAAGATCCAGCTCCAGCCGTCGGCGGTGATCTCGCCGATCGAGGTCATGCGGTCGGAGATGCCGGCGTTGTTGAACAGGATGTCGAGGCCGCCGAACTCGGTCTTGGCCTTCTGCAGCGCGGCCTCGATCTCGGCCTCGCTGGTGACGTCGCAGTGGGCGTAGGCGACCTGGCCGGGGAAGCGCTTCTCCAGCATCGCGCCCTTTTCGTCCTGGATGTCGGCCGCCACGACCTTGGCGCCTTCGGCGACGAACAACTCGACCGCGCCGAGCCCGATTCCCGATGCGCCGCCGGTGATCAGCGCCACCTTGCCGTCCAGACGTCCCGCCATGTTTGCCTCCCGATCTTTTTATATGATCGGCGATAACTAGAGCGGGGCAGGGGAAAGTGGAAGCCGTTTCGGCGGCTTCCACTCCAGCTTCGTCAGTCGACGGTGACGACGACCTTGCCCATGGCCTTGCGGCTGCCCAGGTGGGCGATGGCGTCGGCGCCGCGCTCGAGCGGGAAGCGCTCGGAGACGTGCGGCTTGACCTTGCCCTGGGCGTAGAGCTCGAGCAGCTCGTCGATGCTCTTGGCGAACAGCTCGGGATTGCGCGCCGCCCAGGTGCCCCAGAACACGCCGACGATCTGGCAGCCCTTCAGCAGCGCCAGGTTCAGCGGAATCTTCGGAATGTCGCCGGCCGCGAAGCCGACCACCAGATAGCGGCCTTCCCAGGCGATCGCGCGCAGGGCCGGCTCGGCGTAGTCGCCGCCGATGGCGTCATAGATTACGTCGAAGCCCTGTTCGCCGCCGGCTTCCTTGAACAGCTGACCGAGCGCCTTCTGGCCGTCGCGGTCGAACGGGCCGCGGCCGTAGACGATCCCGGAGTCGGCGCCGTGCTTGATGGCCAGGTCGACCTTTTCCTGGCTGGAGCAGGCCGCGATGACGCGCGCGCCCATCGCCTTGCCCAGCTCGACGGCCGCCAGGCCGACGCCGCCGGCCGCGCCCAGCACCAGCAGGGTTTCGCCGGCCTTCAGGTCGGCGCGGTCCTTCAGCGCGTGCCACGAGGTGCCGTAGGTCAGGATGAACGCCGCGGCGATGTCGTGCGGCATGGAGTCGGGGATGTGCCACAGTCGGTTGGCCGGCAGCAGGACTTCCTCGGCCATGCCGCCCGAGCCGGTGTTGGCCAGGATGCGGTCGCCGACCTTGACGTTGGTGACGCCTTCGCCGACCGCCTTGACCACGCCCGAGAGCTCGCCGCCGGGCGAGAACGGACGGGGCGGCTTGGCCTGGTACTTGTCCTCGATCATCAGCACGTCGGGAAAGTTCACGCCCACGGCCTTGACCGAGATCACCGCGTGGCCGGGCTTGGCCTCCGGCGCGGGAACGTCCTCGTAAACCAGGGTTTCGGGTCCGCCCGTCACCTTGCTGAGCACCGCTTTCATGTCCGTCTCCCGCGTCTGCAATTGCTGGGCGCGGACGCTAGCGCAGGGGCGGAAGCGGCGAAAGAGGCGGTTCGAACATTTGTTTGATTGCCGCCCTCCGCCCAGCCGTCAGCTTTCGCCGTTGTCCCCGCTGCGGCGGGTGGCCTGCCGCGCCAGGCGGGATTTCTGCTCGTCCCAATAGGCCGCACCCTCGTCGGGCTTGAACATGGTGCGCGGCGCGCCGTCCTTGCTGGCGACGGCGAAGACGTTGCCCTTGGGATCGTAGAGTAAGACGTCGCCGTTGGCGCGGGTCAGGCGCTGGGTCCCGGCCGGGGGCGTCTCGATGAAGGCGTGGGCCTTGCGCACGAAGTCGTCGAGGTCGCGGGCGCCGAACGCCTCGCCGTTGCGGTCGAAGGCGCGCTGGGCGTTCTCCTCTGCAGTGCCGCGGCGGCTGGCCGACCAGATCGGGCGGCCGTCGAGCTCGCGCACCGGCGCATTGCGACTCTCGGTCTGCCGAGGCGTGGACGGCGCGGCGGCGAACTGGCGCGCCTCCGACGCCGACGGCGCCTCGTCCTTCTGGGCGACGGCGGAGGGCCGCTCGCAGGCGGCGGTCAGGATCAGGGCCAGGCCCAGGCTCAACGCAATCTTGTACTCAGCCATCCGTCGTCTCCCTCTCACGGCCAAGTTGTGGAACAAATTAAGAACGGAAACCGACGTTTGTCCAGCCGCTTCGTATGGCCTATGACCGAGCGACCATTGCGGAGGGGCACGAAGCCTTGTCGGACAAGCGGATTCTCCTGATCGTCGGCGGCGGCATCGCGGCCTACAAGACACTGGAATTGACCCGGCTGCTGCGCAAGGCGGGCGTCGGCGTGCGGCCCATCCTGACCAAGGCGGGCGAGCAGTTCGTCACCCCGCTGTCGCTGGCCGCGATCAGCGAGGACAAGGTCTATTCCGAGCTGTTCTCGCTGACCGACGAGGCCGAGATGGGGCATATCGAGCTGTCGCGCTCGGCCGACCTGGTCGTCGTCGCTCCGGCCACCGCCGATCTGATCGCCAAGACCGTGCACGGCCACGCCAGCGACCTGGCCTCCACCACCCTGCTGGCCACGGACAAGCCGGTGCTGATGGCGCCGGCGATGAACGTGCGCATGTGGGAGCATCCGGCCACTCGCCGCAACGTCGCCCAGCTGAAGGCCGACGGGGTGCTGTTCGTCGGGCCTGACGAAGGGGCGATGGCCTGCGGCGAATACGGCTTTGGCCGGCTGGCCGAACCGCCGGCGATCTTCGAGGCGATCATGGCCGCCCTGGCCGGCCCTGCGGCGCGGCCGCTGGCGGGCAAGCGGGCCATCGTCACCGCCGGACCGACCGCCGAGCCCATCGATCCCGTCCGTGTACTGACGAACCGGTCGAGCGGAAAGCAGGGCTTTGCGATCGCACAGGCCCTGGCCGAACTCGGCGCCGAGGTGACTCTGGTCGCCGGCCCGGTCGCCGTGCCGACCCCGGCGGGGGTCAGGCGGGTCGACATCGAGACCGCGCGCGAGATGCTGGCCGCCTGCGAGGCGGCGCTGCCGGCGGACATCGCCGTGTGCGTGGCGGCGGTCTCCGACTGGCGCCCGGAGAGCGCGGCGGGGACCAAGATGAAGAAGGGCGCCGACGGCCCGCCGGCGATCACCCTGGTCGAGAACCCCGACATCCTGGCGACCCTGTCGCAGTCGGCGCGGCGGCCGGGGCTGGTGGTCGGCTTCGCGGCCGAGACCAACGACGTCGAGGCGTACGCCAGGGCCAAGCTGGCCAAGAAGGGCTGCGACTGGATCGTCGCCAACGACGTCAGCATCGCCGGCACCATGGGCGGCGACGACAACGCCGTCTCGATCGTCACCAAGGACGGAGTCGAGCGCTGGGACCGCACCGCCAAGTCCGAGGTCGCCCGCAAGCTGGCCGAACGGATGGCGCAGGCGCTGGGCTGAAGCGGCTCAGGCCCGCGCCTTTTCCAGGGCGCAGAGCAGCAGCACCGCGCGGCGGACCAGATCGCAGGTCCGCATGTGCAGGGCGTCCAGCGCCTTGTCGCCGGCTGCCGGTTGCGGCGCGGCGGACACGTCGAGCTGACCCAGGCCCATGCGGCTTAGGCTGGCGCGGGCCAGGTCCTGCAGCGCCGCCTGCCGGCGATGGGCGAGCGCCCGCACCTCAGCGGCGAGCGCCGCGGCCTCGCCGCCGAGGCGTTCCAGCGCGTCGAGCCGCGGGCTCAGCGGTTGGTCGTAGGCGGCCTCGCCGCCGCCGACCTGCACGCAGCGCTCCAGGAAGTACTCAAGGAACGACCAGGTCTCCGAGAACGTCCCCAGCGCGTGGTAGTCGGGCGCGCGGCCCGCCTGGCAGGCATGCTGAAGCGCTCCGGCGGGGCGGGCGCCCGTCCGGAGGTCAACCGTGTTCATGGGGCACCTGGGGGTTGGCGGCTACTTCAGCGTGGCTAGGTAGGCGATGACCGCCGCGCGCTGCTCGGGGTTGGCGACCCCGACCAGCATCTTGGTGCCCGGCATGGTCGCGGCGGGCTTGGCTAGGTAGGCATCGAGATTGGCCGTGGTCCACGTCTGGCCCCAGCCAGTCATGGCCTTGGAGTAGGCGTAGCCCGGCACGGTCCCGGCCTTGCGCCCGATCATGCCCTTCAGCGGCGGACCGAGCTTGGCCGGGCCGCCGGGGGCGATCGCGTGACAGGTTCCGCACTGCTGTTTGAACACCGTCTCGCCCTGAGCCGGCGCGGCCGCCGCCGAGGAGGCCAGGCCGGCGGCGAGCGCGAATCCTGCAGCCAGGCGAAGGAGAGTGTGATCGGTCATCGCGGTGATCCTGCTCATCGTGCTGAGGTGCGGCGCTTCGGCCGCGAGCGGTCAACGGCCGGCTCGTCGGTCCGTTGCGTCGCGGCGAAGCTGGAGAACCTCTCCGGCTCGTCATAGGAGACCCTCAGGTGTGCAATCACGGCATCCTCTGGTGAGACGCTGGAGCGGCCCAAAACCACATCCAGCAGTCCGCGATGCCGGTTCAGCCGCCACTTGATGGTTTCGCCGCGGTCCTGAGCGGCGTGGGCGAAGAGGACGGTGCACAGGGAGTCCAGAGTGCGCGCCAGGTAGGGATTGCCCGACAGCGCCCAAATCTCGCGGTGGAACTCGAAGTCGGTGGTGGCCCCGGCCGGGCGGTCGCCGACCTCCCAGGCCTCCATCTGCTCGACCATGGCGGTAAGCTTCGCGGCCGTGGCCTTGGTCATGTTGGCTTGGCAGAGCCGCAGGGCCTCGGCCTCCAGCACCACGCGGATGCTGTTGATGCGCTGTACGTCCTCGGGCGTCAGCTTGGTCACGAACATGCCGCGGCGGGCGTGGTTGGTGACCAGCCCGCTCTCCTGCAGCTGCATCAGCGCCTCGCGGATCGGGATGCGGCTGATGGCGAACTCGCGCGCCAGCTGGCTCTCGTTGAGCCGCGAGCCGGGCGGGTAGCGGCCCGACAGGATCGCTTGGCGCAGCAAGCGCAGGATGTGCGACTTCAGCGTGGTCGGCGTGGCGCCATGCGGGTCGCCCAGGGGAAAATCGCCGTCCATCATCCACGCTCACTGCCCGGCTGCGGCGCCGGCTTTTCGTATTCAGTATACGAAATGGGCTCACCTAGGGGAAGCAGGCCGCGCTGCGGCGGTGGTCATGGCCGAGCGGCCGCGCTATGTCGAGCCGTCAGTTCGAGCGGGGAGGCCGGGCGGCCATGATGAGAACGGCGTCGCCGCCATGTTGATGCCCGCGCCCGACCAGGGGCTGCTGGCTCGCCGCGCCGAGTTCGTGGCGGCGTTGCGCGCCATCGTTCCCGGCGAAGGGGTGATCGACGACGACGCGGGTCTCGCCGCCTATGAGTGCGACGGCCTGACCGCCTACCGCCAGCGTCCGATGATCGTGGTGCTGCCCGAGACCGTCGATCAGGTCAGCCGGGTGCTGGCCTATTGCCACGGGGTGGGCCTGAAGGTCGTGCCGCGCGGGGCCGGGACCTCGCTGTCGGGCGGCTCGCTGCCGCTGGCCGACGGGGTGATCCTGGGCCTCGGAAAGTTCAACCGCATCCTCGACATCGACTACGCCAACCGTTGCGCCGTGGTGCAGCCGGGGGTGACCAACCTGTCGGTGACCCATGCGGTGGCGGGCGAGGGGTTCTACTACGCGCCAGACCCCTCCAGCCAGATCGCCTGCTCGATCGGCGGCAACGTCGCCGAGAACGCCGGCGGCGTGCACTGCCTGAAATACGGCATGACCACCAACAACCTGCTGGGCGTCGAACTGGTGCTGATCGACGGCACGGTGATGCGGCTGGGCGGCAAGCACCTGGACCCGCAGGGCCTCGACCTGCTGGGCGTGGTCTGCGGCTCGGAAGGGCTGCTCGGGGTGGTGACCGAGGTCACGGTCCGCATCCTGCAGGCGCCGGAGACACAGCGAGCCCTGCTGATGGGATTCCAGGACGTCGAAGAGGCCGGGGCCTGCGTGGCGGCGGTGATCGCCGCCGGGATCATTCCGGCGGGCATGGAGATGATGGACCGCCTGGCCATCGTCGCCGCCGAGGCGTTCGTGAAGGTCGGCTACCCGCTCGACGTCGAGGCGTTGTTGATCATCGAGCTGGACGGCCCGCCGGCCGAGGTCGACCACCTGATCGAGGTGGTGCGCGAGATCGGCGAGGGCTGCGGCGCCAGCTACCTGCGGATCTCGATGGACGAGGACGAGCGCAAGGGTTTCTGGGCCGGGCGCAAGGCGGCGTTCCCGGCGGTGGGGCGGATCTCGCCCGACTACTACTGCATGGACGGCACCATTCCGCGCGGAACCCTGCCACTGGTGTTGCGGCGGATGACCGAGCTGTCGGAGCGGTATGGCTTGCGCATCGCCAACGTCTTCCATGCCGGCGACGGCAACCTGCATCCGCTGATCCTCTATGACGCCGACATTCCGGGCGAACTGCACCGGGCCGAGGAGCTGGGCGCGGCGATCCTTACCCTCTGCGTGGAGGTCGGCGGGGTGCTGACCGGCGAGCACGGGGTGGGCGTCGAGAAGCGCGACCTGATGGAGGTGCAGTTCGGGCCGGCCGACCTCGACCAGCAGCAGCGGCTGAAGTGCGCCTTCGACGAGGACGGGCTGCTGAACCCCGGCAAGGTGTTTCCCAAGCTGTGCCGCTGCGCCGAGCTCGGCCGGGTGCACATCCATGGCGGCCAGGTCCGCTTCCCTGAACTGGATCGGTTCTGAGCGTGGTCTGGACACCCAAGGATGCGCCGGGCGCCGAGCAGGCCGTCAAGGACGCGCTGGCCAAAGGTCGGACCCTGGAGCTCGTCGGGACCGGCACGCGGCGCAGTTTCGGCCGGCCGGTCGAGGCCGACGTAAGCCTGGATCTTTCGGCGTTGCGCGGCGTCGTCACCTATCAACCCGAGGAGCTGATCCTGGCCGCGGGGCCGGCGACGCCGATGAGCGAGATCGCCGCCATGCTGGCCGAGCAGGGCCAATGCCTGGCCTTCGAACCGCCGGACTTCGGGCCGCTCTGGGGCCTGCCGGCAGGCCGGGGCACGCTGGGCGGCGCGATGATGACCGGGCGCGGCGGGCCGCGGCGGCTGACGGCCGGCGGGCCGCGCGACCACTGCCTGGGGCTGAAGGGCGTCAACGGCTTTGGCGAAGCATTCGCGGCCGGCGGCCGGGTGGTCAAGAACGTCACCGGCTTCGACGTCGCCAAGCTGGCCACCGGCAGTTTCGGCACGCTCTGCGTGATCACCGAGCTGACCCTGAAGGTGCTGCCCGCGCCGCCGCAGGCGCAGACCCTGGCGATCCGCGGCCTGACCGACGAGGCGGCGATGGGGGTGATGGCCAAGGCGCTCGGCTGCCCGGCCCAGGTCTCTTCGGCGGCGCACCTGCCGGTCGACGTCGCCGCGCGTTCGCAGGTCGGCGAGCTTTCGGCCGCGCAGGGACCTGTGACCCTGCTGCGGGTCGAGGGCGTGGGCCCGTCGGTGACGGCGCGGATCGCGCACCTGGCCGAAGTCCTCTCCAGCGAGACGCGGCAGGCGGTGCTGGACCGCGAGGCCTCGCAGCTGGCCTGGAAGGAGATCGCCGATGTGGCCTTCTTCGCCGGCGACGAGGGCCAGGTCTGGAAGCTCTCGGCTCCGCCGATGCTCGGCGCGGCGGTCGGGCGGCGTCTGGCCGACGAGCTGGCCGGGCGCTGCTTCTATGACTGGGGCGGCGGGGCGGTATGGCTGGAGCTTCCGGTCGCGCCCGATGCTCACGCTGAGCGGGTGCGTGCGGTGCTCGCGCAGGTGGCCGGCGGCGACGGCCATGCGACCCTGATGCGCGCCGACGCCGCGGTGCGCGCGCAGGTCGCGCCGTTCCAGCCGCTGGCGGCGGGCGTCGCCGCGCTGACCGAGCGGGTGCGGGCGCAGTTCGATCCGCAGCGCATCTTCAATCCCGGCCGGATGTACGCCTGATGCAGACCAGCTTCTCGCCCGCGCAACTGGCCGACCCGGATACGGCGTCGTCGGAAAAGATCATCCGCACCTGCGTGCACTGCGGGTTCTGCACCGCGACCTGCCCGACCTTCCTGCTGCTGGGCGACGAACTCGACAGCCCGCGGGGCCGAATCTACCTGATGAAGGAGATGCTCGAGAAGGGGGGGCCGCCCTCGCCGCGGGCGGTCAAGCATGTCGACCGCTGCCTCTCCTGCCTGTCCTGCATGACTACCTGCCCGTCGGGCGTGAACTACATGCACCTGGTCGATCACGCGCGCGCCTATATCGAAGAGCATCATGTTCGTCCGTGGCCGGAGCGTTTCCTGCGGGCGATGCTGGCGCGGGTGCTGCCGGACCGCGCGCTGTTCCGCTGGGCGCTGCGGCTGGCGCAGGTCGGGCGGCCGTTCGCCGGCCTGCTGCCGGGACGGCTGAAGGGCATGGCGGCCATGGCGCCGGCGCGGCTGCCGCCGCCCGATCCCGCGGAAAAATCTCAGGTTTTCAAGGCCGTCGGCGAGCGCCGGGCACGGGTGGCGTTGTTGGCCGGCTGCGCGCAGCCGGTGCTGGCGCCGGAGATCAACGCCGCTGCGATCCGGCTGTTGAACCGCCTGGGGGTCGAGGTGGTCACCGCGCCCGGATCGGGCTGCTGCGGGGCGTTGCCGCACCACCTGGGCAAGGCCGATCGCTCGCACCTGCTGGCCCAGGCCAACATCGCCGCCTGGATGCGCGAGATCGATGGCGAGGGGCTCGACGCGATCATCGTCACCGCCTCCGGATGCGGGACTACCGTGAAGGATTACGGCTTCGTCTTCCGGGAATCTGCCGAATGGGCCGAGCCGGCGGCCAAGGTCTCGGCCCTGGCCAAGGACATTACCGAGGTGCTTCAAGGACTTGGACCGCTGCCGCAGGTCGGGATCCCGCCGCTGCGGGTCGCCTACCACTCGGCCTGCTCGCTGCAGCACGGCCAGCAAATCGGCAATGTTCCCAAGGCCTTGCTGCAAGCGGCAGGTTTGACGATCGTCGAGCCGATCGAGCCGCACATCTGCTGCGGATCGGCCGGGACCTACAACCTCCTGCAGCTGGAGCTGGCCGGACGCTTACGCGAGCGCAAGGTCGCCAATCTTGAGGCGACCAAGCCTGACGTCATCGCCGCCGGCAACATCGGCTGCCTGACCCAGATCGCCGGGGGCTCGCGGGTGCCGGTGGTGCACACGGTCGAGCTGCTCGACTGGGCGGCCGGCGGCCCGGCGCCGGCGGCGCTGGCGGGGCGGGTGTGAGGCCGCTGGCCCTGGCCGTCCTGCTGGCGGCGAGCACGGCGTCCGCCCAGACCCCGGACGCGCTGCCGGCCGGGGCCGGACGCAGCGAGACGGTGCGGATCTGCACCGGCTGCCACGAGCCCGGGGTCATCGTCCATCGGACCCAGAAGACGGCGGCCTGGGCCGACATCGTCCAGGCCATGGTCGAAAAGGGCGCCGAGGCCTCGAGCGCCGAACAGGCGGCGATCATCGCGTACCTCCAGAAAGCGTTACCGCCGAAGGGCGATTTGGCGCCCTAAACCGCCGCTCGCGCCGTTTACACGCGCCGTACCCGGCCCTAGACCCGTCGCACGACCAGGGGAGGGGACGCGTGGGAGTACTGTCGATCGCCTTGATGGCCGCCGCGCTGGCGCAGGACGCCGGCGCCGCGCCCGCGGCGGGCGCCGATCAGGCGGTCACCAGCTACGACGCCGGCTTCTTCGCCGCCTCGCGGCCCGGCGACGCCAAGGCGATGATCGACCGCATCCCGGGCTTCGCCTTCGACGGCGGCGGCAGCGTGCGCGGGCTCTCCGGCGCGGCGGGCAATGTGCTGATCGACGGCCGCCGGCCCTCGTCCAAGAGCGACTCGTTGAGCGACGTGCTGGCCCGGATTCCGGCCGACCAGGTGGTCCGCATCGACGTGATCCGCGGCGGCGCGCCCGGGATCGACATGCAGCGCAAGCCGGTGGTGGCCAACGTCATCCGCGATCCGCGCGGCGGGGTCAGCGGCTCGGTCACGCTCAGCGATCAGCTGACCTTGGGCGATGCGCGCAACGAGACCGAGATCGCCGCCGACCTGGCCGCCCGGCTGGGCGCCCATGTGTTCGAGGCCGCCGCCAGCTACGAGCGCGGCGACAGCCACGATCGCCGCCGCACGCACCGGGTGCGCACGGCCGGCGACGGGCGGCTGCTGATCGACTCGCAGATCGACAGCGACAAGCCGGGCGAGGAGGTGGTCGGATCGGCCGCCTACGAGACCGCCCTGCCGCTCGGCGACGTGCGGCTGAACATCCGCGGCTATCGCGATGTCAGCGACGTGACCGAGCGCGACGCCTTCGATGTTCCCGCCGGCGCCGGCCTGTTGCGCGAGGCCTATCGCGGCGGCGGCGGCGAGTTCGGCGGCCGCTATGTCGCGCCGCTCGGCGGCGGCGTCGAGCTGGAGGCCATGGCGCTGCGGTCCTGGCGAACCAATGAGACGCGAGCGACCTCGACCAATGGCCCAAGGACCGTCGGCTATCGCCGCTTCGACGAATCCGGGGAGAGCGTCGGGCGCGCGGTGCTGCGCTTCCACGGCTGGGACGCGCTGTCGCTGGAGACAGGGCTGGAGGCCGCGTTCAACTGGCTGGAGGGCGACAGCGCCCTGATGGTCGGCGGCGCCCTGGTCCCCGCCCCCGGATCCCAGGCCCGGGTCGAAGAACGCCGCGGCGAAGGTTTCGCCACCGGGGTCTGGCAGCCGTCGCCGGTGCTGGCGCTGGAGGCCGGCCTGCGGTTCGAGGCCTCGGTGCTCGATCCCGGACACGGCGAGGCGCAGGGTCTGGAGTTCGCCAAGCCGTCGGCGGCCCTGACCTGGACGCCGACGGCGCAACGTTTGATCCGTGTGCGGATCGAACGCGAGGTCGGGCAGCTGAACTTCAACGACTTCCTCGCCTCGGTGAACATGTACACCGGCGTGGTGACGGCTGGTGCGGGCCTGCTGGCGCCGACCCAGACCCTGCGCGCCGAGATCGCGTTCGAGCAGCAGTTCGCCGGCCGCGGGGCGCTGGCCGCGATCCTGCGCCAGGAGCAGGTGGAGGACGTGATCGGCCTGGCGCCGGTGGCCGGTCCCAACGGCCTGTTCGACGCGCGCAGCAATGTCGGCTCGGGGCTGCGCCAGGTGCTGGAGCTGAACTCCACGCTGCCGCTGGACGCCGGGGGCGTGCCGGGCGGCCTGCTGAAGGCCGGGCTGAAGGCCGTGCGTTCGGAAGTCGTCGACGCGGCGACCGGCGAGCCGCGCAGTTATTCGAACCAGTCGGCGCTGGAGTGGAACGCAGCCTTCACTCAGGACTTGCCGGCGTGGAACGCCACCTGGGGCGTCAACCTGTCGGGCTATACCGACAAGACCGCCTACCGGTTCGACGGCACGGAGGTCAGCGGCGCTGAGCCTTGGGCCTCGGCCTTCGTCGACTATTCGCCGCGCGCCGACGTGACCCTGCGGCTGGAGGTCAACAACCTGACGGCTCGCAGCGCCTGGAGCGAGCGCGACGTGCACGCCGGGCTGCGGCACGTCGCCGATCTCGTCTACGCCGAGCGGCGCGGCGAGGAGAGCTATCGCAACGTACGGCTCAGCGTCCGCAAGGCCTTCAACTAGACGCCGGTCGAGCCGTGGCCGCCGGCGCCGCGGACCGTGTCGTCCAGCTCATCGGCCTCGACCAGCGTCCACTGCGGGGCCGCCGCGATGATCCCCTGGGCGATGCGGTCGCCGCGGCGGACGTGAAAGGTCTCGGCCCCAAGGTTGATCAGGCAGACCAGGATCTCGCCGCGGTAGTCGCAGTCGACGGTGCCGGGAGCATTGACGATGGAGACGCCGTTCTTGGCGGCCAGGCCCGAGCGCGGGCGGATCTGCATCTCGTAGCCGATCGGCAGGGCGACGGCGAAGCCGGTCGGGATCAGGGCGCGGGCGTTCGGCTCGATGGTCACCGTCTCGCCCTCGGGCACGGCGGCGCGGAAGTCGAAGCCGGCGGCGCCGGCGGTGGCGTAGGCGGGCAGCGGCAGGTCGTGGTTGCCGTCCCAGCGCTTGAAGGTCGCCGTCATGGGCGTCAGGCCGCGGGGTTCAGTCATGGCTCTCGCCCTCCGATGATGCGTGGGGGCGGAATGCCAGAGGCCGGCCCCCGCCTCAAGGGCGAGAGCCGGCATCGGGTCAGTTGGTCGCCGGCAGATGCTTGGCGAGGAAGGCCTCCAGGGCCTGCAGCATCTGGGTGCGGGTGGCCGAGCGGGTCATGTAGTGGTTCTCGCCAGCCAGGACGACGTAGTCGACCGGCTTGCCGGCGGCCTTGAGGGCATTGGCCATCACCTGCGACTGCTGGGGGGCGACGACGGTGTCCTGGTCGCCGTGGACCAGCAGGATCGGGGCCGTGGCCTTGGTGACCAGCTGCGCCGGCGAGGTGGCGTTGAGCTTGCCCTTGTCGGCGGCGCCGAGCATCGCCCGCAACTCGCCGACCGTGGCGGAGTCGTCGCCCGAGGTCCGCCACAGCTGTTCGAGCCAAAGCCCGAGGTCGGAAATCCCCGAGACCGACGCGGCGCATTTGTAGGCCCCGGGATGCATGGTCGCCCCGGCCAAGGCCGCATAGCCGCCGAAGCTGGCGCCGACGACGCAGACCCGGCTTGCGTCGGCCTTGTCGGCGACGGCGGCGATCCCGTCGAGCAGGTCGGTCTGCATCTTGCCGCCCCACTCGCCGACGCCGGCCTGTTCGAAGGCGTCGCCAAAGCCCCAGGAGCCGCGGAACTGCGGCTGCAGCACCGCATAGCCGCGGGTGGCGAGGAACTGGGCGAGGTAGTCGAACTCGAACCCGTCGCGCGCGGTCGGGCCGCCGTGCGGCAGCACGATCAGCGGCGGCTTGGCGCCGGCCGCCAGGTCTGGCGGCAAGGTCAGATAGGCCGGAATTTCCAGGCCGTCGCGGGCCTTGTAAGTGATCCAGCTGGTCTGCCCGAAGGCGGCGTCCTTGAGTTCAGGATACTCTTCGCCCAAGGGCGAGAGCTCCTTGCGAGTCTTGTCGAACAGGTACCAGACGCCCGGCGACGACGGCGAGGCGGCCCGGACGATGAAGCGCGTGCGGTCGGTCGACCACTCCCAGAGCGTGACATCCTTGCCCTTGAAGGCTTTGGACAGCGCTGCGTGCGTCGCCCCCAGTTCGGCGTCGAGCCAGTTGTAGACCGGCCGTTCGGCCCCGCCGACAATGGCGACCGGAGCGATGCGATGGGGATCCCAGATCATATTGGGTGAGACCCCGTTCAGCGGCTGGCCGACCGGCTGGTCGGGGCCCCCGGCCAGCGGCTTGCGGACGATGCGGTCGCCAATGGCGAGGTAGATCGCGTCTTCGGGCGCCGAATAGCCCAGGTACTGACGACGGCTTTCGTAGTTGGGGCCTTGCCAGATCTGGGTCCAGGCCCGGGCGCCGGAGCGGGCGTAGATCTCGAACCTGTGGGTCAGCTCGTCGACGTCGAGGCGGACCTTCGCTTCACCGGCGGCGTTGAGCGCCCAGGTCACCGTGTCGGAATCGCCCCGCTCGACGCGCACGCCCTTGCCGGTGGCGGGATCGACCTTCATCAGCGCCGCGGCCCACCCTTCCGTGCCCTTGCGCTTGATGCGGGTGTCCATGCCGCTGTTGGCCTCGATTGGGGCCAGCCCCAGCACGTAGGCGCTGGCCGGCGGGCCGACGACGGCGCCGAGCACCGGCTGGCGGACGAGATACTGCGAGAAGGCGTCGCCTTCGAGCAGGCGCGAGACGGCCTGGCCCTGGGTGTTGATCGCGACGTTGCGCTCGAAGCGGTAGGCCAGGCGCGGGCCTTCCGACTTCCAGTAGGCCATGCGCGCCAGCACGTGGTCGTTGCCGGCCCAGCTCAGGCTGATCGCCTCGGCGTCGCCGAGCGCCAGCACCGGCATGTTCGGATCGTCGATGGTCGCGATCGAGACGAAGCGCTGTTCGGACGTGCCGCCCAGCAGGGCGACGCGGCGGCCGTCCGGCGAGATGGCGGTGTCGGCGACGGCCGGGACGCGGCCGAAAGCCGAGGCGGGCGGCGGCGCGGCGTGAGCCGCCGCGGCGAAACCAAGGACGCCCGCCGTTGCGGCGGCCGCCAGAACCATACGCTGCAAAACGCTTCCCCCCGGAATGCCCGCGACAAGGGTACACGTCGCAAGTCTACATTCAAGGGTTGCGAGCGTCAGCCCGGCGGCGGGGCGACGTAACCGCCGAGCGCCTCGTCGACCGCCTGGGCGATGGAGAGGGTGCGGGAGTCGGCGCCGTGCGGGCCGATGATCTGGGCGCCGACCGGCAGGCCGCCGGCGGCCAGGCCCGCGGGGATGGTGGTCACCGGCAGGTGGCAGGCGGTGGCCAGCGCGATCCAGTTCAGCATCGCCGGATAGGGAATGGTCCCGCCGTCGCTGGTCTTCAGCTTGCGGCCGGCGAACGGCCGGTGGTCGTGCGGGAAGGCGACGGTCGGGGCGACGGGGGCGAGGATGGCGTCGAAGGCCTCGAAGGCGTCCGACATGGTGGCGCGCAGCCGGGCGCGGACCTCGTCGGCGGCGATCCACTCGGCGTGGCTGGCGGTGTAGGCGCGGGTCAGGCCGGCCCAGGAGTCGCGGCCTGCGCCGAGCGCCAGGGCTAGGGCGGCGGGCCCGCGCATCCGGCGCAGGGCGGCCTGGGCGCGCGGCGGCATGTCGGTGGCGACCAGCGAGCCGAGCAGCACGCGATAGGCGTCCATCAGCTGGTCGAGCGGCGCCGGGGCGGAGATCGGCCGCACCTCGACCCCGGCGGCGCGCAGCCGGCCGGCGAGGTCCTCGAGCACCGCATGGATCTCCGGGTCGAGCGGGAAGCCGTCCAGCCATAGGCCGAGCTTGAGGGTCTTGAGGTCGGCGAGCTCGGCCTTGGCCGGGACGCCCTCGGCCAGGATCGAGAGCAGCAGCCGCAGGTCGCGGGCCGAGCGGGCCATCGGCCCGACGACGTTGAGGTCGCGCTCGGCGTGGGTTCCCGGCGCCGGCGGAACGTGCCCGACCTGGGAGACCAGGCCCCAGGTCGGCTTGTGCGAGAAGACGCCGCAGAAGCTGGCCGGGACGCGCAGCGAGCCGCCGATGTCCGAGCCGATCTCCAGGGCGGTGACGCCGGCGGCGAGGGCCGCGGCCGCTCCGCCGGACGAGCCGCCGGGGACGCGGGTCGGGTCCCAGGGATTGTTGGTCGCCCCATAGAGCGGATTGAACAACTGCCAGTCGGCGGCCATCACCGGGACGTTGGTCTTGCCCCAGATGACCGCCCCGGCCTTGCGGGCGGCGGCGACCACGGCGGCGTCGTCGGGTTTGCGCCGACGCAGGGCCTCTATTCCCGACGAAGCGGCCATGCCGATCACGTCGAAGGTGTCCTTGATGGTCATCGGCAGGCCGGTGAGCGGGCCGCCGGCCTTCTTGGCGCGCAGGTCGTCGGCGGCCTTGGCGAGATCGAGGGCGCGCTCGACGTCGGCGGCGATCACCGCGTTCAGCCGGGCGTGGGTCTGTTCGTGCCGGGCCAGGGCGAGCTTCAGCAGCTCGACGGCGGAGACCTCCTTGGCCCGGAGCGCCGACAGTTGACCGGTGGCGTCGCGGGCGAGGAGGTCGGCCATTACTTCAGCCCCAGGACGTCCTGCATGTCGTAGAGGCCGGGCGGCTGGCCGGCGACCCAGCGGGCGGCCTCGACCGCGCCGCGGGCGAACAGGCCGCGGTCGCGGGCCGAGTGGCTGAGGGTCAGGATCTCGTCCTCGGCCGCGAAGATCACCGAGTGCTCGCCGATGATCCCCCCGCCGCGGATGACGGAGAAACCGATCTCGCCGGTCGGGCGGGCGCCGGTGATGCCGTCGCGCACCCGCTGGGCGACGTCGGCCAGGGCGACCTGGCGGCCGCGGGCGGCGGCCTCGCCGAGCATGAGGGCGGTGCCGGACGGGGCGTCGACCTTGCGCTTGTGGTGGCTCTCGGTGACCTCGATGTCGTAGGCGTCGGCGTGCAGCGCCTTGGCGGCCTGGGCGACCAGGCCCATCAGCATGTTGACCCCCAGCGAGTAGTTGCCGGCGAACACGATCGGGATCGACTTCGCGGCGGCTTCGATGGCCTCGATCTCCTCGGGCGAGGCGCCGGTGGAGCCGATCACCAGGGCCGGGGCGCCGCGGGCGGCGGCGGCCCGGGCCAGGGCCACCGAGGCGGCCGGGGTGGTGAAGTCGATGACCACCTGGGCCTTTTGCAGCGCCTGCTCCACGGGCACGAGGCCCTCGCCCTCGACGCCCGGACGGTCGAAGCGGGCGGCCAGGCGCACGTCCTGGCGGCCGGAGACCACGGCGCTCACAGCCTGGCCCATGCGGCCGAGCGCGCCGGCCACGGCGATGTCGATGGGACTGGACAGGGGAGGACTCCGACGCGGCGAAAACTTGAGCGCGCTAGTCTCCCGTCCTGGCGGTCGCGGTCAAGGCTCCAGCCTGCACGGCTTCTGCACGGCAACGCCTTGGACCGTGGACGGGCGCTCCCGCAGGGCTGGAAGCGGGCCGGCGATAGCTGCAGCTCCCGCCATCGGAGCCGCCTGCATGACCGCCTACTCGTTCCGCCTCAAGGCCGTGCTGGCCGCCGGCCTGGTCGCCGCCGCCGACCTGCTGCTGTTCGACCACGAGATCGGGGCCAATCTCGGCCTGCTGATGCTGGCGGCGCTGGCCGTGGCGGTCGCGGCCCATCCGGAGAGCCGCCGAGACCGCCGGGCGCTGGCGGCGTTCGCGGTCGCCGGCGGGTTCAGCCTGCTGCTGATCGACCGGCCGGGGCTGATCGCCTGGCTCATGGCCGTGCTGGCGCTGGGCGTGGCGGTGCTGTCGCCGCGGGCCGATGGGCGCAGCGACGTCGCCGACTGGGCGCTGCGGCTACTGCGGGCCGGATTGACGTCGGTTCCGGCCCCGGTGTTGGACATCCGCCGCGCCGCGGCCAGGGGCGGGCGGCCGGGCGCGGTGCGGCGGGCGCTGGTCGCCGCGGCGCTGCCGGTGGTCGGCGGGGCGGTGTTCCTCAGCCTCTTCGTGCTGGCCAATCCGGTGATGGAGGCGGCGCTGGCGGCCTGGCGGCTGCCGCCGTTCTCGCTGGGCCGGCTGCTGTTCTGGATCTGGATGGCGATGATCGCCTGGGCGCTGCTGCGGCCGCGCGGGGCGCGCCGGCGGTTCACGCCGATCTGGCGCAGCCGCGAGCCGGGTAAGGCCTCGGCCTCTGTCGCCATCTCACTGGTGGTGTTCAACGGCCTGTTCGCGCTGCAGAACGGACTGGACCTGGCCTTCCTGTGGAGCGGCGCGCCGTTGCCGGAGGGGGTGAGCTTCGCCGAATACGCGCATCGCGGGGCCTATCTGCTGATCGTCACGGCGTTGCTGGCGGGAGCCTTCGTGCTGGTGTTCCTGCGGCCGGGCGCGGCGCAGAGCCGGGCGGTGCGCTGGCTGGTGATCGCCTGGGTCGGACAGAACCTGATGCTGGTGGCGTCCAGCGCCCTGCGCACGCTCGACTATGTCGCAGCCTACGGCCTGACCCAGCTGCGGATCTCGGCGCTGATCTGGATGGCGCTGGTCGCCCTGGGGCTGGTGCTGATCTGCGTGCGGCTGGTGCGGGACAAGAGCGCCAGCTGGCTGGTCGGGGCCAATGCGGCGGCGCTGGCGGTGGTGCTGAGCGCCGTGGCGATCGCTGACATCGGCGCGGTCGCGGCGGCCTGGAACGTGCGCCACGCCCGCGAGGTGACCGGCGACCTGCGCGATCCGAGCCTGGACGTCGTCCACCTGCGCGAACTGGGGCCGGCGGCGCTGGTCCCGCTGACCGAGCTGGCCGGCCGACCGCTGGCGCCGACCCTGGCCGCCGAGGTCCACGCGGCGCAGCAGGCGACGCGGGCCGAGCTGGCCGCGCGGCAGGCGCACTGGCGGACCTGGACCTGGCGCGGGCAGCGGCGCCTGGACGCGGCGGCCGCATTGACGGCGCCCGCGCAAGCCGGAACATGACGCGCATGGCCAAGATCCTGATCGCCGACGACGACCCGCACATCCGCCAGCTGCTGGCCTTCGCGCTGGAGAAGGCCGGGTTCGAGGTGGTCGAGGCCGAGGACGGCGAGGCGGCGCTGGCGCAGGCGCAGGCCGCCGCGCCCGACCTGCTGGTGCTGGACCTCAACATGCCGCGGCTGAACGGGCTGGACGTCTGCCGCCAGCTGCGGGCCAAGGGCGAGCTGCCGATCCTGATCCTGTCGTCGCGCGACGAGGAGATCGACCGGGTGCTGGGCATCGAGCTGGGGGCCGACGACTATGTGGTCAAGCCGTTCAGCCCGCGCGAAGTGGTGGCGCGGGTGACCGCGATCCTGCGCCGGGCGCGGCCGGCGCCGGCGGCCGACGGCGGCGGCCAGGTAGCGCGCGGGCGGCTGAGCCTGGATCCCGACGCCTGGCTGGCGCATTGGGACGGCCGGCCGCTGGCCCTGACCGTCACCGAGTTCGGCATCCTGCGCACCCTGGCCGGCGCCCCGGCCAAGGTGTTCACCCGCGACGCGATCATCGACCGGCTGCGCGGGCCGGGCTTTGCGATCACCGACCGCACGGTCGACAGCCACGTGCGCAACCTGCGCGGCAAGTTCGCGGCCCTCGGCGCGCACGACGTGATCGAGACCCGGGCCGGGGTCGGCTACCGCCTGGGGGCCTGCCTGGGCCAGGGCGCGTGATCACCGCCGCCAAGGACCTCGCCAAGCGCCATTGGCCGCGCCTGCGGCTGCGGGTGATCGTGTTCGCGGTGCTGTTCTTCGCCGCCGCCATGCCGGGGCTGAGCGCGATCTTCCTGCGGGTCTACGAGAACACCCTGGTGCGTCAGACCGAGGCCGAGCTGGTCGCCCAGGGCGCGGCGATCGCCGCGGCCGCCGCAGTCGGTTGGCCCGGCGCGACGATGGCGGCCGCGCCCGTCGATCGCCGGGCGCCGGGGTATTACGACCCGGAGCCCAGCACCATCGACCTGCAGGCCTCGCCCTTGCTGGCCGAGCGGCCGGTCCCGGCGCCGAGCGGCCCGCCCGAGGCGAACGCCGTCGCAGCAGCAGCCCGCCTGGCGCCGATGATCGAGCGCACGACCCGCACGACCCTGGCCTCGGTGGTGCTGCTGGACGGGCGCGGGGTGATCGCGCCGGAGGGCGGCTCGCTCGCCGCGCTGCCGGAGGTGCGCTCGGCCCTGGCTGGAACCCCGGACACCGTGCTGCGGCGGGTAGGGGACTATCGGCCGCGCTATTCGCTGGAGTGGTTGAGCCGGGCCTCAGGCCTGCGGCTGCATCATGCGCGGCCGATCGAGGTCGGCGGGCAGGTGGTGGGCGTCGTGCTGCTGTCGCGCTCTCCGCGGGCGCTGTTCCGCGGCATCTATGAGGACCGCGGCAAGATCGCCATCGGCGTGGTCGGGATCGCCGCCCTGCTGGTGGTGCTGGCGGGCCTGGTCTCGCGCGGGGTGACCCGGCCGATCGAGGCGCTGAGCGCGGCCTCGCGTCAGGTGGCGGCCGGCGGCGTGCAGACCCTGGAGACCCCGACCACGGCGGCGGTCGAGATCCAGTCGCTGTACGAGGACTTCGCGGCGATGTCGGCGGCGATCGAGCGGCGCAGCGCCTATCTGCGCGACTTCGCCGCCTCGGTCAGCCACGAGTTCAAGACCCCGCTGGCCGGCATCAGCGGGGCGGTCGAGCTGCTGCAGGACCATGGGGAGGAGATGAGCCCGCAGGAGCGGTCGCGGTTCCTCGGCAACATCGCCGCCGATTCCGCGCGGCTGTCGCAGCTGGTCACCCGGTTGCTGGACCTGGCGCGGGCCGACATGGCGCGGCCGGAAGCGGGGCTGTCGACGCAGGCGGCCGGAGCCGTGCAGCGGGCGGCGGACGCCATGAACAGCGGCGGTTTTGCAGTGGAGACGCAGATTCAGCCCGGCCTGCCGCCGGTCGCCGTGCCCGCCGCCACCATCGAGGCGGTGGTCGGGGTGCTGCTGCAGAACAGCCGCCAGGCCGGGGCGCGGCGGGCGGGCGTCTCGGTGCGGCTCCAAGGCGACCAGGTGCTGGTGGAGACCCGCGACGACGGTCCGGGGGTCAGCGCGGCCGACGCCGCGCGGCTGTTCGAGCCGTTCTTCACCACTCGCCGGGCGCAGGGCGGAACCGGGCTGGGCCTCTCCATCGCCCGCTCGCTGCTGGCTGCCAACGGCGCGGCGATCGAGTTGGGGCCAAGCGACCAGGGCGCCCGGTTCGTGGTGACCTTGCCGCGCGCCTGACCGCGATCTGCACGGAATCTCCTTGGCTTGCGCAGGCCCGGCTGCATGTCGCCACGCGATCCTGCTCGCCACGTCACGGAGGAGGATCGAAGATGATCGAGCAAGGCTATGAGGTGGTGATCGAGCAGGGCGGCGAGCGCTGGCGCTGGACCCTGCGCGCCGATGGGGTGATGGCGGCCAGCGGCCCAGCCGAAACCGAGGAGACGGCCGAGCGTTCAGGCGCCTTCGCGGCGGCGGCGCTGTCGGCCCTGGCGCGCATTCGCCGCCGCGACCTGGCCGGCTGCCAGGCCGCCGCAAAATAGCCAAGCTCGCGCGGGACGAGGTTCGCCGAACCTGGAGATGCCCGCCATGAAGCTGCTGACCGCCCTGAGCCTGAGCGCCGCCTTGCTGGCGGGCGCCGCCGCCGCCCAGACCCCGATCGCGCCGCGCGCCAAGGTCGAGGCGCTGGCCGCGGCGATCGACGCGCAGTTCTACGATCCGGCCCGGGCGGGCAGGATCGCCGCCGAGTTGCGGGCCGAGGCCAGGAAGGGGACCTACGACAAGCTGACCGACCCGCGCGACTTCGCCGCCGCCCTGACCGAGCGGCTGCGGCCGCAGGACGGCCACTTCGCGGTCAACTGGACGCCCCCGGCGGCGGCCTCGACCGCCGGGCCGGCCCGCAGCGGGCCGCCGCCGTTCCTGTCGCGGCGCGGCGGCTACGGCTTCGTGGCCGTGAAGGTGCTGCCCGGGAACATCGGCTATATCGACATGCGCGGCTTCGCCGACTTCGCGCCGACCGGCGACCAGGCCGCGCGGCAGGCGGCCGACGCGGCCCTCGCGCTGGTGGCCGGGACCGACGCGCTGATCTTCGACATGCGCGACAACGGCGGCGGTTCGGCGGTCATGGTCGGATACCTGGTCGGCCATTTCGTCCCGGACGGCGCCAAGATCTACAACACCTTCAAGACCCGCGGCGAACCCGACAGCGACGAGGCGCCGACCGTGCCGATCACCGGGCGGCGTCTGGACGTACCGCTTTACGTGCTGACCAGCGGGCGCACGGCCTCGGCCGCGGAGAGCTTCGCCTACACCCTGCAGGCGGCGAAGCGGGCGAGCGTGGTCGGCGAGGCCTCGGCCGGCGGGGCCAATCCGGGCGGCGGCGCGCCGCTGGGCGACGGGCTTTCGGTGTTCATCTCCTCGGGCACGCCGATCAATCCGATCACCGGCAAGAACTGGGAGGGGACGGGGGTGACGCCCGACGTGGCGGTCCCGGCCGCGCAGGCGCTTGATCGAGCTCAGCAATTGGCGCTGACCCAGCTGGTCGCCGCGCCGCTGGAGCCCGCGGTCCTGACCGAGAACCGCTGGGTGCTGGAGGCGCTGTCGGCCCCAGCGCAGGGCCCCCAGGACCTGGCCCGCTACGAGGGCGGCTATGGGCCCTACCAGGCCAAGGTGGTGGACGGGCGGCTGCAACTGACGAGCGGCCGGCGCCCGCCCAGCGTGCTGACGCCGCTGGACGACAAGGGCCTGTTCTTCGTCGAAGGGGCGCCTTCGCGGCGGGTCCGGTTCGACGCGGCGGCGCTGGTCTTCCTGTCTCCGGACGGGTCGCAAACGCGGCAACCGCGCCACGGCGCCGCAACGGGAGCAAGCTAGGACAGCGTTCGGCGGTTGTCAGGGCGCGCTGCGGCTCTATAGGTTGGCGCCCTTTCAGTCCAAGCGGGTCCTTAGGGGCCAAGAGGAAACGCCGCGCCTATGAGCGACGCCGAGAAACGCACCTTCACCGACGAGGAAGCGCTGAGCTTCCACAAGCACCCGACCCCCGGGAAGATCGCCATTGCGCCGACCAAGCCGATGGCCACCCAGCGGGACCTGTCGCTTGCCTATTCGCCGGGCGTGGCCGTACCGGTGCTCAAGATCGCGGAAGATCCCGAGACCGCCTACGACTATACCTCCAAGGGCAACCTGGTGGCGGTGATCTCGAACGGCACCGCGATCCTCGGGCTCGGCAACCTCGGCGCCCTGGCCTCCAAGCCGGTGATGGAGGGCAAGAGCGTGCTCTTCAAGCGCTTCGCCGACGTCGACTCCATCGACATCGAGGTCAGCGCCACCGACCCCGACGAAATCATCACGGTGGTCAAGAACATCGGGATCACCTTCGGCGGCATCAACCTTGAGGACATCAAGGCGCCGGAGTGCTTCCGCATCGAGACCGAGCTGCAGGAGCTGCTCGACATCCCGGTGTTCCACGACGACCAGCACGGCACCGCGATCATTTCGGCCGCCGGCCTGATCAACGCCTGCGCCATCACCGGCCGCGACATCTCCAAGATCAAGGTGGTGCTGAACGGCGCCGGCGCGGCCGGCATCGCCACCATCGAGCTGATCAAGGCCATGGGCGTCTCGCCCGAGAACGTCATCGCCTGCGATTCCAAGGGCGTGATCTATCGCGGCCGCCCCAACGACATGAACCAGTGGAAGAGCGCCCACGCGGTCGAGACCGATGCGCGCACGCTCTCCGAGGCGCTGAACGGCGCGGACGTGTTCATCGGCCTGTCGGTCAAGGGCGCCCTGACCCCGGACATGATCAAGGTGATGGCCCAGAGGCCGATCATCTTCGCCATGGCCAACCCCGATCCGGAGATCACCCCGGAAGAGGTCTATACCGTCCGCGCGGACGCCATCGTCGCCACCGGCCGCAGCGACTATCCCAACCAGGTCAACAACGTCCTGGGCTTCCCCTACATCTTCCGCGGCGCGATGGACGTGCGCGCCCGCCGCGTGAACATGGAGATGAAGATCGCCTGCGCCCGCGCCCTGGCCGAACTGGCCCGGGAAGACGTGCCGGATGAGGTGGCGGCCGCCTATCACGGCACCCAGCTGAAGTTCGGGCCACAGTACATCATCCCGACCCCGTTCGACCCGCGGCTGCTGGCCTACATCCCGCCGTTCGTCGCCCAGGCGGCGATGGACACCGGCGTGGCGCGCAAGCCGATCGAGGACATGGACGCCTATCGCGCCTCGCTGGCCCAGCGCCTCGACCCGACGGCGGCCTTCCTGCAGAAGCTGCAGGGCGCGGTGCTGAAGGCGCCGAACAAGCGCATCGTCTTCGCCGAGGGCGAGGAGCCGACGGTGATCCGCGCCGCCCACGCCTTCGAGGCCGCGGGCCTGGGCCACGCCATCCTGGTCGGCCGCGACGAGCTGGTGAAGCAGAACATGATCGAGGTCGGGCTGGACCCGGCCGAGACCAAGCTCGAGATCATCAACGCCCGCGTCTCGCGGCATAATCCCGAGTTCGTGGACTTCCTCTACGAGCGGCTGTCGCGCCAGGGCTACCTGAAGCGCGACGTCCAGCGGCTGATCAACCAGGACCGCAACTCGTTCGCCGCCTCGATGGTGGCGCTGGGCTACGCCGACGGCATGGTCACCGGCGTGACCCGCTCCTACGACCAGGTGCTGGAAGAGGTGCTGCGGGTGATCGATCCGGCGCCGGACGGCCGGGTGATGGGCATGAGCGTCGTGCTGGCCAAGGGCCATACCCTGTTCATCGCCGACACCAACGTCACCGAGATGCCCGAGGCCGAGGAACTGGTCGAGATCGCCTGCGAGGCGGCCCGCACGGTCAAGTCGCTGGGCTATGTGCCGCGCGTGGCGTTCATGTCCTACTCGACCTTCGGCAATCCGATGGGCGTGCGCTCCGAGAAGGTGCGCGACGCGGTGGCCATGCTCGACATGATGGACGTCGACTTCGAGTACGAAGGCGAAATGCCGCCGGAGCTGGCGCTCGACCCCAGCAAGCGGGTCAACTATCCGTTCATGCGCCTGACCGGCCCGGCCAACGTGCTGATCATGCCGGCCATCCACTCGGCGGCGATCTCGACCCAGCTGGTGCAGTCGCTCGGCGGGGCTACGGTGATCGGGCCGCTGCTGCTGGGCCTATCGAAGTCGGTGCAGATCGCCCCGCTCTCGGCCTCGGTCTCCCGCGTTCTGCAGATGGCGACCCTGGCCGCCTACGAGCAGGACGCCATCGAGGCGCAAGGATGAGCCTCGCGCTCAACAGCTTGAACTAACGAGCCGCCTGCTCCTCGGGGTGCGGGCGGCTTGGCCGTCCCACCCCGAACCATGAGGAGCGCAGGCCCATGACCGGTCTCAGCATCGGCATCGATTTCGGCACGACCAACACGGTCGTCGCGCTCGCAGGGGCGGACGGGCCGGCGCATCTGATCAAGTTCCCGGCTCCGGAACGGGAGGTGTTCGCCTTCCGCTCGGCGCTGTCGTTCTACGCCCCGCCGGACCTCCCCAACGAGCGCGAGGTCGAGGCCGGGCCGTGGGCCATCGAGGCCTATGTCGAGGACCCGCTGGAGACGCGGTTCATCCAGTCGTTCAAGAGCTTCGCGGCCTCGGAGAGCTTCACCGAGACGCAGATCATTGGCCGCCGCTACCAGTTCGAGGATCTGCTCTCGGCCTTCCTGCTGAAGCTGCGCGAGCACGCCGGCGACGACCTGGCCCAGCTGCCCAAGCGGGTGATCGTCGGGCGGCCGGTGACCTTCGCCGGCGGGGCGCCGAACGAGGACCTCGCCCTGGCCCGCTACGAGACCGGGTTCCGGCGGCTGGGCTTCGAGGAGATCCTCTATTCCTACGAGCCGGTCGGGGCGGCGTTCTTCTTCGCCCGCGAGCTGCAGGAGGACGCCACCGTGCTGGTCGGCGACTTCGGCGGCGGCACCAGCGACTTCTCGATCATCCGCTTCACCCGCGAGAACGGCGAGATCCGCTCGACCCCGCTGGGCCGGGCAGGGGTCGGCGTGGCGGGCGACGCCTTCGACTACCGGATCATCGACAACCTGGTTTCCCCGGAGCTGGGAAAGGGCTCGAGCTACAAGTCGTTCGGCAAGATCCTGCCGGTGCCGAACCGCTACTATTCGACCTTCGCGCGCTGGGACCAGCTGGCGCTGATGCGCGCCAGCCGCGATATGCGCGAGATCCGCAAGCTGGTCCGCGAGGCGGTCGAGCCGGAGAAGATCGAGCGGCTGGTCGAGGTGCTGGACGAGAACTACGGCTACCGGCTCTACCGCTCGGTGTCGGCGCTGAAGGAGGCGCTGTCATCGCAGGAAAAGGCGCAGTTCAAGTTCGCGGCCGGCAGCATCGACATCGGCCGCGAGGTCGCGCGGGGCGAGTTCGAGGACTGGATCGCGCCGGAACTGCACCTGATCGAAGACGCGGTCGACCGGGCGATGAGCGACGCGGGGCTCAACGCCGGCGGCGTCGACCGGGTGTTCCTGACCGGCGGCTCGTCGCTGGTGCCGGCGGTGCGCGAGATCTTCTACCGGCGGTTCGACGCTTCGAAGATCGAGAGCGGGTCTGAGCTTGAGTCGATCGCGTCGGGCCTGGCGCTGATGGGCCGCGAGCGCGACCTGACGAAGTGGGCGCGGGGGGCTTAGAAGCCAGCGTGTCATCCCGGTCTGCGAAGCAAGACCGGGACCCATGATCACTAGATGGCGCCAGGCGTGCGCCGCCTCCGTCCCATTCTGCCGACCCAGGCGCGGTCTTCGGCCTGCCGCCAAAACCGGGATGACAGCTATGGCGCGGCCTTCTTCAAGTTCACCGCGTCGAGGTCGATGTCCCTGGCCGGGACCAGTTCCAGGTTCGGGCGGCGCTGCTTGAGGCCGGCTTCGAAGGCCTTGGCGTCGCCGGCGACGATGACGCTGACGCTGCCCGGGGCGAGGTTCCTGGCCGCGAAGTCCTGGACCTCGCCGGCGGTGACCGCCTCGACCTTGCCGGTGTAGGCGGCGACTTCGCTGACCGGCAGGTCGTAGAGGGCGAGATTGCCGAGAATGCCGGCCAGGCCGTCGGTGGTGGCCAGCTCGCGGCCGAAGCCGCCGACCAGCACCGACTTGCGGGCCTTCAGCTCGTCGGCGCTGGTGGGTGCGTCGGCCAGGCGCTTGAGCTCGCCGAGCATCAGGTCGAGGACCTGCGGGGCTGACTCGTTCTTGGTCTGGGCGACGGCGCGGAACAGGCCGGTGGTGCGCATGGCCGAGAGCCGGGAATTGGCGCCGTAGGAGAGGCCGCGCTTGATGCGGATCTCCTGGTTGAGACGGGCTGAGTAGCCGCCGCCGAGCACCGAGTTGGCGACGACGCCTGGGTAGTAGGCCGGGTCGCCGCGCGAGACCGCGGCCTTGGCGACGGTGACAGCCGCCTGGCCCGTGCCCGGCAGGTCGATGGCGACGGCGCGCGGCGCGGCCTTGGGCGCCACGTCGGCGCGGGCCGGGGCGGGGCCGGCCGGGGCCTTCCAGTCGCCGAACGCGCCCTCGGCAAGCTTGAAGCCCTGCTCGGGGGTGATGTCGCCGGTCATCACCAGGATGGCGTTGTCGGGCCGGAAGTACTGGCCGTGCAGCTTGGCGAGGTCCTCGGTCTTGAGCCGGACCAGCGAGGTCGGCGTACCGGAGGCGACATGGCCGAAGCTGGTGCCGGAGAAGATCACCGGCGAGGCGGCGAAGCCGGCCAGCTGACCCGGCGACTGATAGGCCACCGATAGGCCGTCGAGCGCCTGGACGCGCTGGCGCTCCAGCTCCTCGGCCGCGAAGGCCGGATTCTTCACCACGTCGGCCATGATGGCCATGGCCGCCGGCAGCTTCTCGGGCATGACGTTGAGGGTGACGGCGGACGACTCCTGGCCGCCGCCGGACGAGAGCACGGCGCCCAGCGCCTCCGTCTCGCTGGCGATCTGTTGCGCGCCGCGGGTCCTGGTGCCCTCGGTCAGCATGCCGGCGGTCATGCCCATGGCGCCGGCCAGCCCCTGCGGATCGGCCCAGGCGCCAGCCCGGACGGTCAGGGCGGCGGAGACCAGCGGCAGGTCGGAGGACTTGGCGACGATGACCCGCAGGCCGTTGGCCAGGGTCTTCTCGGCCGGCTTGGGCAGCACCGGCTCGACCGGGGCGGCGAGCGGCGGCGGGGCCTGGCGCTGGCCCTCCGGGGCGAGGGTGACGATGGGTCCCGAGTACTTGGCCGAGGCGACGACCGGGGGCTTTTCCACGGCGTCCTTCTCGCCGGCCGGGCGGGCGCTTTCGGGCTGGTAGAGGATGGTCATGCGACCGGCGTCGGTCAGATACTTCTGCGCCACGCGCTGCACGTCGGCGGCGGTGACCGCCTGCAGCTGCGCCAGTTCGCGGTTGGCCAGGGCCGCGTCGCCGGCCGTGCGCAGGGCGTAGCCGAGCGCGAAGGCGCGGCCGTCGATGGTCTCGCGCTCGCGCAGCTTGCCGGCGATCAGCTCGTTCTTGGCCTCGGTCAGCTCGGCCTCGGTGACCGGAGCCTCGCGCAGCTTGGCGACTTCGGCGAGCAGCGCGGCCTGGCCGTCGTCGATCGACTTGCCGCCCGAAAGGATGGCGCCGAGCATCACCAGGCCCGGCTGCTGGGGCAGGGAGGCGTCGGAGAACACCTCGGTGGCGACCTGCTGGTCGTAGACAAGGCTGTTGTAGAGCCGCGAGGACTTGCCGCTGGAGAGGATGGCGTCGAGCACGCTGAGGGCCGGGGCGTCGGGACTGGCCGCGTCCGGAGCGTGCCAGGTCATCAGGATCGCCGGCAGCGGTACGTTGGGGCCGTAGCCCTTGAAGACGGCCGGCGCGGTGCGCGGCGGTTCGACCGCGGTCACGCGCTTGATCGGGGCGGCCGGGGTCTTAAGGCCCCCGAAGTACTTGTCGACCCAGGCGTCGAGCTGACCCTGGTCGAAGTTGCCGACCACGATCAGGGCGGCGTTGTCGGGCCGGTAATAGGCGGCGTGGAAGGCGCGCACATCGTCGATGGTGGCGGCGTCCAGCTCCTCGATCGAGCCGATGCCGGGGCGCTTGTAGGGGTGAACCTGGTAGCTGGCCTGGGGCATGTAGAGATAGAACAGGCGACCATAGGGCTGGCTCAGCACCGACTGGCGCAGCTCCTCCTTCACCACGTCGCGCTCGGACTTGAAGGTCGCCTCGTCGACGACCAGCGAGCCGAGGCGCTGGGCCTCGACCCACAGCAGCCGCTCCAGATGATTGGCCGGCACGACCTCGTAGTAGTTGGTGAAGTCGTCGTAGGTGGAGGCGTTGTTGAAGCCGCCGACGTCCTCGGTCATGCGGTCGATGGTCTCCGACGGCATGTCGCGCGTGGCCTTGAACATCATGTGCTCGAAGAGGTGCGCGAATCCCGAGCGGCCGACCGGATCATCCTTCGACCCGACGCCGTACCAGACCTGGACCGTCACGTTCGGCGTGGTCCGGTCGACCGAGGAATAGACCTTCAGCCCGTTGGCGAGCGTGCGTTCCTGGTAGTCGATGGGCGGGACGCTGTCGGCCGCGGCGGCGGGAAGGGCGAGGCCCAGGCAGAGGGTGAGCGCGAGGGCGGCGTGACGAAGCATACGGACTTCCCGGTTGGCGAGCGCCGACCCTAGCACCCGCCCTGGCCATGGGAAGCTTACGGGATTGTCATGTGGGACCCAGTTGCTCCCCCGTTGGGGGAGCTGTCAGCCGAGGGGCTGACTGAGGGGGCTTTCTGAGTCAGCGGTCCCCCTCCGTCTCGGCGCTTTGCGCCGATCCACCTCCCCCAGCGGGGGAGGAACTTGGCGCCGCGCATCCCACCGCTCACCCCGGCGAGAGCCGGGGCCCAAGCTGGATTTCAGCTTGCGAGGCGGCGAGGCCGCTTGGGTCCCGGCTTTCGCCGGGATGAGCGGAATTTTGAGCGGCGGCTACTCCGCCAGCTTGACCAGCATCTTGCCGGAGTTCTTGCCTTCCATCAGGCCGATGAGGGCGCTGGGGGCGTTGTCGATGCCGTCGAGGATGGTCTCCTGGTACTTGACCTTGCCCTCCTTCAGCCAGCCGGACATGTCGCTGAGGAACTGGCCGTGCAGGTGCAGGAAGTCGGTGCCGACGAAACCGCGCAGCATCACCCGCGCATAGATGATGTTCGAGAGGTTCGAGACGCTGGAGTGGCCGGAATTGTAGCCGGAGATGAAGCCGCAGACCGGGATCCGGCCCAGGGTGTTGATGCGGCGCAGGGCGGCCTCCAGGTGGTCTCCGCCGACATTGTCGAAATAGACGTCGATGCCCTTGGGGGTGGCCTCTTCGAGCGCCTTTCTGATCGGGGTTTCCTTGTAGTTGATCACCGCGTCGAGCCCGACCTCGTCCTTCAGCCAGGCGGCCTTGTCGGCGGCGCCGGTGGAGCCGACCACGTAGCAGCCCTTGATCTTGGCGATCTGGGCGGCGACCGAACCCACCGCCCCGGCGGCGGTGGAGACGAACACCTGCTCGCCGTCCTTCAGCTGGCCGATGTGCAGCAGGCCGCCATAGGCGGTGAAGCCGGTCATGCCTAGCGCGTGCATATGGACGGTGACCGGCAGGTCGGGATCGGCGGCCAGCTTGGTCAGGCTCTTGCCGTCGGAGGTGAAGAACTCGCGGAAGCCGTTGCGGTTGGAGACCAGGTCGCCGACCGCGAAGTCGGGGGACTTCGATTGCACGACGCGGCCCAGCGCCCCGCCCATCATGGCGACGTTCAGGTCCTGGCCGGCGGTCAGCCGCGGGCGCATGGCCGGATCGACCGACATGTAGAGGTTCTCGACCAGGACTTCGCCGTCGGCGGCGTCGGGAACCTGCGTCTCGATCATGGCGAAGTCACCCTGGGCGGGCATGCCGTTCGGACGGGCGACGAGATGGATTTCACGGCTCTTGGGCATATGGCCTCCCTTTGTCTTTGAAATGCGCCGGCCCGAAATGCGGATGGGCCGAAGGGAAGTTGTCGCCTGCCGAACGCCGTAAGGCCAGGGCTTTCAAACAAATGTTCGAGATCAGCCCTCGGGCAGCGCGTCGCCCCAGTCGAGGCGGCGGGCGATGGCGTAGGCGGGCTTGTCGCGCTTGGCGGCGAAGGCCAGCTCCGCGGCGCCCTGCGGCGTGCAGAGCTTGAGCTCGATCCCCGGCTTGCCGGCGCGGGGCGGGGCCAGCACGCGGGCGCTTGGAGCCTCGGCGGCGACGCCGGGGCGGGCGGCCAGCAGGTAGATGAACTTCTCGTCCTCGAACGGGGTCTCGGCGCCCTTGGCCAGGCGATGGTCGCGCGAGCGGGCCAGACGCTGGCTGAAGTGGCACCAGTCGGGAGCAGCGAGCGGGCAGGGCGCCTGGTGCGGGCAGGGGGCGAGGATGTTCGCGCCGGCCTCGATCAGGGCCTGGCGGGCGGCGAGGATCCGCGCGTAGCCGGCCGGCGTGCCCGGTTCGACCACGGCCAGGACCCCGAGGGTCGAGGCCCAGAGCGCGGCGATGGTCCCGGCCTGCTTGGCCTGTGGGATCTCGGCCAGGGCGTAGCTGGCGACGACAAGGTCGGCGCTGGGCCAGTCGCCCGGGGCGGTGAGGTCGGCGCGGATCCGCTCGGCGCTCTGCAGCGGCGCAGGCGCGTCGGCGGCCAGGGTGGCGGCGATGTCGAGAAAGGCGCGGTTGGAGTCGAGCAAGCTGGCGGAGGCGATCTGCGGCCAGGTCTCCAGCGCCGCCCACCCGGCGCCGCCGGGACCGGCGCCGGCGTCCAGCAAGGAGGTCGGCGAGAAGTCGGGCGCGCGCTGGCTCAGCTCGTCGAACACCCGACCGCAGGCGGCGAAGGTGGCCGGCAGCCGGGTGAGGACATAGGCCGTAGCGTCGGCCTGGCTGGCGACCACGGCGGCCGAGCCGCCGCCGGCGCGGTAGCGGGCCGAGATCGCGCCGGCGCGCTCGGCCATGTCCTTGCGCGAGACGCCTTCCATCAGGCGGTCGGCGGCGAGGCGGAGCTGGGGCGGCAGGTCGAAGGACATGGGAGGGGATTTAGCGGGTGAGCAGGGCGGCGTCACGCGGCGGGCCTTCTCCCGCAAGGGGAGAAGGAGTTATTTCGCGCGCGCCATCACCTCGCGGCGCAAGGCGGCCAGGGCGTCGGGGATATCGCGGCGCAGGGCCATGCGGGCGATGGGGGCGGGAATGGCGAAGGGGGTGGAGGCGCGGCTCTCGTAGAGCACTCGGGTGCGGGCGCCGCCGTCGAGCGGGATCAGCCGCCACTCGCCGTTCAGCACCTGCAACTGGCCGCCTTCGCGGTAGAAGCGGATGCGGCGCGGCGGGTCGTATTCCGAGCGGAAGACGCTGCGCACCGGCGGCAGCAGGCCCGCGCGGCTGACGTGTTCGCGCACGTCCCAGCGGCCGGCGGGGTCGCGATCCAGGACGCGGCAGCTCTTCAGGCGGCGGACCATGCGCGGGGCGAGGTCGCAGTCGACCACGACCTTCCAGACCGCCTCGGGCGGGGCGTCGATATCGACGCTGCCGCGGATCAGTCCCGAGGCCCCGCCGGGATCGGCGACCACCTCGACGCCGATGCCCTCGTGTCTCGGGCCGGCGTCAGCCCAGGCCGGCTCCGGTCCGCAGAGGACCAGGGTCGCGGCAAGGGCGGCAAGCGCCCGCATGGCGTTCCCTCACGGCGCAGCTTCTCCCCGTGAGGGGGTAACGCCTCAGGAGCCGTGGCGGTTCTTGACCAGGTCGTCGACGACGGCGGGATCGGCGAGGGTGGTGGTGTCGCCGAGGTTGCCGAGGTCGTTCTCGGCGATCTTGCGCAGGATGCGGCGCATGATCTTGCCCGAGCGGGTCTTGGGCAGGCCCGGCGCGAACTGGACGACGTCAGGGGCGGCGAACGGGCCGATCTCGCGGCGGACCCAGCCCTTGAGCTCGGCCTGCAGGATGTCGGTGGGCGCGACGTCGGCCTTCAGGGTCACGAAGCAGTAGACACCCTGGCCCTTGACGTCGTGCGGGTAGCCGACGACCGCGGCCTCGGCCACGTGCTCGTTGCCGACCAGGGCGCTCTCGATCTCGGCGGTGCCCAGGCGGTGGCCCGAGACGTTGATCACGTCGTCGACCCGGCCGGTGATCCAGTAGTAGCCGTCCTCGTCGCGGCGGCAGCCGTCGCCGGTGAAGTACTTGCCCGGATAGGTCGAGAAGTAGGTGTCGAAGTAGCGCTGATCGTCGCCGTAGACCGTACGCATCTGGCCCGGCCAGCTATCGGTGATGCAGAGGTTGCCGGAGGTCGCGCCGTCGAGCACCGCGCCCTCGGCGTCGACCAGCTGGAACTTCACCCCCGGCAGCGGCTTGGCGCAGGAGCCCGGCTTGGCGGCGTGGGCGCCGGGCAGCGGCGAGGCCAGGCACGCGCCGGTCTCGGTCTGCCAATAGGTGTCGACGATCGGGCAGCGGCCCTCGCCGACCACGCGGTGATACCAGAGCCAGGCTTCCGGATTGATCGGCTCGCCGACCGTGCCGAGCAGGCGCAGCGACTTGCGCGAGGTCTTGGTCACCGGCTCGTCGCCGTCGCGCATGAGGGCGCGGATGGCGGTGGGGGCGGTGTAGAAGATTTCGACCTTGTGCTTGTCGATCACTTCCCAGAAGCGCGAGTTGGTCGGGTAGTTCGGCACGCCCTCGAACACCAGCGAGGTCGCGCCGTTGGCCAGCGGGCCGTAGACGACGTAGCTGTGGCCGGTGACCCAGCCCACGTCGGCGGTGCACCAGAAGACCTCGCCGGGGCGATAGTCGAAGACCAGCTCGTGGGTGTGGGCCGCCCAGGTCAGGTAGCCGCCGGTGGTGTGCAGCACGCCCTTGGGCTTACCCGTCGAGCCGGAGGTGTAGAGGATGAACAGCGGGTCCTCGGCGTTCATCGGCTCGGGCGCGCAGGTGTCGGCGACGCTCTGCTTCAAGTCGCCGAAATAGGCGTCGCGGCCGTCCGTCATCGGCACCTCGCCGCCGGTGCGGCGCACGACGATGACGTCCTTGACCTGCGGGCAGGACTTGAGGGCTTCATCGACATTGCGCTTCAGCGGCACGACCTTGCCGCCGCGCAGGCCCTCGTCGGCGGTGATGACGATCTTGGAGTCGCAGTCCTGGATGCGGCCGGCGATGGAGTCCGGCGAGAAGCCGCCGAAGATCACCGAGTGGATGGCGCCGATGCGGGCGCAAGCCAGCATGGCCACGGCCGCCTGCGGGATCATCGGCAGGTAGATGGTGACGCGATCGCCCTTCTGGACGCCCTTGGCCTTGAGCACGTTGGCCATGCGGCAGGTTTCGGCCAGCAGCTCGCGATAGGTGAGGGTGGTGGTCTCGCCCCCGTCGCCTTCCCAGATGATCGCGACCTGATCGCCACGGGTCGCGATATGGCGGTCCAGGCAGTTGACCGAGACGTTCAGCTCGCCATCGGCGTACCAGCGGATGCGGAAGTCGTCCTTGGTGAACGAGACGTCCTTCACCTGCGTGAACGGCTTGCTCCAGTCGAGGCGGCCGGCGACCTTTGTCCAGTAGCCGATCGGATCGGCCTCGACCTGCGCCACGGCGGCCTCGTAGGCGGCCGCATCCATGTGCGTCCGCTCGGCCCAGGCCTTCGGAACCGGAAAGACTTCGCCTTCGCTCACGCCGCGCACTCCCTGTTTCACGCTTTGGCGGGAGTTATGCGGACTGCGGCGGCGGGCGCAACCGCCCAGCGGGTGCAGGGCGACGTTTATGACCCTGCGGCCTTGCCGCGGGTTGCCGCAGGGGGGCGGATCGGCGAATGGTCGAGGTTTCCCCCAAACAACCGGAGCGGCCCAAGACCGATGCGCCTTCCCCTCGCCCTCGTGATCGCCGCGCTCGGCGCCCTTCCCGCCGCGGCGGCCGACGCCGACGGCGCCCGCTGGTGGTCGCATGTCGAAACCCTGGCCGGGCCGCAGTTCGAGGGCCGGCTGACCGGGACGCCGGGCTACGACAAGGCCGCCGCCTATGCCGCAGGGCAGTTCAAGGCGTTCGGGCTGAAGCCGGCCGGGACCGAGGGCTATCTGCAGCCGATGAAATTCACGGTGCAGAGGGTGCTGGCCGAGGGCTCCAGCGCGGCGCTGGTCGTCGATGGAAGCGAGCAGCCGCTGCGGGTCGGCCCGGACCTGCTGCTGGGCGCGCGCATCCCGCAGCCCAAGGCGATCGAGGCGCCGCTGGTGTTCATCGGCTACGGCCTGCACCTGCCGGAGGTAGGCTATGACGACTTCGCCGGCCAGGACCTGAAGGGCAAGATCGCGGTCTATGTGAACGGCGGGCCGGGCGACATCTCGGCGGCGCTGAAGGCCCATTCGCGCGGCTCGGAGACCTGGCGCGCGGCCCGGGCGGCCGGCGCGGTCGGCCTGATCGCCCTGCCGACCCCGAAGTCGATGGACGTGCCGTGGTCGCGGCAGATGCAGAGCGCCGGGCAGCCGGGCATGTACCCAGCCGACGAGGACCTGCGCGAGCTGACCGGCGAGGCGTTTTCCGCGAGCTTCAATCCGGCCGAGGCCGAAAAGCTGTTCGCCAAGTCGGGGCATACCTTCGCCGAGGTGTTGGCCCTGGCTGACGCCGCCAAACCGATCAAGGGCTTCCCGCTGAACCTCGGGCTGAAGGCGCAGGTCGCCACCGAGGTCGGGCAGGTCGCCTCGGCCAACGTGGTGGCCAAGCTGCCGGGGTCCGACCCGAAGCTGAAGGCCGAGCACGTGGTGGTCACCGCCCACCTCGACCACCTGGGCGTCAACACGACCGGCGTCGGCGCCCCCTACTATGCCGGCGCGATGGACAACGCCGCGGGCGTGGCCTCGGTGCTGGAGATCGCCCGCGAGATGGCCGCGGCGAAGGCCGCGCCCAAGCGCTCGGTGCTGTTCGTGCTGGTCACCGGCGAGGAGAAAGGGCTGCTGGGTTCGAAGTATTTCGCCGGCAAGCCGAGCGTGCCGCCAGCCTCGGTCGTCGCCAATCTCAACATGGACATGGCGCTGCCGCTCTGGAAATTCGACTCGGTGCTGATCTACGGCATCGACGAGAGCACCATGGGCGACACCGCCAAGGCCGCGGCCAAGGCGGCGAACCTGGAGGTGGTCGCCGACCCCTATCCGGACCGCAACTCGTTCATCCGTTCGGACCAGTACAGCTTCATCCGCGCCGGCATCCCGGCGCTGTCGTTCAAGTTCGGCTTCACGGCGGGCAGCGACCGCGCGGCGATCGAGAAGACCTGGCGGGCCGAGCGCTACCACGCCCTGGCCGACGACCTTTCCCAGCCGGTCGAGAAGGCCGAGGCGGTGAAGTTCGACGCTTTCCTCGGCCAGTTGATCACCGACGTCGCCAACGCGCCGGTGACGCCGCGGTGGAAGGACGACAGCTTCTTCAAGCGGTTCGCGCGGTAGTCCGCAGCTGTCATCCCGGTCTTCGGGTGTCGCCGAAACCGGGATGGAGCTAGCGCCCCTCCATCTGTTCCAGCATGCGCTCCAGGGTGGCCAGTTCGTCGGCCTCGCCGGCCGGCTTGTCCCAGCGGATGCGGCTGATGCGCGGGAAGCGCATGGCGACGCCCGACTTGTGGCGGGTCGAGCGCTGCAGGCCCTCGAAGGCGACCTCGAACACCAGGCCCTGGCGGACGTCGGCGCGGACGGCGCGGACCGGGCCGTAGCGGTCGACGGTGTGGTCGCGGACGTACTTGTCGATCTCCTTCAGCTCCTCGTCGGTGAAGCCGAAATAGGCCTTGCCGACCGGGGTCAGGACGCGGGAGCCGTCGACCGCCTCGGCCCAGACCCCGAACGTGTAGTCGGAATAGAAGCTGGACCGCTTGCCGTGGCCGCGCTGGGCGTACATCAGCACGGCGTCGATCAGGAACGGGTCGCGCTTCCACTTGAACCACGGGCCTTTCGGGCGGCCGGCCTCATAGACGCTGTCCCAGCGCTTCAGCATCAGCCCCTCGGCGCGCGTGGGGTCGCCGGGCGGCGGTGCGCGGCGCAGGTCGGCGAGCTCCGCCCAGGTCGCGAACGGCTGGATCGGCGAGAGGTCGATGCGGCTGGTCTTCAATGCGCCGACGAAAGTCTCCAGCCGGGCGCGGCGCCAGGCGAAGGGCAGGGCGCGCGTGTCCTCGCCGCCGTCGGACAGTAGGTCGTAGGCGCGGATCCCGGCCGGGAAGTCGGCCAGCAGGCGGTCGGTGACGCTCTTGCGGTTCAGCCGCTGCTGCAGGTCGGCGAAGCTGGCCATGCCGTCCGGCCGCACGACCAGCAGCTCGCCGTCGAGAGCGCCCTCGAAGTCCAGCGCCTCGATCACGTCCGGAAAGGTGCGCGAGATGTCGTCGCCGGTGCGGGTGTAGAGCCGGCGCACCCCGCCCCCGCTGACCGCCTGAACGCGGATGCCGTCCCACTTCCATTCGGCGGCGTAGTCGTCCGGATCGAGCCTGGCGAAGTCGACCGCTTCATCGAGGCCTTGCGCCAGCATCACCGGCCGGAAGCGGCCCGGGGCGTCGGCGGTCGGCCGCTCCGAGCGGCCCTCCAGCCAGGCGAACAGGTCGTCATAGGGCGGGGCGAGGGCGTGCCAGACCTCCTCGACCTCCGATACCTCGACCGGACCGAGCGCGGCGACCGCAGTCTTGGCCAGCCGGGCCGAGACGCCGACCCGTAGGCCCCCGGTCATCAGCTTGAGCAGCGCCCAGCGGCCGGTGGCGTCGAGGGCGTCGAGCCAGCCCTCGATCAGCCGCTGGACCTCGGCGCGGCTGGCCCCGCGCAGTGCGTCGACGACCTCGGACAGTTCCGGCTCGCGATTGGCGCCGGGGCGGGCAGGCCAGACCAGGGCGACGGTCTCGGCCAGGTCTCCGACATAGTCGTAGGACCAGCCGAACAGCACCGGGTCCATCCGCGCCTCGACCGCCTTGCGGATGAAGGCCGGTTTGGCGGCGTCGAAGGTAAGGTCGCCGGTCAGGGCCGCCAGCGCCCAGCCGCGGTCGGGATCGGGCGCGTTGGCGAAATGGTCGCGCAGCAGGACGAGCTTGGCGTTCCGCGAGGCGGTCAGCGACAGGCGGTCGAGGAGCTCGGCGAAGGCGCGCATCAGTCTTCGGTCTCGTCCTCGTAGCCGACCAGGGCCAGGGCGCGGGCCTTGATGTCGTGCAGCAGCGCCCAGCGCAGCAGCGCCTCTTCGCGGCCGTGGGTGATCCAGAGCTCGCCGGGACGCAGTTCGTCGACTGTGGCGGTCAACTCGTCCCAGTCGGCGTGGTCGGAGACCACCAGCGGCAGCTCGACGCCGCGCTGGCGGGCCCGGGCGCGGACCTGCATCCAGCCGGAGGCGAAGGCCGTGACCGGGTCGGGGAAACGGCGCGACCAGCGGTCGGCCAGGGCGCCGGGCGGGGCGATGATGATCTGGCCGGCGAAATCCTGCTTCTGGTCGGAGGTCGCCGGGGCCAGCGGGCCGAGCGGCACGCCGTGCGCCTCATAGAGCGCGTTCAGCCGGTCGAGCGCGCCGTGCACGTAGATCGTCTGCTCCCAGCCGGCCTCGCGCAGCAGGCGGATGATCCGCTGGGCCTTGCCGAGCGCATAGGCGCCGACCAGGTGGGCCCGCTCGGGGAACTGCTGGACCGATCGCAGCAGCCTGGCGATCTCGTGGCCCGCGTCGGGATGGCGGAACACCGGCAGGCCGAAGGTGGCCTCGGAGATGAAGACGTCGCAGGGAACGGGTTCGAAAGGGAGGCAGGTCGGGTCGGGGCGGCGCTTATAGTCGCCGGAGACCACCATGGTCAGGCCCTTCCAGGCGACGACGGCCTGGGCCGAGCCCAGCACATGCCCGGCCGGGACCAGGGTGACGTCGACCCCGTCGCGCGAGACGCTCTCGCCATAGGCCAGCGGCTGCACCGAGCCAGCGAAATCCTGGCCGTAGCGCTCGGCCATGATCGCCAGGGTTTCAGGGGTGGCGATCACTGTGCCGTGGCCGGCGCGGGCGTGGTCGGCGTGGCCGTGGGTGATCACCGCACGCGCCACCGGCGCCACCGGATCGACGAAGAAGTCGCCGGGCGCGCAGTAGAGCCCCTCGGGCTTTGGGCAGAGCAGGCTTTCGGGCCGGATCATGGCTGGGAATATGGGAACGCGCCGCGCAAGGTGTCATCCCGGTTTCGGCCGCAGGTCGAAGGCCGGGACCCATGAACACCCGATCGTGCCGAATGTTGCGAGGGGTTGGGCTCCTCCCCGTGAATTCAGGCGGCGATGGGGCCCGGACAAGCGCTGTGCGCTTTTCGGGAAGACATTCGGCGGTCAAGCAACATTACATAGTATTCATATTGTGAAATCGGGGTCATGACCAAGACTTAACGAGTATTCGACGACGTCATTTCGTATACCCCTCTCATCGGGACGCGGACATCGCGGACCACACCAGGCCAGAGGGACAACACCATGCGTAACACCTTCGCTTTCAATGGCTTCGCCAACCTCGTTCTCGCCGCCACCCCGCTGATGGCCGTCGCGGTCGCGATCCTCACCAAGGCCGCCGGCGTCGCCTAAGTGACCGGCCTGCAATTGACCTACCGTCACGTTGACCGATAGGCGGAGGCGCCTCAAAGACGGGGGATGACGATTACCCCAGAGGCCCTTCGCGATGCGGCCCGGCACATGGTTGAGATCGTGCCGCAGGCCTCCGCCCTCGGGTTCAAGCTGCTGTCCGTCGAGCCTTCGCGAGGCTCCATCTTCACTCCCTGGCGCGAAGAGCTGGTCGGCGACCCCGACACCGGCGTCATCGCGGGCGGGGTGATCACCGCGCTTCTCGATCACGTCTGCGGCCTGGCCGTGACCTCGCGCTCGCTGGAAGGCGGGTTCCTGTCGACCGCGACCCTGGACCTGCGCATCGACTATATGCGCCCGGCAGCCCCGCGCGCCGACATCACCGCCAGCGCCCATTGCTACAAGCTGACGCGAAGCATCGCGTTCGTGCGGGCACACGCCTACGACGCCGATCCGGAAGACCCGATCGCCACGGCTCAGGCGGCCTTCATCCTGAAGCGGGCCGCCCCATGACCCAGGCAGCAAGCCAACGCCTCGAAGAGTTTCTCGGCCGGGTGCCGTATGTCCGGTTCCTCGGCATGCGTGCAGAACTGGCCGGTGACGAGATGACCGCGATCCTGCCGTTCGCGCCGCACCTGATCGGCAACATGGTGCTGCCGGCCCTGCACGGCGGGGTGATCGGGGCGTTCATGGAAATGACCGCCCTGGCGCAGCTGTCGGTGATCGCGCCCAGCGCCAAGGTCCACAAGACCATCGACATCACCATCGAGTACCTGCGGCCGGGCAAGGCCATGACCATGTACGCCCGCGCCGACGTGCGGAAGATCGGCCGCCAGATCGCCAACGTGCACGTCGAGGCCTGGCAGGAGGCGCGCGACAAGCCGGCGGCGGCGCTGCGCGGGCACTTCCTGCTGAGCGGGACGTAGGGACTGAGCCTAGGCGTCCTTCGGCTGAGGGCTGAGCCTGGCGACCATGAAGGCCAGGATGATGCCGACGACGCCGAGCAGGGCCGAATAGAAGAAGAAGGTCATGTAGCCGGCGCCGAGCGCCTCGGGGGTGACGCCGGACTTCTGCATGGCGTTGGCGAAGGTCTGCGGCGGCAGGCCGGCGAACAGCGGCTTGAAGGCCGCGAAGATCCCGCCGGCGTCGGCGCTGGCGGCGGCGCCCTCGACGACGCGGCCAGACTGCGAGGCGACCAGCTTTCCGAGCAGGGCGTAGAGCGAGGAGAACAGCGCGTACTGGGTGGCGGTGAAGCCCTGGCCGGTCAGGCTGGACATGTAGGCGATCAGGCAGGTGCCGGCGAAGCCCGAGGCGATGTTGTCGACCCCGATGGCGACGCTGAGCGCCCAGAGCTGCGGCCCCTGGGCGGCGAGCCAGGCGAACACCAGGTTGGACAGGGGGCCCGCGAAGGCGCCGAGGACCAGCGCGCGCATGAGCCCGAGCCTGGCGATGGCGAAACCGCCCAGGCCGACGCCGAGCACGCTCATCACCACGCCCAGCACCTTGCGGACCTCGGCGATCTGGATCTTCGAGTAGCCCATGTCGAGGTAGAACGGGTTCATGATGTTGAGCACGAAGTCGCTCAGCCGGTAGACGCAGATCAGCGCCAGGATCAGGCCTGCGACCTGGCCGTAGCGGCCGAAGAAGTCCTTCAGCGGCGCGCCGAGCGCGGTTCCCATGTAGCGGCCCGGCCGGGTCTTCAGGCCAGGCGCGGGACAGGCCGCGAGCACGATGACCGCGATGCCGAGCACGACGCCGGTCACCTGCGCGAACACGCCCCAGGGCTTGGTCTCCCAGAGGGCCTTCACGCCCTGCGCGGCATCCGGCGCGCCCAGGCCGTTGAAGACGGTTTCGAGGAGCAGCGAGTTCCCCGACAGGCCCGAGCCCAGGACGAGCGCGCCGAGCACGAAGATCGTCAGGCGCAGGATCCACTCGACGACGTCGCGGGCCGGGGCGGCGGGAATGTCGCCGGTGTCGATGGCGCGGATCTCGTGCTGGGCCTCACGCGGGGCGCCGAGCACGCCGAGCACCCCGACCAGCATCAGCAGCGCCATGATGGCGTAGGAGGTGTTCCAGCCGGCGTATTCGGACAGCGCCAGCGGCAGCACGCCGGCGACGATCATGGCGATGCGGTAGCCCCACTGGTAGGCCGCCGCCATCGCCCCCTGCTTCTCGGTGACCGCAGCCTCGATCCGCCAGGCGTCGATGACGATGTCCTGTGTGGCCGAGACGAAGCCGACCAGCACCGTGAACAGCGCCATCAGGCCGAGGCTGGAGACCGGGTCGGTCCCGGCGATGAGCCACAGGCCGAGCACGATCAGCCCTTGGCAGAGCAGCATCCAGGATCGGCGATGGCCGAGCCACTTGGTGACCACCGGCACCTTGGCGCGGTCGACCAGCGGGGCCCAGAGGAACTTCAGTGAATAGGCCAGGGTCGCCAGGCCGAAGAAGGCGATCACCTCCAGCGACAGGCCCGCGTCGCGCAGCCAAGCCGACAGCGTGTCGAAGATCAGCAGGTTGGGCAGGCCCGAGGCGAAGCCGAGCGAGAGCATGACCAGCGAGCGGCGCTCGAGATAGACGGCCAGAGCCGCCAGCGTGCCGGGCTTCTTGCCGGCGGCGGCCTCGCCGGCCTCAGTCTCTGTGGTCATCTAAGGCTTCCCCGAACGACGCCGGGGCGGCCCGCGGCGTCAGCCGACCTTGGCGTGGTCCGGCTTTTGCGTCCAGTCGGCGGCGAGCGTCCAGCGGCCAAGCGCCGCGCGCAGGGCGTCGGGGGTCAGCGGCTTGACCAGGAAGTCGTCCATGCCGGCGGCGAGGCAGGCGTGGCGGTCTTCCTCGAAGGCGTTGGCGGTCAGGGCGACGACCGGCGTGCGCACGCCCATGCCGCGGACCTTGCGAGTGGCCTCCAGCCCCGACATGCCGGGCATGCGCATGTCCATCAGGATCAGGTCGTAGACCCCGACCTTGAGCGCGGCGAGCGCCTCCTCGCCGCCGCCGGCCTGGTCGACGCGGCAGCCTTCGCGGGTCAGCAGGGTGCGGGCCAGCAGCGCGTTGATGGGGTTGTCCTCGACCAGCAGGATGCGAGCGCCGGGGGCCGCGGCCGGGGCGATGCGGTCGTCTTCCACCGCGCGGGCCGGATCGTCGTCGCGGCGGGCGGCGAGCACCCGCTCGGCCAGCGAGGCGCGGCGCAGCGGCTTGATCAGGTAGCCGGCGAAACCGGCGGCGCGGTGCTCGGCGATACGGCCGCGCTCGTCCGGGGTGAGCATGACCAGCAGCGAGCGCTTGGCGGGCGGACGTTCGGGAGCCAGGGCGCGGTCGATCAGCACGACGTCGGCCGGACGGCTGGCGGCCAGGGCGGCCGGCAGGTCGGCGGCGACCAGGGCCTTGCCGCCGGACGCCTCGATCTGGCGGCGGGCGGCCTCGGCGACGATGGGGTTGGCGCTGACGATGGCGACGGTGCGGCGGGCCAGAGGCCGCTCAACCCGGACCGGGCGGCGGGGCAGCGGGGCCTCGAACCAGAAGGCCGCGCCGCCGAGCGAGGCGGTCTCGACCCCGACCGCGCCGTCCATGGCGCCGGCCAGCTTGCGGGCGATGGCCAGGCCCAGCCCTGCACCGCCGAGCTGGACGTCGCGCAGGGGGTCGGCCTGTTCGAAGGCCTCGAAGATCGTCTCGCGCGCGGCCTGGCTGACTCCGGGACCGGAGTCCTCGACGGTAAAGCGCAGGCCGGCGCCGGTTTCGGCGACGCTCAGCAGCACGCCGCCCTGGCTGGTGAACTTGACGGCGTTGCCGGCGAAGTTGAGCAGGATCTGGCGCAGGCGACCTTCGTCGGCGTGGACGGCGCCGATGCCGGGCGGCGCGGCCCAGGCGATCTCCAGGCCCTTTTCCTGGGCCCGCGGGGAGAGCAGTTCGCAGACCGAGCGCAGCAGGCTCTCGACGTCGAAGTCGGCGGGATGCAGTTCGATCTTGTCGGCGCCCAGGCGCGCGAAGTCGAGCACGTCGTTGACCAGGCCCAGCAGGTGTTCGCCGGATTCGCGCAGGGCTGAGACATAGGCGCGCTGTTCGTCGGTCAAGGCGGTGCCCGCCAGCAGCCGGGCCATGCCGAGTACGCCGTTCAGCGGCGTGCGGAACTCATGGCTGAGCGAGGCGAGCTGCTCGGCGCTGACGCGGGCGTCACGGGTGCGATCGTAGGTCATCGACCCTAGGTTTACCGCGCGCGGCTTAACGGGCGGTCAAGCGCGCCTAGAGTGCGGCCATTTCCTGGGCCAGGGTCACCAGGGCGGCGCGGGCCGAGGCCTGCGGGATGGAAGCGAAGGCCTCCAACAGGTCGACCCCGCCGGTCAGGGCCAGGGCCGAGATCACCTCGTCGGCGGCGTCGGCCAGGCCGCCCTCCTCGCCGACCAGCCAGCCGACGCTGGTGTCGAGCGCAGCGGCGATGGCCACCAGCATCGAGCCGGAGACGCGATTGGCCCCGCGCTCGTACTTCTGGATCTGCTGGAAAGAGACGCCGACCCGCTCGGAGAGCACCCCCTGGCTGATGCCGAGGGACTTGCGGCGCAGGCGCATTCGGGCGCCGATGCCGATATCGACGGGGTCTGGACCGATGGCGTCGTCGAGGGGCATTTTGTCCTCCCCACTGCTTGGGATATTCTATCGTGGCGTTAAGCCTGCCGCAGCATAACAAGTAGACGGCCGGTAACGCGAGTCGCTAACGTATTCGTCCTATGCGCGCACCGTCTGAGACCATCGCGGACCCAGTCGAGCTTCTCACGCCGAGAGAGCGCGATTGCCTGCGCTTGGTCGACCGCCACCTCAGCTCCAAACAGATCGCCCGCGAGCTGGGCATGTCGAAGGCTTCGGTCGACACCTATTGCGATCGGGCGCGCCGCAAGCTGGGCGTCGCCGACCGCTATGCCGCCGCGCGGGCCTTGGCCGATCACGAAATCGCTGTCCCGATCGGATCGGGACACGACGCGATCAGGACAGACGCCGCCGCCGTCTCGTGGGCTGATGAAGCCCAGCAAGGAGGCGAGGCCGATGGGCGACTGGTTGCGAGAACTGGCGGACGCCAGGGGTACAGTGGTGGATTTGCACCCGACCCGCGAGACGATGAACCGCCGGGCGGCGGTGGGCCACGCGATGCGGGTGCGCGAGGAAGCAGCCGCGTTCGAGCGCCGCTGGCCGGCGCCGCCGAGCCACGAGGACAGCGTCCCGAGCTTTACCTGGAGCCAGCTGGAACGGCAGCTCGCGGATTTGGCGGATTCGCCGATGAAGGCGGCCATGGCCCGCGACCTGATTTCCGGTTTGCGGAAGATGTCGCAGTTCAAGCCGCCGGAAATGGTGTTGCGGGAAATCCTCTGCACCAGCTGGGCGCTGCTGGACGAGGGCTTCCAGCCGGATATGGCCTCGGAGTATCCGCCCGAAGCCTAGGCCCGCTCGCGCGGCTGGGGCTGGTGGGCCTGATCGCAATCGTCTCGGCCTTGGCGTTCGGGGCGTTGCTGGCGGGCCTGCACGCGCTCCAGAGCCTGATTTAATCCTATTTCCAAACAGGGCCTTAGCCCTGTTCCCCGAAAACTGAACACGCACAGAAGGCGCCGGCGGTCGGCCGCGCGCCAGGAGACCTCTCATGCTCAAGCAACGTCGTATGATCGCCGATCAAGTCGCGGCGAGTTTGTTCGAAGCCGAAGCCGCCATCGACGCCGCCCTGGCGAAGACGGCCGGTTTGGCGGGTGTGATGCCGGGCCTGCGGGCCGATGCGGGCCTGTCGGCCCTGGTCGGCCAGGGCGCCGTGGAACGCGCCAGCGAGGCGATCGCCCTGCTGGCCCAGGCGCGCCGCGCCATCTGCGAGACCCACAAGGAGCTCGACGTCGCCAAGACCCAGATCGGCCTGGGCGCGGTGATGTATGGCGGCATGGAGAAGCCTCCGGAGGCTTCGGCCCGGGCGCGCCACCTCCTGCAGGTCGCTCCGGCCGCCTGACGCTCAATCCGGGGCGCCGCGAAGTTGCACTTTGCGGCGTAAGCCTCAGTATCGGGGCCCTCATCCTTGAGGGCCCCTTTTTCGTGCTCAGTTCCCCGCCCGAACAGATTTGGGCCGTCGCCATGCTGGCGGTCTCGACCTACGCCTGGTGGCGCGGCGGCTGGGTCGAGCGGGTGGTGGCGGTGGCCAACGTGCTGGCCTGGGTCGCCACCGCAGCCTTGCAGAACCGCACCAACTGGGTCGACCCGCAGTGGAGCGTGTTTGCGGTCGACGTCCTGTTCCTGGGCGTGCTGCTGGCGCTGGTGGTGCGCTCGGACCGCACCTGGATCCTGCCGGCGGCGGCGTTCCAGCTGCTGCTGGTGATCACCCACGCGGCGATCATCGTCGACGGCGGCGTGCGGGCGAGGGCCTACATCACCGCCCTGATCCTCTGGAGCTATCTGGTGCTGACCGCCCTGGCGCTGGGCGCGCACTTGCGCTGGCGGCTCAGCGCGCGATCTGCACGCTGAGCGGCGACTCGCGGACCCAAGCGCTCGACGATGATCAGGTCGGCCCCGATTGCGCGGAGCTCGGTCTGGACCGCTCCGACCACCGCGCCGATCCGGACCGTGATCGACGCTGGCCAGCGGGTTCCCGACTGGGACCAGGACATGCGATTAGCCGGGCATCACCTCTCCCCGTTGCTGCGCGGCTACGACGCGTGAAGCGCGCTCCGGCTTGCATCGGGAGTGCGTCCGGTGGCGCGGCGATAGACCAGGGCCTCGGCGACATGGGTCCGGCGCACCGGGCCGCCGCCTTCGAGGTCGGCGATGGTGCGGGCCAGGCGCAGGGTGCGGGTCCAGCCGCGGGCGGTCAGGCCGCCGGCCTCGGCGGCGCTCGCCAGCAGGGCGCGGGCGGCGGGGTCGAGGTCGGCGATCTTCTCCAGGAAGTCGCCCTCGGCGCGGGCGTTGAGCGGGGAGCCTTCGGCCCCAGCGCGGTCGGCCTGTAGGGCGCGGGCCTCGGCGACCCGGGCGGCGGCCTCGCGGGTGCCCTCGGCCGGCGGCGGCAGGGCGAGGTCGGCGGCGGTGACCGGCGGCACGTCGACCTGCAGGTCGATGCGGTCCATGAACGGGCCGGAGACCTTCATCTGGTAGTCGGTCTGGCAGCGGGGCGCGCGCCCGCAGGCCCCGCGTCCGGCCCCGCCCAGCCCGCACTTGCAGGGGTTCTGGGCGGCGACCAGCTGGAAGCGGGCCGGGTAGCGGACGTGGGCGTTGGCGCGGGCGACGACCACCTCGCCGGTCTCCAGCGGCTGGCGCAGGCTGTCGAGCGCCTGGGCGGAGAACTCCGGCAGTTCGTCGAGGAACAGGACGCCGTTGTGGGCCAGCGACACCTCGCCCGGCTTCACCCGCAGCCCCCCTGTGAACCCCACCAAGATAATGGCCCTGCGAGTGCTCCAGCCCCAACGAAAAGTGCCCAAAGTAGATGTCTCTAGGTACGAAGTTCGCGTCCCCACTTAGCAAGTGGAACAAGTGGGCGTCTCTGGTTTCCGATGTCTCGGCCGAATGGCTTGAAACACCACCTCCGCCGCGAGCAGTCAGCGCCACGCGAGGGGCAATAGCGGTCCCGCCCGGCGGACCGCACGTCGCCTTCGAGTCGTCCATCGAGCGGGATTTCCTGGCGTTCTGCCGGACGGATCACCGCGTACGTCGTGTCATGGCCCAGCAGCTTGTGCTGCACTTCTACGATGTGAGGCGAGGTGTTCGCCGCCGCTACACCCCGGACTTCGTGATCGAGATGGGGGAGGATGCTGGGGTCGGTTGGCGAAGCGCCGTGGTCGAGGTCAAGCGGCGCACCGACCTGATGCGGGCCCGAGCACAGCTCCAGGCTCCGCTCGCAGCAGCGCGCCTTTGGGCCGAGCAGCGTCAGGGGATCATCTTCACGGTCGTCACCGACAGAGCGATGGCAAGCGGCCACTGGCTAGCCAATGCACGGCTTCTGTCGGGGCAAATCGACAGGCCCTACGACGCGCAGTTCGAGGAGGAGTGTGCGTCGTTCATACGCCAGCGGGGCGAGTTTCGGATCAGCGAGATTCTCGCGAGGGCGCAACAACGAGCTCTTAATCCCCAAGCGGTACTGGCCGTGCTCCACCGGATGGTCGTGCGCGGCGAGCTCTACGTCGATCGCGGCGTCGCCATTGGACCGCAGACCTGGGTGATCGTCGTTGGAGCGCAGAAGCGATTATGAGGCCAAGCTGGCGTTGTCCGGTTCAGGGACGCCGCTGGATATACAGCTGCTTGATCCGGAGCTGATGGCGGAGGCGAGCGTCGCCGCGAAATCGTTCTGACCCTCGAGCAGGGTGATCGCTTCGACGATGCAACCGTGTCTGCCGCCGCCAAAGAGTTCGGATGCTCGAAGCGGCAGTTCAACCGATACCGGCAGCGCTACAGAGATAGCGATCAGCTAACTGCTCTTCTCTCCCAGGGTCGCGACGGCGGACGCGGCAAAAGCCGCCTGCCTGATGAGCTTGAAGAGATCATCCAACAGGTTCTTGAGGAGTATGATCGCAACTTCCCCCAGGCGCTGGACATTCAGATTATCGGCGAGATCGAGCGCCGCTGTGACGAAGCAGCTGTCAATTGCTGCTCAAGAAGAACCCTCCGCGCCAGGATCGGGAAGATACCCAGCCGCGAGCGCACTGCCCGACGCTACGGGCGTAAGATCGCCAGCGAGCGGCACGAGCACCACAAAGGCCAAACGCCGAAGTTGGACTTTCCGCTGGAGCGCATACAAATCGATCACACGCTCGTCGATGTGGTTTGCACCGGCACGCATGATCGTGGCCACGTAGGGCGACTATGGATCACCCTCGCCATTGACGAGGCAACCCGGGCGATATTGGCGTTCGTCCTAAGCTGGGAATATCCCAACGCCTCTACAGTGGCGCAGTGCCTCTATCGCGTAATGATCCCGAAGGACGAGTGGCTGAAGCGCGTCGGGACGGAGCGCGTCTGGCCGATGTTTGGGAAGCCCGACCGCGTCTACCTCGACAACGCATCCGAGTTTTCGTCCCGGGCGCTTCGATTTGGCTGCAATCAGTATAATATCGGGCTCGAGCACCGGCCCAAGGGCCTGCCCCATTTCGGCGGCATCATCGAGCGCGTCGTCGGGACGGTGATGACCGAAATGCGTTTGCTGAGCGCAGCGACCGCCAAACGGCGCGGCTTCAGTAAGGTCAAGACTATCAGCCCGAACGAGAAAGCGGAGATGAGCCGCGAAGAACTCGAAGCTTGGCTGATCGAGTTCATTTGCGGCAAGTACCACAACAGGCCGCACTCCAGCACTCGTCAAAACCCCCAGCTCGCCTGGCTGCGCGGCATCTACGGCACCGAGCGTCGAGCGGGGCGCGGCGCGCCTGCGGTCCCGAAGGACAAGCAGAAGATCTACTTGGACTTCGCCGACATCGAGACCCGCACCATCGAGCGCTACGGCATCCGCTGGGACAACATCCTGTACTGGGGCGAGGTCCTGCGGCCATTTCTCGACGCCGGCGACCAGCGCCGACACATCGTTCGCCGCAACCCCTACGACGCCTCGCGCATCTACTTCCGCCACCCGGACGACGGGCTGTACTACGAGCTGCGGTCCAGCGACATCACGCTGCCCAGCGTGCCCGTCTGGGAATATCAGCAGGCGCACAAGCGGGAAAAGGAGGAGTTCGGCGATCGGCCGGACACCGAGACCACCATGGCTTCCATCAAGCGCCAGCGGGAGATTGAAGAGCAGGCCCGCAATCGCACGCAGCAACATAAGCGGCGCAAGAACCAAGAACGCCGCCGCCAGGCGGCGGAGGTCGTCGACGAGGTAACGCCTCACTCATCTAGCGAGGATGAACAGGACCTCGCCTCGCCACCGACGGCCGGATCGCCGCGGCGGGATGTGATCTACGAGGTCTATGAGTGACTGAGCGTCGACTTAGCCCCGCTGCTCGGGCGGCCCTCGATTCCGGGGACGATGCAAAGCGATTGCAGGTCATCCGGCGTAAGCCGTTTGTTCGCCATGCGGTGATCGGTGCGATCTTTGAGCGCCTTGAGGAGGCGCTCGACGACTACCCAACCGAAGGGGACACCCACATCCTGGTCTACGGCCTCTCAGGAATGGGCAAGTCCAAAGCCGCCGAACTCTTCGCCGAGCGACATCGTAAACCGGACGATCCCGACGCCCCGGCCTCCGCGGTGCCGGTGCTTTACGTCAGCATGGCAGGGGTCACCAGTGGGCGAGGCCTGTTGATGCTCATCCTCCATAAACTGGGCGCGCCCTATAGCGCAGGGTCGAGCGCGGAGTCGCTCTATCCCACCGTAGTGAGCCTACTGGCTCGGGTCGGGACGAAGATGTTGATCATCGACGAGATCCATAACGTCGCCTTCGGGAACCGTCTGGAGCGCCTAAAGGTCCTGAGCGTGATCAAGGGTCTCGGCAACGACCTGAAGTTCACTGTCGTCGGCTTCGGCACTCCCGACGCTCTGCGAGCGCTGAAGTGGGATCCACAAATTGAACGCCGCTTTGAGCCTCTCCGAATTCCGCGCTGGGGCCGCAATGCGGAGACCTACGGCTTCCTGAACAGCCTGGAAACGACTTTGCCGCTGCAAAAGCCCTCGTTCCTCTCTGAAGATCCAGTCGCCGACTGGCTCATCGAGCGATCCGAGGGGCTAACGCGCGAGATCGTGCATCTGGTGCGAAGGGGTGCGATCCAAGCAATCCGCAAGGGCCGGGAACGCATCGACCTGCCGCTCCTAAAGAGCCTGAAGTACACCCCAGCCTCGGTGCGACGCGCCGAGATTGAACGCGTCCTAGAGGCCGAGGGCACCGACCGGTTCGGCCTTTGATCACATGACCTCGCGACTGTTGCCCTGGCGGCCGCGCCCCGAGCCCGACGAGCTCTTGTCATCGTGGCTAGCACGGGTCGCGCGCGGCAACTCCGGAAAGCTTCACACCTTCTGCCACGCGGTGTGGCCAGGACTGCAGATTTGGAATCGCGACATCGACGCCGTGGCTCCGGCGCTGCTCTTGGCCGAGCTCGGCCGTCGCACCGGAGTCGATGCTAGTCGCATTGATCAAACGACATTGCGATCGCTTGAGGGCGTCCTGTTCGAGGACCTTCAGGTCGTCGGTCCAACTCAATGGGTTCGGCCATTGGGGGTCTTCCATCGGACCCGGCGGCGCGGCGGCCAGCAATGGTGCCCGCTGTGCTTGGCCGCTGATCAGGAGCCGTACTATCGCCGTCGCTGGCGTTTGGCGATCGCTAGCACCTGCCCTTGCCATGGCCTGGTGCTTGCGGACACCTGCCACGATTGTGGAGCGCCCGCCGTCCCCCATCGCGGCGAGGACCCGATGTGCCATCTCTGCAAGGCGGATCGCCGCGATCATCCGTTTCTTTCCGCGGATAGCCAGGCGCTGCAGCTGGAGTGGCGGATGGCCAAAATGCTTGAGGCCGACCCAGCCTTGCTGTCGCCGCTCGAGGAGCTGCATCCCCTCGCCTACTTCGGCCTGTTCCGGCAGGTCATGACTGTCATCGGCTGGGGCGAACGCTCCCAAGCGCTACGCGACGACATCGCTGCGAGTTGGGGCGGAGATTCCGCTCCGCCGGATGGTCGCCAGCTTGAGGCAGCATCGCCGGTGGCGCGCCATCGGATATCGGCCCTTGCTGCGCGCGCAATGCGCGGTTGGCCTTGGCTCTTCGTAGGCCACTGTGCGGACGCTGGGGTCTGGAAGTCCTGGGCCTTTGCCGACAAGCGCTATAATCGCTCGCCGTTCGCCTATGCTGATGTGGTGGTTCGGTATCTGTCGGCGCCGTTACAGTCCTCTGCGAGGGGCTGACACTCCCCGTGGCGCTACGGCTTGCTCAGGCTGCTCTTAGTTCGCAGCGCGCGATAGAGGGTTGATCTAGCCACCCCCAGGGTTTGGGCGACGTCTGCGCCGGTCGTCTCGGGATCGGCGAGCAGCTTGGCGGCGTGGCTCACTTGCCTGGCGGTCAGCTTCCTTGGTCGGCCGCCTTGTCGACCTCGGGCGCGCGCAGCCTCCAGTCCCGCTTTCGTGCGCTCTCGGATGAGGTCCCGCTCCATCTCCGCCAGCGCGGCCATCACGTGAAAGAAGAAGCGGCCCGCCGCCGTGCCGGTGTCGATCCCGTCGGTCAAGCTGGCGAAGTGGACGCCGCGCCCCTCCAGTTGTGAAGCGAACTCGACCAACTGCCGAACCGTGCGGCCAAGCCGATCGAGCTTCCAAACCACCAGAGTATCGCCGGCGCGAAGGTGGGAGGCCGCGCCTTCCAGTCCGGGGCGGTCGCTTCTTGCGCCGCTCACCTGGTCTGTGAAGATCCGCTCGCAGCCGGCGCGCTGCAAGGCGTCGAGCTGCAGGTCGAGACGTTGGTCTGTTGTGGAGACGCGAGCGTAGCCAATGTGCATGGCGACTTGTCGCAAATCTCACCCAGGCCGCAAAATTGCGTCCGTTGAATTCGCTACAGGGTTTTAGGATCGCTCACGTTCAGGTGAAGCGCCGCGACCAGACTCGAAACCTCAGATGTCCGAAAAATCACCGTTTGTGGTTGCTACGCGCGGTGCCTTTACAGGCCGCCAAGCAGGGGGCCGATACCTCCTGATGGTGCAAAGCCGTCCGTTGACCCAGGCCGTTGCACACTAGGCCGCGTGCGGCGCGCGGCATCCCTTGCCTGGTGCTCCAACACCGCTAAAGGGCAGGAGTAGCTTCAGGCAGAGTCCCGTTACTCTGCAGAGCCCACCAAGCAAGACGGCGGAGCATGACTAGGGCCGCGGGCTGGGGAATCCGCAACGTCCACTTTCCAGGCCCTGGCGATCGACCGTTCTCCAGGAAGCGCTCCACGGGGAGTTCCAAGGGGCGAGCGCGTGTGCGGCCGTGGGCCTTGTGCGGCCCGAGGTGTGGGGCATAGTGTTGATTCTCGCGCAAATGCTGCGCGATGGCGTGCGCAAATTCGAGGTCATGATGACGTTTCCGACGACCTCTCGTGAGGTCTATTCGCAGAACTTCATCAAAGAAGCGATTTGCCAAGTACGCTTCCCCAGGCTCTTGGAGATTGAGAGCCAAGTACCTGTTCGATTTCAGAAGTTACTCTTTGAAGAGTTTCCGTATCTGGACGCGAGAGAGCAGTTTGGAGTGATGATCGGTTCGGGTCCGGAAGGTCCCTTCGCGACTCCCAGCCGCTCTACTATCTACGAATTCAAGAATTCGGCCCGCGATACAACCATCTCGGTGTGTAGCGAATTTGTCGCGGTGATAACGACGAGCTACAATGACTGGGCCACTCACCGTTCTTGGCTCCAAAAGGCCCTTCAGGCGGCTTCTGAGTGCTATGGAATATCTATGTATAGTCGGTTGGGGTTGAGATACATTAACTCAATTCCGCTTTCCACCTCGTTGGACGGGATCGTTGATCCTTGCCTGCTTGGCCCGTTGGCTACTGACCAGCGGGACCGCGTTGCCGCCTTCAACTCGACCTCTACCTTCTTCCTTGGTGACGACCGGCAGTTGAATTTAGTGTCAAGCTTGGCTGGCCCCGACGGAGCAAGGGAGTACCTGCTCGACTTTGATATTTTTCAAGAATCTGCAGGTCGATTTGACACAGCCAAGCTTGTCGTTACGTTCGACGAACTAAATGGCTTGGTGACGGATGCGTTCAATTGGGCCCAAGGGCCCAAATTGAACGAGATGCTGAAGCGGAACCCAGGGACGTCATGACAAGCTTGAACCAGACATATTCGTCCGGTTTGCAAGCCTACACCGCCAGGCGTAACGTCGGCGGCCACGGTCTTGTGATCATGGGTGACCAAGCCGCTGGGGCGCGCTCGCCTACGTCGATATATCTGGTGGACCATTCTACCGGCTCGAAGGTGGCTGGGTGGGAGCGCTTGGTCTTGACCAAAGAAGGTATGAGGGCGGTTTGCGCGTCGGGTGAGGCCGCGTCCATTGATCTCGGCATAGGCGGCGCGTTGTCGAACCGAGTGACCATAGTCGTCGCGGCATTGGCGCAGGAAATTGGCCGTCATCATCAATCGGTGTGTGTCAGCGCAGACGGTAATTTCAGCGCGCCGGCTACAGATCTAAATTGGCTGAAGTTAGCCGAGCTTCGGCCTGTGGGGCGCACCGTCTTGGTCGGCCTGCTTAGGGGGATTAACGACCTCATTCAGACCGAGAGCTTCCATCAGCTGAACCTGGTCTTGTCGTCTATCAATGTCTCGGATGCTACGAGCCAAGCATTGCTGGCAATAGCTAGATACTCCGCACCTGCAAGGGCTAAGCTTTCAGAGTGGCGACCGTTCGTGGATAAGGTTCGGCTGGAGCTGGGTCGACGAGGAGAAGACACTGAGACGTTGATGACTGGGCTTCCCGGTTGAGGCTGTGCGCCGTTGATACAATCCCGCCGGAAGAGGCGGTGGCCGTGTCGATATATGCGCCGCAGCCCCATCAACGTCACACGGGGCTCCTGTATCGAGATGAGCAGGGTGTGTTCCGTGTCGTGCACTTGGCCTTCCACTTCGATCTTCGAGATGAAGAGATTGCTGGTGCGGCGACTTGCGCGCGCGCATCTCTTAGTCACTCGAATCAGGAAATCGTCGCCGCATTCGCCAGCCAAGTAGTCCGGGGCGATCCGCAAATTAAGTACGGCGTGACATCAGACGGACAGTGTTTCGACTCCGTCGGAAACTATATCGAAGGCCCGATCGGGACAGGCCTTACATGTGCAACATTTGTCACTGCTATCTTCCGCGCGCTTCAACTGCCCATCCTTGCCGAGGAATCCTGGCCTACCCGGAGTGAAGACAAGGAGTGGTTCGAGGGGATCGTGAAATTCATGGAGGAGAAACGCGAAGAATACGGGATCGATCAGGCTCATATCGACGCGCTTAAGCAGGACCCTGTGGCTTCAAGAATTCGGCCTGAGGAGGTCGCCGCTGGCGCGCTGCATGCCGATTGGCCCAATGCATTCCAAGACATCGAAGCGCTTGCACAGGAAGTTCTAGAAGAGCTTGGTGTTGCCGCGTGAGGGCGTTGAACTGCCGCCGCGCCCCGCTCAACGACCTTTGATCGCCCTCCAAACTCTAATGAGCCACGACGGGGTTGGCGCGGGGACGGTCGCGATTGGCTTGACGGTCATGGAGCCTTCAACTCCCTTGGCTCGAGCGGTCCGAAGCCGTTCTTCAGCCACATCAATTTCGGTCATCCGCGGGTACCAGCGCACCTTGCCAGCATCGATGATGTAGTGAGACCGGCATCGCAGCGAGCCGTTACCCACTGAAGGCCGCAGGGTAATGCCGACGCCGTCCCAAGCGATCTTCCAGTCTGTCGGACTGATTGGCGTCGAAATCTCGCTGCCGCACCCACAGGCGCAGAGGTGGACCATCGCATCGTAGTCGAGCGCTAGGTAGAGAACGCCTTCATCGAGGTCGTCAGGAATGTCCGAGACAAACGCGGGGCGGAAGCGATCAACCTTCACTTCGCGGTCTCCTCGTTGAGCAGCTGATTGCCGTCGACGACGTAGACGGTGTGATGCTCGTTTTCCAGGTCGAGATAGAAGCCCGACATCCGCTTCCAGCGGCCTACGGCGAGGGCGGCGTTCAGTGCGTTGAGATCCGCGACTTGGATGTTCCGGCTGTAGAGATCGTCTTCGTCATCCGTGGCCATGGCGATGCGGCCGTTCCAGACGTGGTCACGCTTCTTCACGGTGCTGGTCGTCACTCTCACCTGGCCGAGAATTGAGCCGTCGACGAGTTCCAACCCCATCCCCACGTCGATGAAGGCAAGCCCAAGCCGTTCAAGGCCCTCGATGATCTCACGCTTGGCCGGCGCAGCGTCCATGCAGAGAAACACCACGCTGGTGCCGGCAAGCTCATCGACGTTGCTGCCATCGACATGATGCGGGTGAGCCACGATGCCCCGCTTCATCTTCATGTAAACCGACTTCCAGTAGTCGACTTTGAAGGGTTTCAGCTGGAGTTCGGCAGCCGACGGGGCTCCAGGGCCGCGAAACGCGTTGTGCTGAAGCAGCCTGTCGCCGTCATAGAGGTCGATGCGGTGCACCGGCGTCTTAGCGACCAGGTCGAGCGTGTAGGCGCCTGTGCCGCCCAGTCCGATGATTACCACCCGCTCCTGTTCGAGCTTGCCGCTCACCTCCGCGATCCCGGCGCGGCTCGAGGCCGTGTCGAGATACTCAAACGGTCCTTCCTCCAACTCGCCTGACCGGACCTTGAAAGTCCTGGCCGTCGCCTCCGGCGAGATACAGGCGGCCGGACCCGAGATGATGGCGACATAGGTCGTGATCTTCTCATAGTAGTCGGCATAGCCTTCCGGCGGCTTGTTCGAGAACGAGTGGTCGATCACGACCCCGCTGCCGAAGTCCTGGCGATTACTCACGTGGACGATCGAACTGATGCGAGCGCCGTTGATGTCACAGGGATGGCCTCCGGCGAACATCGCGACGTGGTTCTGCGGCCTGGTCGTGATGTCGCCGGCAAGACTCAGATCCGACACCAGCATCCCCAGGGCGACCTGCCTCTGCTCGTTCACGTAGGGGACGTCGTGAACGAGCAGGTGGTTGGCGCGGATTTCGATGTCGAAACCTTCGTTGGCCAGCCGGGCCAGGTCGGGGCTACGAGCGATTAGTAGCGGTGACATTGAACACCATTCCTTCGCGGACTTTGACCGCCTGCCCGGCGACCAGGGAGCCTTCCGGCTTATTAGGCGGACCGTGGCGATAGCTGACGGTGTAGGCGACGTCCGGGCCGCCGGGTCCGTTGGGGAAGGCCAGTTGAACGACGGCCTCGAAGGTGATGTCGCCCGCCGGAACGACCTTCTTCCGGCCGTTCACGCGAATCTCCACCTCGCGGGGCGGCGCTTTGCGCGTCACGAGCTGCTCGCTGCCGCCACCGCCCAGTTGGATTGGAGCGCCGCGGACGACCACCTCGTCGTGATCACCGTCGAGCACGATGTCCTTGTCTTCGGACACGTCGCCATGTTCGCGGAGTTCGGTCTCCGAGATCGAGTCGGCGCCCCACTCGAAAGCGCGCTCGTCTAGGGTGAACGTGAAGATGCGGTCGCTCTCGAAGGCGCGAAATATCTCAACTTTCCCGGCCTTCAGGTCGAGCTTGTCGTCCAGGCCAACCGACGTCGATCCGCGGTCACGAACGTGGATCAGAACGAAGCTGCTCGCAGGATTGAGGCCCGCGGCGGCCCGGACGTCGCGCCCGCTCGGGTCGTCGTCGTCGATTTCATAGCGGACGCCGTTGACGTCCAGTTCAACGGTTTTCGGCTTACCAGCCATTTCAGTCTCCGTTGCGATGCGACCTCGATTTGCCGAGGCGTCCGAACTGGACTAGAATCGCGCTGGAGTCCGGATATAGACCGTCTATCATTGGACTAATTGACGGTTCAAGTCCCATTTTGGACCAAACGGAGGATGGAGCATGCCAGCCACGCAGCCTGTCGCCCCCGCGGGCGACGGGCGTTCAACGATTCCCGCAGCAATGGAGACATTCACGGCAATCGCCGAGGCCTGGAGTATAGGAACAGATGACCAGATAAAACTTCTCGGCTCTCCCGGAAGATCAACCTTTTTTAAATGGAAGAAGGATGGAGGCTCCCTCCCAAGGGATGCGGTAGAGCGAGTTTCTCACTTGGTGAGCATATACAAGGCTCTTCAGATTCTTATTCCAAACGAAGAAAGTGCCGATACGTGGATTAAAAGGCCAAGTAAGTACTTTGGTGAACGATCCGCGCTAGACGTTATGCTTGGAGGGGACGTTGTCGATATCTACCGAGTCAGACAGTACCTCGACGCCCAGCGAGGATGATCTGCCGATCGTGGAGGTCGATCAGGAGTATTACGTTCTGATCCCTTCGCGCTTTCCGCCGATCGAGTTGTACGAGCGGATCGCCAACGATCCTGAGCACGATGCCGCGTTCAAAGAGGTTGAGGCGCTCACCAACCCCAGGCTGCGGGAGAAGGCTCGGCTGGTCGGCGGTTCTGGTCCCGGCGAGACAGAGCCCGCGCATCTGCAGAATTGGAACCACGCGCCGTTCACGTATCCGAACCCGGACGGCACGCGGTTCTTTGGGCCGGCGACGGCCGCCCTTGAGCTGTTCGATGAACTGCAGACCGCCTTGGCGGTCTCGGTCCGCAAACGCGAAGCGTTTTTGAGCAGCACCAACGAAGTGCCGATGGGCCTGGACATGCGCGTCCTCGTTCGGCGCGTGACGGGGCGTTTTGCCGACTGTCGCGGCAGGGGCGTCGAGCCCGACCGTGAAGTTCGCTGGAGGGCCGGCCGGGCGCTTCTTGAGAAGCAGGTGGATGGTCTTCTGTTTCGACCTGAAGAGCGTCCCAGCGCCACGGGGATCTCGATTCTAAGGGGCCAGGCGCTTGGGCGGGCGATCCAGGGCGATCACTTCCGGTTCGCTTGGGATGGAGAAAGGGTGAAGTCTCTGTATGCCTTCCGGGATGGTGTCGTGGTCCTCCCAGAAAGCTTGGGGGTGGCCAAGGCAGCGTTTGCCGCTTAGTCGGCGCCGGAACCTAAATACCGGCTCAGCCTCATCGCGAAGGCCAGAGTTGCGGCCGACGTCCGGCCTACCCCCAAAGGCGTCGCTCCCCGCATCAAGGTCCAAGGCGGGTATCTCGGCCCAAGCGGAGGCGTGCCTGCGCCGTCAAGGGGCTAGAGTGCCCTCAAGCAGGGGCCCGTTGCTCCGCACCGTCCGCTTTCCAAACCTTAGCGATCGACCCCATTGAGCTCTTAGCCGAAGTTTGGAATGTCTGCTTTGGGTGCTGGCCCGAGCCTGGCTCGAAGGTGTGCGCCGGCGGCCTCAACGGGGGATAGGCCGCCGGCGCCTCCACTGCCTGCTGGCCGGGGCGTGGCCAGCAGGAGGGAGTTTCTAAGACGCCGCGCTAGGCGCTGCGATCGCGGTAGCCGAGCAGCCGCAGGGCGTTGAAGACGACCACGAGGGTAGAGCCCTCGTGCATCGCAACCGCGGGCCCGATGCCGAGCCCGAGGATCGTCGCGGGTACAAGAATCGCGACGACCCCCAGGCTGATGAAGACGTTCTGACGAATGACCGACCGCGTTCGACGGCTGAGGCCGACGGCGAACGGCAGATGGCGCAGATCGTCGGCCATCAGGGCCACGTCGGCGGTCTCCAGCGCGACGTCCGATCCGGCGGCGCCCATGGCGATCCCGACGGTCGCGTTGGCCATGGCCGGGGCATCGTTCACGCCGTCGCCGACCATCGCCACCTTGTCTTGGGCGCGCAGCTTGCGGATGGCCTCGACTTTGTCCTCGGGCATGAGGTCGCCCCACGCTTCGTCGAGGCCGACGTCCTTAGCGATCGCCTCGGCGACTTTGCTGTGGTCGCCGGAGATCATCAGCATCCGGGTGATGCCGAGCTTCCGAAGGGCGGCCAGAGCCTCGCGCGCGGCCTCGCGGGGAGTGTCCATCAGTCCGATGACGCCGAGGTCGCGCTCGCCCTTGCGCACCGCCATCGTCGTTCGGCCCTGATCCCGCAGGCCCGCGATCGCCTTGGCCGCCTCAGCGCCCAGCGCAGGCACGCCGTCGGCGCCGAACATTTCCGCCTTGCCGATCCACACCGTTTCGCCGTCGAGCTCTGCGACGACGCCGCGTCCGATGAGGTTCTTCAAGTCGCTGGCGGCGCCGATCGCATTGCCTGAAGGGCCAAGGCGCTCACGTCCGTCCCGGGCGATCGCCTCGGCGAGCGGGTGATCGCTCAGCATCTCGACCGCCACCGCAACGCGCAGCAGCTCGTTCTCAGCGACGCCGGGCGTGGTGAGGACATCCGTAATACGGGGGCGCCCTTCGGTGAGCGTGCCCGTCTTGTCGAAGGCGATGGAGCGCAGCGAGCCGAGATCCTCCAGCGGCGCGCCGCCTTTCACCAGCACGCCGCCTTTGGCCGCCCGGGCGACGCCCGAGAGCACGGCGCTCGGCGTGGCGATCGCCAGCGCGCACGGACTGGCGGCGACCAGGACCGCCATCGCCCGGTAGAAGCTGGCCGAGAACGGCTCGTCGATGACCACCCAGGCGAACAGCAGCACGAACGCCAGGATCAGGACCGCCGGCACGAAGATGCGCTCGAACTTGTCGGTGAAGCGCTGGGTCGGGGACTTGCGGGTTTCGGCTTCGCTGACCAGGCGCACGACCTTGGCCAGGGCTGAGTCGGTCGACAGCCGCGTCACCTCCACCTCAATGGCCCCGGCCCCGTTGATGGTGCCGGCGAAGACCCGCGAGGCGGCGTCGACGCTGTCGGGCTTGGCGCGGGCGCGAGCACGATCGTCCACCGTACGCTTGTCGACCGGGATGCTCTCGCCCGTCACTGGGGCCTGGTTGACGCTGGAAGCGCCCTTCACCACGAAGCCGTCGGCCGGAAGGCGCTCGTTGGGTCGGACGATCACAACGTCGCCGACCACGAGGTCTTCGACCGCCAGTTCCTTCGTTTCGCCATCGCGCCGGACCGTCGCGGTGCGCGGCGCGAGTTCGGCCAGCGCCTCGATGGCGCGCTTGGCGCGGCCCATGGCGTAGTGCTCCAAGGCGTGGCCCAGGCTGAACAGGAAGAGAAGCAGCGCGCCTTCCGCCCAGGCGCCCAGGGCTGCCGCGCCGGCGGCCGCCACGAGCATCAGGGTGTCGATCTCAAAGCGCTTGAGGCGCAGGTTGTCGAACGCTTCGCGAACCGTGAAGAAGCCGCCGAAGCCGTAAGCGCCGACATAGAGTGCGGTCGGCAGCCAGGACGGTGCGGCCGGAACCAAGTTCTCGATCAGGAAGCCCGCGGCCAGCAGTCCCCCGCACAGCAGCGAGAAGATCAGCTCGCTGTTCGCGCCGAGCGGTCCGCCGTGCGCGTGGTCGTGCCCTTCTCCCTCCTTGTGAACGTGACCTGGTTGGCCGTGTTCAGCGTGAGGTTCCAGCGGCTTGCCCAAGGGTGACACGCCAAGTCCGGCCAGGACCTTGAGGACGTCTTGTTGCGAAACCACGGTGCGGTCGAACTCGACCCGGACCAGGCCCGCGCCGGTGGCGTCAGCCTCCAGCACGCCTGGGGTGGCGGCCAGGCGTTCGGTGACTGTGCGGGCGCGCCGCTCGTGCTGAATGCCGCGGACCTGCCAGACCGCATGGCCAAAGCGTTCGGTGATCGCCGCGCCGGCTGCGGTCACAAGCTCGCGCAAGCGGGAGAGCGAGATCACGTCGGGGTCGTAGTGGACACAAAGGTGCGCGCCCTCGGCCTTTTCCACAACATGGGCCTTGGTCACGCCGGGCCGACCGCCGATCTCATCGGTGAGCCGCTTGACGCAGGCGTCAGAGCCGTCATGGACCTCCGGCAGGACCAGCGGGATGTCGAGTTGCAGCGTCTTGATCATGCCGAACCTCCTGATGAGGCCCGCAACGCGCGGACCACGATACGCGGTGGACGAAGCAGGCGACGGCTTCCCGCCGCCTGCCACGGTACGCTGGGATCGAACTAGTCCTCGATCCCCTCACTCTTGCGATGCCGAACCGCCTGGGCGGCGAAGGTCGGCAACACCAGCAGGGTCAGGGCCGTCGCCGTCAGCAGGCCGCCGATGACCACGGTGGCCAGCGGCTTCTGCACCTCAGCCCCCGCCCCGCTGGCGATCGCCATCGGAATGAAGCCGACGATCGCCACCAGAGCCGTGGTGAGCACCGCCCGCAGTCGGCTCGACGCGCCCTCGATGGCCGCGCGATGGGCGCTCAACCCCTCCTGCAACCGCTCGCGGATCGCCTGCATAAGCACCAGACCGTTCAGGGTCGCCACGCCGGAGACGGCGATGAAGCCGACGGCCGCCGAGACCGAAAACGGCATGCCGCGCAACAGGAGCGCGAGCGCCCCGCCCACCAGCGCCAGCGGTACGCAGGCGAAGACCAGTGCGGCCTCCGCGAACGATCCCAGCGCCATGAAGAGCAGGATCCCGATCAGGACGAAGACGATGGGAATCACGACCGCGAGTCGCTGCTCGGCGCGCTTCAGGTTCTCGAACTGGCCGCCCCAATCCAAGTAGACGCCGGTCGGGAGCTTGACCTGCGCGACCGCGCCTTGGGCGTCGGCGACGAAGCCGCCGAGGTCACGCCCGCGGACGTTGGCCTGGACCACCATTCGCCGGCTGCCGTTCTGCCGGCTGATCTGGTTCGGCCCCTCAGCGGTTTCGATCCGCGCCACAGAGGATAGCGGTACGACGTTACCGGTGGCCGAGACGACCGGGAGTGCGGCCAGCGCCGCCGGATCGTTGCGCGCTTCATCGGGCAGGCGCACGACGACGTCGAAGCGGCGGTCGCCTTCGAAGATGCGTCCGGCCTCGGCGCCGCCGACGCCGGCCTGGATCGCCTCGCTGACGTCGGCTGCGGAGAGCCCGTAGCTCGCGGCGGCGAAGCGGTCGACGCTGACGGTCAGGGTCGGCAGGCCAGAGGCCTGTTCGACGCGGACGTCCGCGGCGCCCGGAGTCTTGCGCAGGGCGGCGGCCACCTCATCGGCGGTCTTCTGCAGGACGGCGAAGTCGTCGCCGTAGACCATCACGGCAAGATCGGTCCGGACCCCGGAGATCAGTTCGTTGAACCGCAGCTCGATCGGCTGGCTGAACTCGAAGTTGTTGCCGATCTGCTCGCCGGCCTTGGCTTCGATCCGCGCAATCAGCTCCTCCTTGGAGAGCCTCGGATTGGGCCAGTCCTTGCGGTCCTTCAAGATGATGACGCTGTCGGAAATGTTCGGCGGCATCGGATCGACCGCCGCTTCCGCGGTGCCGGTGCGTGAGAACATGGTCTCGACTTCAGGTTGAGCCTTGATCGCCTTCTCCAGCGCCATTTGCATGGCGACGGATTGCTCCAGCGAGGCCGAAGGCACCCGCAGCGCCTGCATGGCGATGTCGCCCTCGTCCAGGGTCGGGATGAACTCCCGGCCGAGCGTTGCGAACGAGATCCCGCCGATCACCAAGGCCCCGAGCGCAGCAGCGACCACCAACTTGGGGCGACCGACCGCGGCCTCGATGGCCGGGCCGATGTAGCGGCGCGCGAAACGGATGATGCGGGTCTCGTGCTCCTCGACCTCGCCGTCCGGGCCGATGTGGACGCTCTTGGGATCGCGCACCAGCAGCGCCGCCATCGCCGGCACGAAGGTGAACGAGAAGATGAACGCGCCGACCAGGGCCAGCATCACCGTGGCGCCCATGGGATGGAAGGTCTTGCCTTCCACGCCTTCGAGCGTCAGCAGCGGTGCGAACACCAAGAGGATGATCAACTGGCCGAAGGCCGCCGGCTTGACCATCTGACGGGCCGAAAGCATGGCGACTTCCAGGCGCTCGTGCCGGGTCAGGATCCGGCCCAGCTCTGCGCGCCGACGGGTCATCATCAGCAGAGTATTCTCGATCACCACGACGCCGCCGTCGACCAGCAGACCGAAGTCGAGTGCGCCGAGGCTCATCAGGTTCCCGCTGATCCCGAAGCGGTTCATGCCGATGACCGCGAACAGGAACGAGAGTGGGATCATCAGGGCGGTGATCGTCGCCGCGCGGATATTCCCGAGCAGCAGGAAGAGGATCACGATCACGAACAGCGCGCCCTCGGTCAGATTGCGGGCGACCGTCTTGATCGTCGAGTTCACCAGCTCGCTGCGATCGAGCACCGGTATCGCGACCACATTCGGCGGAAGCGAGTCATCAACGACCGACAGGCGTTCTGCCGCCGCCTGAGCGACGGTGCGGCTATTGCCGCCGGCGATCATCAGAGCCGTGCCGAGGACCGCTTCGTGGCCGTCACGGCTGGCGGCGCCGAGTCGCGGCGCCTGGCCGATCTCCACGTTCGCGACGTCTGCGACCCGAACCACCAGCCCATCGCGGTTGACCACGGGGGCTTGAGCCAAATCCTGGACAGAGCCCGCGAGCGCATCGGCGCGCACGACCAGGGATTCCCCTGCTCGCTGGATGAAGCCGGCTCCGGCCTGGGTGTTGGCGCGTTCCAGCGCGGTCACCAGGTCGTTCAGGCTGAGCTTGTAGGCCGAGAGTTTGGCCGCGTCGGGCCGAACGGCGTACTCCTTCACGTAGCCGCCGACCGTATCGACGCCGGCCAGGCCGGGGGTCGAACGCATCTGCGGGGCGATGATCCAATCCTGCACCGTTCGCAGGTAGGTGGCGCGCTGCTGGGGCGTGGTGAGACGATCCCCCTCCGGCGTCAGATAGGACCCATCGGGCTGCCAGCCCGGCTCGCCCGCCTTGGCCGTCTTCTTTGCGTTGAACGGCTCGTAGTCGACCGTCCACATCAGGACTTCGCCAAGACCGGTCGTCACCGGCGCAAGGGTCGGTTCGACGCCTTCAGGCAAACCTTCCTGGGCCGCCCGCATCCGTTCGGCCACCTGCTGGCGAGCGAAGTAGATGTCGGTCTGGTCCGTGAAGATCGCGGTGATCTGGCTAAAGCCGTTGCGCGAGAGTGAGCGCGTGCTGGTCAGACCCGGAATGCCCGCCAACGCGGTCTCAAGCGGATAGGTGACCTGCCGCTCAATCTGCTCTGGCGCCAGCGCTGGAGCGACCGTCGTGATCTGGACCTGGCGGTTGGTGATGTCGGGAACCGCGTCGATCGGCAGACGAGTCAGTTCGAGCAGGCCCCAGCCGCAGACGATTGCGACCGCAAGGACCACAAACCAGCGGAAGCGGACAGACGCGTCAATGATTGCTTTGAACATCTCGCCCCCTAGTGCCCGTGCTCGGCCTGGCCCTTGGCGAGCTCGGCTTTGAGGAGGAAGGCGTTGGCCGCGGCGATGCGCTCATCGCCGGTCAACCCGCGGAGGATCTCGGTGCGCCCGCCCGCCTGACGGCCGACGAGCACAGGGGTCGCTCGGAAGCCGTTGCGGACTGCGACGAAGACGACGGAGCCGCCCTCGACCGTCTGCACGGCCTCGCTGGGTACGGTCGTGCCGCCGGCGTCTTCGCCTGCGACGACCGAACCCGACACCGCTGTACCAGCCGGCGGCAACAGATCGCCGGTGGCCCGGGCCCGAATGATGGTGGCGCCACGCTCCGCGCCAGCCCCGGCCGCGACGCCGAGGATCACCGCCTCGAACTCGCCGGTCGGGCCACGCACGTGCATGCGGGCATCGGGCTTCACCGCCGCCGCCAGGGTCGGCGGCGCGTTGAACACCAGTTCCACCCGGGACGGGTTGGTGACATCGGCCACGATGGTCCCTGGGGCGACGAAGCCGCCTGGTCCCACGGCGACCGCGGTCACGACGCCGGCGATCGGACTGGTGACGCTGAGACGCCCAGAGGCGTTGGGCGAGCCTGCCGCCGCAGCTTTGGCACGCGCAGCGCGGGCCGCGGCTTCAGCGCCGACCGCCTGCGCCCTCGAGGCCTCGACCTCCTGACGTGCGACGACGCCCTGTTCCCCCAGGCGCTGGTCGCGCTGATAGGACTTGCGAGCCGCATCGGCCGCCGCAGCGGCGGCTTCCACGTCGGCGCTGAAGCTGGCCGCTTCGCCGCTAACCAGAACCGCCAATGGCTGGCCGGCGCTGACCGACTGCCCCGGCGCCACCAGGACCCGCTCGACGCGCCCGCCGACCGTGGCGCCGACGCTGGCGCGGGCATCGACCATCGGCTCGACGCGCCCCGCCAACTGCACCTCGCCGCCGCCGCCGCGGGCGACATTGGCGAGCTTGATCCCGGAGGCCGTGATCTGCGCCTGGGTCAGCTCGACGACGTCTCCGCCCGCTTCCTCGCCGCCTTCTTCCGCGTGTTCGGCCTCGGCGGCGTGGCCCGGGGCCTCGGCCCCGGCGCCCCTATTTTGCAGCGTCGACAGGCCATAGCCGCCCGCCGCCGCCAACAGCACCGCCGCCGCAACCGCCCCGTAGAGGCGGACCTTGCTCGAATTCATGGTTGGACTCCCGGGGCGGCGAAGCCGCCAAGCCGCGCCTGGGCGGCGCGTGCGCCAGCGCGCTCGACGGCGGCGGCGATGGATTGAGAACGCGCTTCGGCCAAAGCCCTGCGCGCATTGACGAGTTCGACGAGCGGCAACTTGCCGGCCTCGTAGCCGATACGGGCGAGGCGGTAGGCTTCCTGCGCAGCTTCCTCGCCCTGGTTCGCCGCCGAGAGCCGGGCCTCGGAAGCTGCGACACGGGCCGTGCTGGACCTGATCGCCCCCTGCGCCTCGAGCAGGGCTGCGTTGGCTCGCGCCTCAGCGGCCGAGACGTCAGCCCGCGCTGCAGCGACGGCGCCTTGATTGCGGTTGAACAGCGGGAGAGGCACCGAGAGGCCTGCGACCAGCGCGGTGGCGTCGTCTCCGTTGAACTGCCGCACGCCGACGGACACGTCGACATCGGGAATGGCCTTGCGGCGCTCGAGAACCAGCAGGCGCTCGGCGGCGGCCTTCTCGGCCTGAGCCGCGACGACGCCGAGCGTGGCGGCCGCTTCAGAGCTGCTGGCAACCACGCTTCCGGCGTCAAGCAAGCTGACGTCGATCGAGTCGATCGGCTCCGACGATCCGGAAAGGCTGGTCAGGTTGGCCAGCGCCGTTTCCTGCGCCGCACGCGCTTCCGCCAGCGACGCCCGCGCCGCTTCGACAGCGGCCTGGGCTTGGATCCGTCGCAGGTCGGCTTCGCGGCCGGCCTCGACGAGCTCGGTCGAGATCCGGGCGTCTTCTTCGGTGAGGCCGAGGACGTCGCTCGCGAGCTTGAAGCGTCGTTGAGCCGCCTCGGCCTCCGCGTAGGCCATGGCCAGGTCGAACGCGAAATCGACCCGAGTTCGGCCGGCGCGCGCCTGGGCGGCGGTGACCTCGGCGCGGCCGGCGGCGACACGGGCCCCGCGCTTGCCGCCAAGTTCAAGCGTCTGCTGCAGCGAGTAGGTCGCTTCAGCTTGGCTCGTGCCCTCGAAGGGGCCCGACCCGGAGAAGTTCTCCAGATCGACCGTCAAGGCGGGGTTTGGGATGACGGCGGCCTGACGCGCCAGGCCTTCGGCGCGTGCGACGCCGGCTTGGGCTTCAGCCAGCCGCGGCGCGGCGCTTTGCGCGCGGGCCAGCAGATCGGGATAGGAGGGGGCCGGCGCAGCCGAAACCGGTTGCGCCATGAAGCCCAGGGCGGACAGCCCAAGGGTGGCCGCAACAAGCGGCCGCCTAAATTCTGAGGGGAGCATTGACCTTCTCGCAAATGACGACAGGGCGCGCGCAAGGCGCGGCGGTCGTCAGGCGCGAGGGGGCCGGTCCAGGCCGAACTGTCGGTCGCTGGCCGAAACACGGCCAAGCGTCAGCTCGTGATGGTCAGGCAGGGCGTCCAGCATCGCTAGCTCGCCGATCGGCGCGGAGAGGTATGGCGCGCCATGATGGCAATGACCGTGGATGCAGATGTCCGGATCGGCGTGGCCGTCCTGGTCCTGGCCAGCGGCGTCCAAGTGGGAGGCCTTGCCATCCAGTGAGACTTCGGCGACAGCGACGGGCGCCTCGTCGCGACAGATCAACTTGTCGAGGCTGGGCGCCAGGGCCAGCACGGCGATCAGCAGAGCGGCGAGGACCGCTCCGAAGCTGCGCCATGATGCAAAAAGCCCCGACATGCGCGACCCTATAGCCAGACTCTCGTGTCAGGGGAACGCGTTACAAAGTTACGCGCGTGCCCGGTCTTGCGACCGGCGTGTCCCGACAGATTGCTGGTCGTGGGCGACGTCATGGGCTTGGTCTACATCCTCCAGACCCTGGAGGATCAAGCCCTATTTTCCAGCAGATCGCGGCCCGTGGCGGGTGCAGGTCGTCGATGACAAAGCCATGGGAATGGACCGCCTGCATGCTTGGTGAGCCATCACATGTGGGTGGCCCGCGTCCCACTTGGGCGCCAGCGGGAATACGCGCGACGCTGTCGCAGCTCTAGCCGCTGGAGGTGTAGCTCACTATCTTCTCCGAAGATCGCGAGAGGCTTCCATGTCCCAACTGTCCATCGGCGCGCTGGCCAAGGCCACGGACGTCAAGGTAACCACCATCCGTTTCTACGAGCAGATTGGCCTGCTTCCCGAGCCGCTTCGCGCGCCGAACGACCGGCGGGTCTATGATGAGCGGACCCTGAAGCGGCTGGCCTTCATCAAGCACGCCCGACAGCTTGGTTTCGCGGTCGACGCCATTCGTACGCTGTTGCAGCTCGCCGACGACCCTGACCAACCCTGCGACCAGGCCAACGCCCTGGCGGCCGAGCAACTGGCCGCGGTCGAGAGCAAGATCGCCCGCCTTGAGGCGTTACGCGGCGAGCTCAAGCGGGTCGTGTCGGCCGCCTGCCACGGGCACGTCTCCGATTGCCGGGTGATCGAGGTGCTCAGCAACCACGAGCTTTGCGAAGGCGATCACGCCGAACCTGAAGCCGCCACGGTCGCGTGAGCGGTCCCTGCCCTCACAGTCATCCTGAGCCCCAAGACGCGGCGCACGTCCAACACGCGCTTGATGCCGCGCGCGCACGGTGCGAAGCGGCGGGCGAGAACTGGACGGAGCCTCGGCGCCGGACCTACGCGCTGCTGGTCAGCGCGGGGAAGCCGGTGAAGGCCTATGACCTGATCCAGCAGTTCGGCGCGGGCGTGCGCGCAACAAAGCCGCCGACGGTCTACCGAAGCCTGGATCTGCTGATGGGGATCGGCCTGGTGAGGAAGGTCGTCACTCTGGGCGCCTACGTGGCGTGCCCGAAGGCGACAGACTGCGCCGCCGGGCTACTGGTCTGCAGCTGCTGCCATGCGGTGGAGCACCTGCCAGATGCTCGCCCCGCCGCCATCGCGGGCGCACCTCAAGACTACCTCATCGAACAGGTGGTTCTGGAGGCCAGCGGCCTCTGCCCGCTCTGTCGCTGAGACCCCGACGTCAGACAGGGCGCCAGCGCAGCAGCCGGATCGCGTTCAGGGTGACCAGGACCGTGGCGCCGGTGTCGGCCAGGATGGCCGGCCAGAGGCCCGTCACGCCAATGACCGTCGTCACCAGGAAGACGACCTTCAGGCCCAGCGCGACAGTGATGTTCTGATAGATGTTGCGCATGGTCGCTTTCGAAAGCGCGATCATGTCAGCGACGTCCGACACCCGGCCGTGCAACGCCGCTGCGTCCGCCGTCTCCAGGGCAACGTCCGTGCCGCCGCCCATGGCGATGCCGATGTCGGCGGCGGCGAGCGCCGGCGCATCGTTGATCCCATCCCCGACTTTGGCGACCGTCAGCCCCTCGGCCTGAAGCGCGCGCACGATGGCGAGCTTGTCTTGCGGCATCAGTTCAGCGCGCACCTCGACGCCGAGGCGGTCGCCGACCGCTGCAGCTGTTCGCGCATTGTCGCCGGTCAGCATCACAGTGCGGACACCCCTCGCGGTCAGGGCGCTCAGTCCCTTGCGAGCGTCAGGACGCGGCTCATCGCGCAGCGCGACGAGGCCGACAGCCTGACCGTTCACCACCAACACCGAAACCGTCTTTCCTTCGGCGTTGAGGGCCTCGATCCTGGCGGCTTTGGCCGGGTTGATCGGCGCGCGCTCCACCGCGGCTTTCGGCGATCCGAAGAAGGTGGTTTCGCCAGCGACGTTCCCCGAGATCCCCTCGCCGGCGAGGGCCTTCGCCATAAAAGCCGGAGGGATCGAAACCCCCTGCGCCTTCGCCTTGTCGAGGATGGCCACCGCCAGCGGATGGGTCGAGCCGCGCTCCAAAGCCGCGGTCATGGCCAGGACGACGTCTTCGCTGCGCTCGAACGCCACGATGTCGGTGACGATCGGCCGGCCCTGGGTCAGCGTTCCGGTCTTGTCGAAGGCAACGGCCGTCACGTGGCGCAAGCCCTCGAGGACCGCGCCGCCTTTCAGCAACAGGCCACGTCGAGCGCCGGCAGAAAGGCTCGCGGCGATGGCCGCTGGCGTCGAAATGACCAGAGCGCAGGGACAGCCGATCAGCAGCACGGCCAGGCCGCGATAAATCCAAGTCTGCCAGGGCGCGCCGACCGCCAATGGCGGAACCACGGCGACGAGCACCGCAAAGAGCACGACGAACGGCGTGTAGACTCGCGAGAAGCGGTCGATGAAGCGCTCGGTCGGCGCCTTGCTCTCCTGGGCCTCCTCCACGAGGCGCACGACCCGGGCGATGGTGTTGTCGGCCGCTGCGGCCGTGACCCGGATGCGAAGGACGCCGGTCGTGTTGATGGTTCCGGCAAACACCGTGTCGCCCGCGACCTTGGCCTTGGGCACGCTCTCGCCAGTGACCGGCGCCTCGTCGATGTCGCCCGCGCCTTCGATGATCTCGCCGTCGGCGGCGATCCGCTCGCCGGGCCGCACCAGGATGATCTCGCCGACTTGCAGGACTTCGGCTTGGACGGTGCGGATCTCTCCGGCCTCTTCGACCAGCGCGGTCTTGGGTACGAGGTTCGCCAGGTCCGAGATGCTTCGTCTGGCTCGGCTGGCCGCCAGGCCCTCCAGCATTTCACCGACCAGGAAGAACAGCACGACCGCGGCGGCCTCTTCGGTCGCGCCAATGATCACCGCCCCGACGGCGGCGACCGTCATCAGCATCTCGATCGAAAACGGACTGCCCATGCGGGCCGCGGCGAATGCTCGACGGGCGACGGGGATCAGGCCGACCAACAGCGCGGCGATGAAAGCGTACCGCTCGATGGGCGGAAACAGCTGTCCGACGCCGTAGGCGACGGCCACTGCGAGTCCGCAAAGGAGCGTCGCCCTCGCCTTGGCTGACTTCCACCACGCGGTATCGGCGGGTCGCTCAGCAACGCTGTCCGCCGCGAGCGGGGTCGCGCCGAAGCCGAGTTTGCTCAGCGTCTTGGTGACGGCGGCTTCATCGACCCGCTCGTCATGGGCGAGCGACAGGACGCCGGACTGAAACGAGACCGCCACCTCGGAGACGCCCGGCACGCGCCGCAGCGCGGTGTCGATCTTCGAGGCGCACGCGCCGCAATCCATCCCGGTGACGCGATACCGCGCCTGAGTCACGCCTTCGCTCATCGAAGCCGGCCTTAGGCGGCCGCGATTTCGAAACCGAGCGCCGTCACCGTCTCGCGGATCGCGGCAGGTGAGACCGCGCCGCTATGCAGGACGCCCAGCGTCGTCTCCGGATAGTGAAGCGAGATGTCGCTCACGCCCTCAAGGCCGCGCAGCGCGGTGTCGATCTTGCGGGCGCATCCCGAGCAGGTCATGCCCGTCACGGTGAAGGTGGTGGCTTCCAGGGCTTCGCTCATACGCAGATCCTCCATGTCGCGAAGCAGTCTACTTCCTCCAGCCACTCGAGGATCAAGGGCCGAAATCGAGCAATCAGCCCTTCGACGGCGTGCTGCTACGCGGCCGCCCTCATCGACAGAGATCCGCTAGATCGTCGGGCAGCGGCATCGGCTGTTCCGCCGGCACATTGGCGCCTCCGGTGTTGCCGGAAGGCAGACGCCCCATCCAGGACAACAGGCCCCCTGCGGCCAATCTGATGAGCTGGCCACGCACTTCGCGGCCGTCCTTCCTCCGCCAGCCGATCTTGAGCATCTGCCAATGCGCCCAGCTGTGCGGTCCCGCCCAGGGCTGGCCCAGGATGTGCGCCCTCTCAAGCAGCCGGAACGCCTCGTCGAGATCGCCGCTTGCCAAGGCGCGGCTCGCGGCTGCGGCCTCGCGTTCAAAAGCTTGGCGGCGTTGCTGGGTTGTCATGGGATGCCATCCTCCAACACCAACTTGCCCTCTCCGCAAACCGACGTCACGAGGGTCACAATGGGCCATTGGCGGTGAAGGCTGAGGACGACGCGTACCCGAGTTCAAGCGCTATCTGGGCGGTGCCCGTGTCACCGCCGCCCCCGCCGCGATCTTGCAGGTCTACCGCCGCTCACGCCAATCGCCCTGACGCCTTTGCCAGCGCTCTTTCGACGTGAGCCGATCTTCAACGTCATCCTCCTCCTCTGCCACTTCGGCCCATAGGAGGATCATGGCGAACCCCTCGCGCTGGAAGGCGACTTGCTCGTAGAGCTCAGGCAGCGGCTTTCCCCAGTCGGACTCCAGCCAATACTGCGCTCGCGCTTCAACGATGTCCGAGACACGACCTGGAGAGTGCGGCAGTCGATGAAACAGCGAAGCAGACGGCACCGTCGCGCCCTTTCCGACGCAGAGCTTCGGGAAATGGGAAATATTGCGATACGCCCTTAGCAGTCGTCCGTCCTTCACGATCACGATAGCTACCGGCGCTTCGTGATACTGTGCATATGAGCGAGCGGCCGCTTCCTTGCTTACGCCGAACTGCTTGGCAAGCGCCGTCACCTGCTTCAGGTCAGGATCACGATAGGCCGCCATCGCGCCTCGCCAGAGCGGCGGTGGCATTAGCATGAGAGCGGAGAACTCGTTCGCTTCCACTTCCATGCGCACCGCGGGGCTCATTGTGGTCATTCGCGATCGGCCCATGTCCCCGCGTGTGCAGTTGAAGCCTGTCGCACCCGCTGGCGCATGATGGGTCATCAAGAAGTGACCCAGTTCATGTCCGATTGTGAAGCGTTGGCGCTCCCGAGCAGCGTTGGCGTTGACCAGGATGAACCCTTCGCTGCGGCCCGCGTCTGTGATCAGGCCGCCTTCAAATCCATCCGTCGACAACAAGCGGATGTCGGCAATGTCTAGCTGCTGAGCCAGGTCCTCAATGGGAACTGGGATGGGCAGAGACGGCTCTGCCTTTAGGATTTTGGTTGCGAGCGCCATTGGTGACCCGGCGCCATCAAGATCCATCCGGGTCACAGTAAGCATTTCAGGATCCGCGTTTTCGGAAGTGATCCATCATGGACTGGATCGCTTTGCGGTCGTCGGGCGAAAGTTCCTGAAGATCGCGATACATCGCCACAAGCTGCGAATCTGAGGACCCGTCCGGGTTCTCCCCGATCAGTTCGGCGACGCTGACGTCCAGGCAACGGGACAGCGCGGTGAGCAGTTCGATCGAAGGGTTCTTCGCCCGACCCGTTTCCAAGTCCCAGATGTGAGCCTTCGACGCTCCTACCTCGTTGGCGACATCCTGCAGCGATTTCCGCCTCGCGGTCCTCAGTTGCTTCAGCTTCTCCGCTAGCGCCACGCACACCTCACTTCCCCGCCCGCAGCCCCGCCGGCGGCCCCCGACGAACTTGTACCAGAATAGTTGCACGACTCGCAAACGTATGACTTAATCTGTACGAAGTCGTCGGGGGATGGTCCCGCTGGCGACCGAGGGACTAGCGATCCATGGGTAAGAACCAGCACGTGGTGCCGCACGGTGACGGTTGGGCGGTTCGTGGCGCCGGCAACAGCCGCGTGACCTCGACGCACGGGACGCAGGCGCAAGCGCAGGCGGCCGCGCGAGAAATCGCCATCAATCAGCGCAGTGAGGTCGTGATTCATCGCCCCAACGGGCAGATCCGCGACAAGGACTCGTACGGGAACGATGACTTCCCGCCGCGGGGTTAGGACTCAGAGGCCGCCGAAGGGCGGCCTTCTTCATTTCAGGCGGAGACCCATCCGATGCAATTCGAAGGCGCCGTCATTCGCGAACAAGGCATCACGTTCGCCGTCGTGATCGTTCGAAAGGCCGTCATCGACTTTCGGCAACAAGCTGATCGAGCGATCCGCACCTTCAGCGGAGCGTTCCCCGGGATGCCTGTGGTGCTGATGGCACAAGATAGCCGCGGAACGCCGACCTACTATGGCCGACCGGACCTCTCTCGATTTCTCGCCAATACGCCGCTTGGGGCCATTCCCTGGCGTCGCTACACGCTCAACTAGGAGACGCTGAGGAATGTCTGTTTTTGTGGTGACTTGGGATCTCAACCACGAGAAGCCCAACTACCGCCAAGCTCGGGCCGCCTTCTTGCGGCACCTGGAAGCCTTCGAAAACATCCGCGACGGCGGATTGGATTCTGTGCGCTTTATTTCGACGCCCAGCACCGCAGCGCAAGTTGAAGGTTACCTGCGCCAGAAGCTCGATTCCAATGATCGCCTGTTCGTCACCCGTTTGAACCGAGGCGGCCACCAGGGTTGGCTCAGCAAGTCGGTGTGGGCCTGGATCCGTGAGCGCCTCTAGGAGCCGCGGGGCGCGTTTGCCGTGTCTAGGCGGCTGCTCGGACGCGTGCAGAGCTAAATAGCGATCGACTCAGGGCGTCGAGATCCTCGGCAAGCCAGGCCGGCGTCCGCCGCCGCCGAGTGTGCTTCACACTGCGTCCGAGCACGTCGGTAAACTCAGAGGGGCTAGGCCAAACGCCGCGGCTCTTGGCCGTCGAAGCCGCACCACGGAGTGTGAGCTGCGCAACTGCATGGCGGGCCACCGCCGAAATCTCTGACCACGACATGGCAGAGGCGTCGGTCTTCGCCACCAAACCCAGGCTGATCCGCTCATCCGCCCGTCGCCGCGAGATTTCGAACGCATAGACATGGCCGGCTTCGAGATCGATGCGGCCAACCGCGATCGCGCGGCCGCGCGCTGCGGAACCCCAGCTGGCCGGAAGTTTCAGCACCATCACATCGCCGCCAAATGCGGAGATGGGGTTCTGCCCAACAAGCCCGCCCGCCTGATGCCGCATCAGGAGATTGAACGCGCTAACGAAGGTCGAGAAGGGATAGCGGGTCTGTTCGGCGACGGCGGGCACGAACTCCCCGAGATCGAATTCCGCAGCATCGAACAGTCGCTGCGTCGGTGTCTGCGTCGGCGCCTCGGCCCGATAGATAGCGCCTGGCCGAAGAACCACCCCTCCGACCTTTCGATCATGTCCCGGGAGCAACGCCGAGAGTTCCTCTACAACCCGCTCCTGCGGCGCCGCTGGAGCCGCACGCCTGGACGATCTCAGCGCTGGCGGCGCTTCGTAGTCCACCTGCACGCCGGCGAGACGCGGGAAGGCGCGTTGAAGCGACTCCATGTGATGCGACATGCGGCCAGCAGCGACACCAGGGCGCCGCCGGCTCTCCAACTTCGGCTCGTTGGGAAGCACATTGGTGTAGCGGGCGACGGCTTCGTCGTCGGCCTCGTCCGGCTGGTCGAGATCGACCTCGCTCATCCCGTACGGCAACTTGATGATGAGCCGGCGAAATGGCGCTGGCCGGTAGTCGCTAACAATCGACCACGTCATGAAGCCGCGCTCGTAGCCGCCGAGGAGAGTCTGTCGCACATCGGTGCTTAGGCCTTGGAGGGTGAACGGATGCCGGGATGCCGGCAGCTCGACCGGCGGGTAGAACTGGGGGCTGCCCCACGCCTGGTCGGCGATGAACTGATCAACCGTCATTCGCCACATCGCCATCAGTTCCGGTGAATGCAGCAGCATCGCCAGTTGCAGGGCGCTTGAGCGGTCAGCCAGGCCGCTGATCGGCGCGATCTGCAGCACGTCGGGTTCCAGGAAGCGCGTGTGCTCGGGATCGACTAGGCCAACCCCTTCTTGATCGCTGACTGCCAACGACATGAAGGAGGCTGCGCCGAGGCTGATGGCTCCGAAATAGAAGCGGAATATCTCGCCGGACGGCACATGGTAGGTCAGGCCCTGGTGGCGGAAGTTGTTGACCCACCTTTGCGCAAGCATGCTTTGGTCAATCACCCGGGAGCCGGGTGTAAAGCGGTTTTCACGGATGTATTCGCCCCGCCCGGTCGTATTGAACTGACTCATGTCCTTCAACGTCAGTCCGGTGACTTGTCTGGTCCTAAGGACGTCGAGCTGCCCGCTGTAGCGCCGATTTTCAAAAATGGAGCCTGGCCTTAGCAGGCCGAGCTGTTCCAGCGGCGCCAAGGCGAACAGCGGAAAGTGTCCAGGATCATCAATTTGGAAGAAGGCGCACTCGACCTCATACGCATCCGTCCGGTGCCGACTGCGGCAGATCGCGCCGATGTGCGAGAGCGCCAACCTCTCGGCCGCTGGGATCCAAGGCAGCTCGAGCTGCGAAGCTTCTAGCGGGGACACGGCGAGGGGAGAGACGGCAGGCACTGACATGGCCAAGGACCCTTCGCGGAAAGGCTTAACCGATAGCCCTCGCGATATGGCTAAGCTTTCCTAACCCTTCGCGCCCACTTGACCGGAAAGAACAAAAACCGAACAAAGGCGCATGGGAAAACGCGCCGCATATCTGCCGCGCTCGGTTCGTTCGGTGGGGGCGATGCTGTCCGACGGCTACGTCGTCACCTGGCACTGCAGCCAAGGGCACTCCGGCCACGTGGACCTTGAGGAGGTGGTCAAGCGACGCGGCGCAGATTTCTCTCTCGTCGATAAGCAAGCCCCCTGCCGCCGACCTAGCTGCACTGGGACGGTGTACTTTCGCTACGCGGCCGGACCTGGCACCCCTTCCCGCCGTCTGGAGGCGCTGCGCGAGCGAGAGGTGGCGGCGCAAAGCGCGGGGCAGACGATCGATCTGGTGCTCCACCAACTCGTGCAGCTGCACGATCTCCTGGCTCGCCTCTATCGCAAGCCAACCCTCAAGGACTGACGCCGTGCTAGGCTGGCGCCATGGGCCAGTATCGGATTCCCACGGCGGCGGAGGCCGCCCAGGCGCGAGAAGCCGGCGCACAGCGCGCTACTGGGCCGCTGGCTGTGGCGGCGCACTTCGATCCGACAACAGGGCGCATCGTCATCGAGCTGGATCGCCAGTGTTCGATCGCCTTCGACCCGGCGGTCTGCCACCATCTTTCCGCGGCCTCTCGCTATGAGCTTCAGGAGATCGAAATCCTCGGGGCCGGGACGGCGATCAATTTCCCTCGCATTGATGTCTCCCTCTCGCTGGGCAACCTCGTCGCCGATCTGCTGGGGGTCCTCAAGTGAACAGCCGCGGCACGCAAGGCACGCAAAGCGACGTGCCTGGAGCAACATCTCCATTGGAGGTGTTTCGCGCCACCCCAATGCAGCGCGTCGAATTGCTGAAGGCCGGCCTGAGCGCGCGGGACGCAATGAGCATCGTTGCCGACCTCGCGATCCCCACGTCTCGTGCCTGCAAGGCCATCAACATCTCGCGCGCCTCCTTGACGAGAAAGGCTCGACAAAATGTGGCGCTCGCTTTGCCTGAGGCGGAGCGGGTGTTGGGCGTGGCCAAGCTGATTGGGCAGGTGCAGCAAATGGTCGAAGAGTCAGGCAATCCGACAGGCTTTGACGCCTCCGCTTGGGTGTCGAGTTGGCTGGTGGAGCCCTTGCCTGCTCTCGGTGGAGGCTTGCCTATCGACCTCCTGGACACGATGGAAGGTCAGGGCCTTGTCGCCAAGCTACTGAGGCAGATCCAGGGCGGAGTGTACGTCTAGCAGGCTTCGCCTTCACAGTTCACCCAGCGCGAGCAGTTGACGCCGTACTTGGCGATAGTCATTTTCACGGCGGAGGCTTTGTGTCCGGCGACGGCGACATTGCCTTTTTTTGTGCCTGATCGTCTGACGCGGGCCCATCTCCGCCCGTTTCCCACGCGGCTTGGCAGAATCGGCTACCTTCTTGGCTAAGGCAGCGTCGCCTTAGAGATTGCTCAGCCCGGCCGAGGTCGCGGATCCTCTTGGGGACGCCCACTTCTTCCGAGAGACATTTTCTTTCTCCCCTTCACACCCCCGCCGGTCAGGGCGGCCATGCTGGCCGAGTGGTGCGGGGTGCGGAAAGGGCGGGCGCGGGTCAGCTCGCCCTTGGCGATCAGCCCGGCCACCGAATGGACCATCGAGGTCTCCAGCAGCTCAGCCGGCGATAGCGGCGGCAAGAGGCCCGGCAGGCGCGCGGCCATCATCGACTTGCCTGAGCCGGGCGGGCCGCAGAACAGCAGGTTATGACCGCCGGCGGCGGCGACCTCCAAGGCCCGTTTGGCGTTCTCCTGGCCCTTGACGTCGCGCAGGTCGGGGACCCGCTCGCCGTCGAGCATGGCGCCGGGCCTGGGCGGGGCGAGCACCTGGGTCCCGCGGAAGTGGTTGACGACCGCAACCAGCGAAGGCGCGGCCAGCACGCGGGTTTCACCCGCCCAGGCCGCCTCCGGCCCCGAGGCCTCAGGGCAGATCAGGCCGAGCCCGAAGCCGCCGGCCGCCACCGCCGCGGGCAGGGCGCCGGCGACCGCGACGATGCGGCCGTCGAGCGACAGCTCGCCGATCGCCGCCCATTCGGCCAGGGCGTCGGGCGGCAGCACTCCCATCGAGGCCATCACCGCCAGCGCGATCGGCAGGTCGTAGTGGCTGCCCTCCTTGGGCAGGTCGGCGGGGGCCAGATTGACGATGATCCGGCGGCTGGGCATGGCCAGGCCAAGACCGGCGAAGGCGGCGCGGACCCGCTCGCGGCTCTCGGCGACGGCCTTGTCGCCGAGGCCGACCAGCATGAACTTGACCTCGCCGGTGGTCAGCTGGACCTCGACGTCGACGCGACGGGCCTCGACGCCCTGAAAGGCTACGGTGACGACGCGGGAAGCCATGCCAACCCCTAGAAATGGCTCAACTTATCCACAAGCCCAGCACGCCGCGCGGGCCGGATCAAGAACAAAAGTCGAACTTTTCAGGAAGGCGAGACGATTCCGCGACTTATGCGTGTCTCTTTGAGTTGCAACCTAAGCCGTTGTGCGGGCGGCTTCAATAGCGTTCCAGAGAATCGCCGCCGCATTGACGCCGGTGAACCGCTCCAGCGCCCGCGCGCCGGTCGGCGAGGTCACGTTGATCTCGGTCAGGTAGTCGCCGATCACGTCGATGCCGACGAACATCAGGCCGCGGCGCTTCAGCTCCGGGCCGATGATCTCGCAGAGCTCGTGGTCGCGGGCGGTCAGCTCGACCGCCTCGGCGCGGCCGCCGACCGCGAGGTTGGAGCGGATCTGGCCGGCGTCCGGCACGCGGTTGATCGCCCCGACCGGCGCGCCGTCGACCAGCAGGATGCGCTTGTCGCCCTTGCTGACCGCGGGAATGAACTTCTGGGCGATCACCGGCTCGCGGCCGATCATCCGGTGCAGGTCGAGCATGGCGTCGAGGTTGGGGTCGTCGGCCAGCAGCCGCGCCACGCCAGAGCCGCCGCCGCCATAGAGCGGCTTGAGCACGATATCGCCGTGGCGGGCGCGGAAGTCGTAGATCGCCTCGACGTCGGAGGTGATCACGGTCGGCGGCTGCACGCCCGGGAAGCTGGTGACGAACAGCTTCTCCGGGGCGTTGCGGACCTCGGCCGGGTTGTTCACCACCAGGGTCTTGGGGTGGATCACGTCGAGGAAGTGGGTCGAGGTGATGTAGGCCATGTCGAACGGCGGGTCCTGGCGCAGCAGGACGACGTCGAATTCGGAGAGGTCGACCAGCTCCCAGTCGCCGAACTTGGCGTGGTCGCCCTTGACGTCCTGGACGGTGACCGCGCGGCCGCGGGCCAGCACCTTGCCCTCCTCCAGCACCAGCCGGTCGGGGGTGTAGACGAACAACGAGTGACCGCGGGCCTGGGCCGTGAGCATCATCAGGAAGGTCGTATCGCCTTCGATCTTGATGGCCTCGAGCGGGTCCATCTGGACGGCGACCTTCAACGACATGGCGAGCTCCTGAACGGCGAAGGTGTCTGAGATAGGCCGCGCGCGCGGCCGGCGCCAGCCAGAAGCGCTGGCGGCGCTGTCAGTTCAGCCGCAGGCGGACGCGTTCGCGCTGGGCGCGGGCGGCCAGCGCCGCGCCGCCGTCGAGGGTGCTGGCGTGGGCCAGGGCCTGTCTCTTATA
>NZ_JAPMTQ010000014.1:0-93896 GCF_026411515.1 Phenylobacterium sp. 58.2.17 | reverse complement strand
CGGGTGCGCCGGGCAGGGCTGGCGTCGCGCCGCCCGAGGCGGCCTGCACCTCGGCGGCGGCGGCCTTTTGGCGCGCGGCCTCGGCGCTGCGCTTCTTGGCGGCCGGATCCAGCACGAAGAACTGGTAGGCGATCAGGATCAGAACCGCGCTGACCACGAAGATGATCGTGTTGCGGTTGTTGTTCTCTTGCATGGGGACGCGCGCTCAGGCGGAAGAAGAAGGGGCGCGCTGCGAGGCGCGGGACGGGCTGTCGCTTTCGGCCGCGAGGCTTATCAGCGCGGTTTTCACATCGTCAAGCAAACGCGGCCACGCCCGGGTGGGCGCGCCGTTGCGAGCGATCAAAACATAGTCAAAGCCGGGCTTGCCGAGTTGCGGCAAAATCGCCTGCGCGGCCGCGCGCATGCGCCGCTTGGCGCGGTTGCGCACCACGGCGCCGCCGATCTTGCGGGTGGCGGTGAAGCCGACGCGAATGACGGGGGAATCGTCGGCCCGGTCACGGGCCTGCATCACCACCGCGCCTTTGGCGTGCGAAGACGCCCGCGCGGCGGCGAGAAAGTCCGAGCGCTTCTGAATGCGTTCGATGACTTTAGGGGCGTCGGTCATGCCGACACCTTAGGCTCTAAGACGCGGATGCGTCTTAGGCGGTCAGGCGCTTGCGGCCCTTGGCGCGACGGCGAGCCACGATCTTGGCGCCGTTCTTCGTCGCCATGCGCGCGCGGAAACCGTGACGGCGTGCACGCACCAGTCGGGACGGTTGGAAAGTCCGCTTCACGAGATCAACTCCGGTATAAAATTGAGCGGCGGTTCCTAAGGGGTGCAGGGAGAGGAGTCAACCTTCTCCTGTGTTTTCAGGCCGCCAAGGTCAAGATAATCGGTCCGCGACGGGTCGCGACCAGGGTATGTTCGTATTGGACGGTCGGTTCGTGGCCCGGCGGGGTCAGGGTCCAGCCGTCGTCGCCCTCCTCGACCCAGTCGGCGCCGAGCGACAGGAACGGCTCGATGGTGAACACCAGGCCCTCGTGAATCCGGCGGCGGTCGCCCGGCTCCCACCAGGTCGGAATCTCGGCGGGTTCGTCGTGCAGCGAGCGCCCCACGCCGTGGCTGGCCAGGTTGGTGACCAGCGAGTAGCCGTTCTTGTCGGCGAAGCCCTGGATGGCCTTGCCGACCTCGTTGAGCTTGGCGCCCGGGCGCACGGCGCGGATGCCGGCCCACATGGCGCGGCGGCCGTCGCGGCACAGCCGCTCGATGTTCGGCTTGACCGGCGGCACCGCGAAGCTGGCGCCGGTGTCGCCGAAGAAGCCGTTGAGCTCGGCCGAGACGTCGATATTGACCAGGGTCCCGGCCTCGATGCGTCGATCGTCGGGAATGCCGTGCGCGCAGTCCGGGGCGACCGAGATGCAGGTCGCGCCGGGGAAGTTGTAGGTCAGCTCCGGCGCCGAGCGGGCGCCCTCCAGCTCCAGCATCCGCCGGCCCAGCTGGTCCAGCTCGCGGGTGGTGATGCCTGGCTCCAGCGCCTTGCCCATGGCCTCCAGGGTCCGCGCCACCAGCCGGCCGGCGGCCTTCAGGCCCTCGAGTTCGTGTTCGTGTTCGACGGTCATGGGCCGAATATATAGCTCAGAGGTCGGGCCGCACGATGGTTTTGCCGACCACCTTGCGCTCGGCCAGCGAGTCGAAGGCCGCGCGCCAGTCGCTCAGCGGGTACTCGTGGTCGACCCGCGGCTTCATCTGCGCCGCCAGGTCCCAGATCGCGGCCTGGTTTTCGCGGCCCTTCTCGGGGAATTGGCGCCCGTACTCGCCGGCCCGCACGCCCATCACCGAGAAACCCTTGATCAGCGCCATGTTGACGGGCAGCACCGGCAGCCGGCCCGAGGCGAAGCCGACCACCAGCAGGCGGCCGTCGAAGGCGATGCAGCGGGTGCTCTCGTCGAACACGTCGCCGCCTACGGGATCATAGATCACGTTCGCGCCGCGCCCGCCGGTGATCTCCTTGACCTTCTCGCGGAAGCCGCCGGTGACGTTGACGACGGCGTCGGGACGATACTCGCGCTCGACGATGGCCAGTTTGTCGTCCGAGGCCGAGGCGGCGATCACCCTGCAGCCGAGATGCTTGGCCAGGTCCACCGCCGCCAGGCCGACGCCGCCGGCCGCGCCGTGGACCAGGACCCACTCGCCGGGCTGCACCGCCGCGCGGCGGACCAGCGAGACATAGGCCGTCAGATAGGCCGTCGCGTACCCTGCCGCCTGGCTGAACGAAAGGCCCTCGGGCTTGCGGCGCAGGCCCGAGGCCGGGGTGACGGCGTATTCCGAGAATCCCCCGATCCGCGCCCCGCCGACCACCGGCTCGCCGATCTGGAACTGGTCGACGCCCTCGCCCAGGGCGCTGACCTCGCCGGCGATCTCCAGGCCAGGAATGAAGGGAAGCGGCGGCTTGTGCTGGTACTCGCCGCGGGTCTGCAGCAGATCGGGAAAGTTCACCGCCGCGGCCCGCACCCTGACCTGCACCTCGCCGGGGCCCGGGGCCGGGGTCTCGACTTCCTTCAGGACGCAGCCGCCGTACTCGGGCTTCAGTTCCTCAACCAGCAGCGCGCGCAATACGTCCCTCCAGACCTTCGCGGACCAGGCCCGCAACCTCCCGACACGCCACGTCGGCGCAGGGGACTACGCCGGTGAAGGCGGTGAACCCGTGGGCCATGGCGTCGTAGCAGCGATAGATCACCGGCACCCCGGCGCCGCGCAGGCGCCGCGCATAGGCCTCGCCCTGGTCGACCAGCGGGTCGAAGCCGGCGGTGACCACGACTGCGGGCGCCAGTCCGGCGAGGTCGGCTTCACGGATGGGCGACAGCCGCGGATCGGCGGGATCGGCGCCCGGGCCCATATAGTGCCCCATGAACCAGTCCATCAGCGGCCGCGACAGCGGAAAGGCCTCGGCATAGGTGGTCATCGAGGCGCTCTGGCTGGCGACGTCGACGCACGGATAGATCAGCAGCTGCAGGGCCGGCTGGGGTTCGCCGGCGCGGGCCAGCTCCTGGCAGATCACGGCCGCGAAGTTGCCGCCCATCGAGTCGCCGCCGATCACCGCCTGGCCGCTCGGCGCGCCGAACTGCGCAGCGTGGTCGCGGACGTACCTATAGCCCGCCAGGACGTCCTCCAGGCCGGCCGGGAACCGATGCTCGGGGGCCAGGCGGTACTCGACGGAAACCACCGGCGCCCGGGTCACCTTGGCCAGGATGCCGCAGAAGGCGTGGCTGGTGTCCAGGTCGCCGATCACCCCGCCGCCGAAGTGGGCGAAGACTATCGCCGGCGCGTTCGGGTCCGGCTGCTCAGGCCGGTAAAGGCGGGCCGGAATGCTGCGGTCCTGCGCCGGGATGGTCAGCGGCTCGACGCGCACGCCGGGCTCCGGACGGCCGCCATAGACCTTGGCGCCCTCGGCGCTGGTCCGGCGGGCCTCCTCTGGCGACAGCGAGGTCATCGCCGGCATGCGCGCGGCCTGGGCGGCCATGAACTGGAAGCGCGGATCCAGCGTGCGTCCGCCGCGATAGACAGCCGCGCCGCCGGACATCAGGCGCAGGATCGGCGAGGGCAGCGACAACAGGGCGCGGGCAAGCGTTCGCCGAAGACTCGCCACCGTGCCTACCCCTCCGCCTGCCGCAGGCCGTTGAGCCCGCCCTGGATCATCGCCACGGCGAAGGCGGTCGCGCCCTTGGTGTCGATCGGGCGGCGGGCCAGCATCTTCTCGCCGACGTCGCGGGCGATGGCGATGCAGGCGGCCGCCAGGTAATCGGGGTCGGTGGAGCTCGCCTCGCCGTCGTTCATTTCCTCGACGATGGCCGCACGCACCTCCTCGAAAACCGCGGACATCTCCGGGGTCTCGCCATGCACGTGCGGCTGGGTTTCTCCGGCCGGGCGCTGGCTCAGCCAGCTCTTGTGGGCGTCGGCCAGGAACAGGAAATAGGCCTCGATCGCCGCATGGACGAACTCTTCCCAATTGGCCGACTGCGCGCGCTGGGCCTTGAGCAGCGGCGCGAACTGCCGCGCCCCTTCGCTGGCCAGGGCCAGGTACACCTCGTCCTTGGATTTGAAGTAGTTGTAGAAGGTCCCCGCGGCCAGGCCCGTCCCGCGGATGATGTCGCGCACCGTGGCGGTCTCGTATCCGAGGTCCCCGAACACCTTGCGGGCGGCGTTGAGGATGGCCTGCCGGTTGGCGACCTTGGTCAGTTCGCGCTTGCCGGCGGGAAGATAGGCGACTTCGGACATCTCAGGCCTGACTCGGAAAGGTGACGCCCGTCATATTACGACCAGGGCGAGGCGGAAGCCAAGCTGCGGAAACGCTCCGGGTTCGGAGCAAGCGGCTCTCGGCGGCCAAGGGCCCGTGCTCACACCGTCCGGGCGGCGCGGTCCTTTGCGTTGGTGGTCTGGATCGCCTCCCGGGCGGCGGTCCATTCGGCGTCGCCCCAGCCGGCCAGGCGTGAAAAGTTGCCGCCGGAGGCCTGCCAGGCGGCGCCGTCGATGGCGATGGTCTGGCCGTTCACATAGGCGGACAGAGGGTGCAGCAGATAGACCGCCAGATTGGCCAGTTCGCGCATCTCGCCGACCCGGCCCATGGGGGCGCCGCTCATGTCGGAATAGGCGCCGCCCGTTTCCTGGCTCTGGCCGGGGTTGAGCCGTGCGCTCATGCCTTCGGTCGGGAACGGGCCCGGAGCGATGTTGTTGAACCGGATGCCGTGCTGGCCCCACTCGACCGCCAGCGACTGGCTCATGGTGGCGATCCCGGCCTTCGACATCGCCGAGGGCACGGTGAACGGCCCGCCGTTCCAGATCCAGGTGGTCAGGATCGAGATCACCGAGGCCCGCCGCCCTTCGGCGATCCAGCGCTTGCCGCACTCCAGGGTGACGAAGAACGAGCCGCGGAACACGATGTTGGCGATGGCGTCGAAGCCGCGCGGCGACAGGTCCTGGGTGCGGCTGATGAAGTTGCCGGCGGCGTTGTTGACCAGCCCGCTCAGCGCCCCGCCGTCGGCCCAGATGACGTCCAGCATCTCGGCGATCGCCTCCGGCACGCGGATGTCGCAGGCCAGGCCCACGCACTTGCCGCCGTGGGCGTCCATCAGCTCACGGGCGGTCTGTTCGACGACCCCGCCGCGGCGGCCGCAGATATAGACCTCGGCGCCCAGCATCAGCAGCGCCTCGGCCATCACCTTGCCCAGGCCCGTGCCGCCGCCGGTGATCAGGATTCGCTCGCCGGTCATCAGGCCCGGCTTGAACATCAGGTCGTCGGCGGTGAAATGGGCCATGGCGTTTCCTCCCGTGCGCTGCGGGAACTGCGCGCGGCCTGACGCCGCGTCGGTCAAGCAGGACGGGCGCAAAGAAAAAGGGCCGCCTTGCGGCGACCCCTTCGTTCCTGGACGTCTTCTTATCCTTAGAATTCTTCCCAGCTGTCCTCGTCGACGCGGGCGGCGGTCGCCAGGGCGGTGGCCCCGCGGGTGGCCGGGCGCGGCGCGGGCTGGTGGGCGCGCGGGGCGCCGACCGTGCGGGTGGCGGTCTGCACGCCGCCGCCGGTGACCTTGAAGCGGGCGACCAGCCGGGCCAGTTCCTGGGCCTCGTCGGCCAGCACGCGGCTTGCGGCCGTGGACTGCTCGACCATGGCGGCGTTCTGCTGGGTGACCTGGTCCATCTGGTTGACCGCGGTGTTCACCTGGCCGAGGCCGAGGGCTTCTTCCTTGGCGCTGGCGGCGATCTCGCCGACCACGGTGGAGATCTCGCCGACCTGGCGGACGATGCGCTCCAGGGCCTTGCCGGTCTCGCCGACCAGGCTGACGCCCGAGGCGACCTGCTGGCTGGAGGCGCTGATCAGGGTCTTGATCTCCTTGGCCGCTTCGGCCGAGCGCTGGGCCAGGGCCCGCACTTCCGAGGCGACGACCGCGAAGCCGCGGCCCGCTTCTCCGGCGCGGGCGGCTTCAACCCCCGCGTTCAGGGCCAGCAGGTTGGTCTGGAAGGCGATTTCGTCGATCACCCCGATGATCTGGCTGATCTGCTTGGCCGAGCTCTCGATCTGGCCCATCGCCTCGATGGCGCGGCCGACCACCAGGCCGCCTTCTTCGGCGTCGGTCTTGGCGGCGGCGACGGCTTCACGGCCGTGGCTGGCGCCCTCCGAGGTCTTGTTGACCGTGGCGGTGATCTCGTCCAGCGCCGCGGCGGTTTCTTCCAGGGTCGCGGCCTGATGCTCGGTGCGGCGCGACAGGTCGTCGGCCGAGGTGCTGATCTCGCCCGCGCCCGACTGGATGGAGGCGGTGGCGCCGGCGATCGCGCCCATGGCTTCTTCCAGCTTGGCCGAGGCGGCGTTGAAGTCGTCGCGCAGCTTGCGGTAGTCGCCCGGGAACTCGGCGTCCAGGCGGTAGGTCAGGTCGCCGGCGGCCAGGCTGTCGAGGCCGCGGGCCAGCGAGTTGACCACCATCGCCTGTTCCTCGGCGATGGCCGCGGCGGCTTCGGCGTTCTGGCGACGGGTGACCTCGGCGGCGGCCTCGGTCTGCTCGTGCTCGACGCGCAGCTTTTCCAGATGCAGCTGGTTGTCGCGGAACACCGTCAGCGACGAGACGATCGCGCCGAGTTCGTCCTTGCGGGCCAGCTTGTTGAGATCGATCGAGCTGTCGCCGCGGGCCAAAGCCTCGGTGGCGCCGGCGATCTGCTTGACGTCGCGGCGCAGCATCATGGTCAGCGCCCAGGCCAGGGCCCCGGCGATCAGCAGCGTCGCGACGGCGGCGACCATCTGGATCATCTGGGCGGTCTGCGAGCGCTGCTCGCTGGCCTTGGCGTTGGCGTCGGTCAGTGCGTTGTTGGCGGCGACGATCTTGTTCAGCGTGCCGGTCATGTTCGCGTATTCCTGCTCGAACGGAGCGGCGAACCCGGCGGCGGTGCCGAAGTCTGTGGTGATCATGGCCGCGATGACGTCCAGCGCGTCGCGGGTCTGCTTCAGGGCCTTGATCAGCTCCTGGAAGGATTTCTTCTGAGCAGCGGGGGCCTTGGCCTCCATCGCCTGGACTTCCTTGGTGATGGCGTCGACCTCGGCCAGCAGCTCCTGGCTCTCGCCCTCGATCTTGTCGGTGTCGATCGAGGCGGCCTGATGGGTCAGCAGGAAGTAAAGCTCGCCGTGAACGGCGGTGATCCGTTCGGAGACCTTCTGCAGCCGCAGGCTGTTGGGCAGGTCGGTATGTACGACCTGCTTCAAGTCGGCGGACTGGCCGCGTTGGATAATGACCGCGCCGCCGGCCGTAAGGGCCAGCATCACCAGAGCGAAAGCAGGTGCAAAGCCGATCTTCGCGATCAGCGGCAGGTCGACGAGCCTAAAGCGCATCACCAAAGTTTCCCCCGACTAGGTAGTATCCTTAGCTTCACAATGACGGGAGGTTGCTAACCAATCGTCACTGGAAATCCGCATTTCCCCGACATCACGTGCGTAATAGATATAAAGACACAACAATTGTGATTGCGGCGTTTACTTGGCGTTAACAAAATCGAATTCTCGGCCATCAGATTCTTTTAACCTGAATGCCTCATACAGGGCCTGCGTCCGTTATCTAGAAAGGAGTGGGGCCATGAAGAATCTCATCAAAATCGGCGGCGGTGTCGCCCTCTGCCTGGCGTTTGCCGGCGCGTCGGCTGCGGCTGATTTCCAAGAAAGCATGTCGAAGTGCCTGACCAAGCACGCCAACACCCGCGACGCGGCGGTGGTGATGCTCGAGTGCAACGCCACGGCGGGCAAGCTGTCGGGCTGCAAGGTCCTGGAAGACAGCAAGGCCGGCAAGGGCTTCGACAAGGCCGCCCTGTGCGTGGCCGACGCTCTGCCGATGGGCTCGAAGACCGGCGTCGTGAAGGTGCCGATGCGCTTCCCCGGCGGCGCGTAAGCAGCCGCAACAAGAATTCGCATTCTTGCACATCGCGCCCCCGGCCACGGCCGGGGGCGTTTTGCGTTTCGGGACTAGGCGCCCACCCGCTTCAGCAGTTCCTGCGCGGCGGCCGGGGCGCGGACCTTTCCTTCGTGGATGAAGAACACGAAGGTCTCGTGCGGGCCTTCCGCCGGCCCGGTGCGGTCGATGGGCGCAAGATCGCCGGGAACGCGCCCCTTCGAGTATTCGCCGAAGCGTTCGGCCCAGGCGTCCAGGTCTTCAGGCGCATAGCCGGTCTCGATCTTGTCCGAGCCCATCAGCAGGCGCGAATAGACGAAGTCGGCGGTGATGTCGGAGATCAGCGGATAGTTCTCGTTCTCCGAGACGCAGATCGCCACGTTGCGGTCGCGGCACATCTTGACGAACTTCGGATCGACGAAGCTGGCGTTGCGGACCTCGACGCAGTGGCGCAGCTTCAGCCCGCCATGGGTCTTGGGCAAGAGGTCGAGGAACCCGCCGAAGTCGGCCTCGTCGAACTTCTTGGTCGGCATGAACTGCCAGAGGATCGGGCCCAGCCGGTCGCCCAGTTCGACGATCCCCTGGTTCAGGAACTTGGCCACGGAGTCGCCGGCCTCCGCCAGCACGCGGCGATTGGTGCAGAACCGCGAAGCCTTCACCGTGAAGACGAAGCCGTCCGGGGTGGCGGCCGCCCACTTGGCGAAGGTCTCCGGCTTCTGGCTCGAATAGTAGGTGGAGTTGATCTCCAGCGAGGTGAGATGGCGACTGGCGTAGGCCAGCTCGTCCGCATGCTTGAGGCCTTGCGGATAGAAGACCCCGCGCCACGGTTCGAAGGTCCAGCCCCCGATCCCGGCCCGGATCTGACCTGCCTGCGCCATCTCGTTCCTCGCCTCTGCTACTTCCTCTCGGCCGCGGTCGCGTCCCGGGTCAGCTTGAATTCCGAGCCCGCCTTCCACTCCGGCCAGGTGGCGGAGTCAGCCAGTTGGCGGCCCAGCTCGAACATCAGTTGGCCGTCCTGGGCGATCCCTTCAAGGTTCCAGCTGGCGTCGAAGTGGTCGGCCGGCTGGTGATAGCGGTCGGCGGTGTAGGCCTTCGACCAGGCCGCGCCGGCTTCCTTGCCGCCTTGCACCAGATCGTAGCCCGAGCCGAACGAGATCGCCGGCACGCCGCGCTTGGCGAACGGGAAGTGGTCCGAGCGGAAGAACAGGCCCGCTTCAGGCTTGGAGTCCGGCGTGTAGTGGCGGCCGTGGCTCTTGCCGACCGCGACCAGCGCGTCCTGCAGGGTCGAGGCCGCGTCGCCCGAGGTGGTGAAGTCCTTGGCCGGGCCGGCCGGCGACAGGGCGTCCATGTTGATGTTCGCGACCGTCTTGCCGAGCGGGTAGAGCGGGTTGGCGGCGTAGTATTCCGAGCCCAGCAGGCCCTTTTCCTCGGCGGTCACCGCCAGGAACACCACGGAGCGGTCCGGCTGCGGACCCTTGGCGAAGGCGCGGCCGATCTCGATCATGGTGGCGATGCCGTCGGCGTTGTCGACCGCGCCGTTGTAGATCGTATCGCCCTTGGCGTCCGGCAGGCCGACGCCCAGGTGGTCCCAGTGGCCCGAATAGATGATGGTCTCGTCCGGGCGCTTGGCGCCGGGGATCAGCCCGACCACGTTCTTCGAGACGATCTTCTGCACGTCGACGCCGTAGTCGGTCGAGAAGGTCGCGCCCTTCAGTTCCACCGGCTTGAAGTCGCGGGTCTGGGCCTGCTTCTTGGCGGCTTCGAAGTCGAGGCCGGCGGCCTTGAACAGCTCGACCGTGCGGTCGCGCTGAATCCAGCCTTCCAGCAGGGCGTGGGCCTCGCTCGGCTTGTCGCGGATGATGTCGAACAACGGGGCGGTGTTGGAGTTCTTCACCGTCGCCCAGCCGTAGGAAGCCGGCGCGGTCTCGTGCACCACCAGGAACCCGATCGCGCCGCGGCGCGCGGCCTCCTCGTACTTGTAGGTCCAGCGGCCGTAATAGGTCATCGCCTTGCCGCCGAAGGCGCCTTTCCCTGTCTCGAAGTCGGGATCGTTGACCAGCACCAATGCGACCTTGCCCTTCAGGTCGACGCCCTTGAAGTCGTCCCAGTTGCGCTCCGGCGCGGTGACGCCATAGCCGACGAAGACGATCGGCGCGTCCTTGACGGCGACCCGCTCGGCGCCGGTCTGGGCGGCCCGCAGCGCGACCTCCTCGCCCTGGGTCCAGGCCTGGGTCTTGCCGCCGGCGGTGACGCCGACCGAGACGGGGCCCTTGATCTCAAAGCGGGCCAGCGGCACGTCCTGGGTCCAGGCGCGCTGGCCCTCCACCAGATCTCCACCCGGCTTCAATCCGGCGTCCTTGTACTGCTCAATGATGTAGGCGACCGTCTTCTTCTCGCCTTCGGTGGCCGGGCCACGCCCTTCGAACTCGTCCGACGCCAGCACCTTCACGTGCTCGGCGATCTTGGCGGGGTTGATATCGCCGGCGAGGGCCGGGGCGGCGAAAACGGCCCAAATCGCGGCGCCAGCGAGCAGAAACTGTTTCATAGTGCACTCAAATGGGGGGTGGAATTGCGCGGAACCCTAGTTCGCGACGTGGTCTGGCGCCAGTGCCATGCGACCGGCATGCGACACTTGGAATGCGCTTTGCCGATTGTCTCGTCTCTGCAATCGACCTGAAGCATGAGCGCGGCTAAGAACGGAACGCCGGTATCGAGGTCCGCGCCGCACGTGCTTGTCGTGCCGGGCGCGGTGGGCGGTGTCGCAAGTCGATAATGATGAAAAGAGCGATGCGCCTAGTTACCCCTGCGGTCGGATCGGTGACCGGCCTGGCCCTGATGCTGTCGGCCTGCGCCTCCACCCGCGACGTCGATACCCGCCTTCCGGCCGCCTACGAGGCGCCGTCCTCGCCGGCCATCGCCGCGGCCCCCTCGCTGGAGACGTGGTGGACGGGGTTCGACGACCCGCAGCTCACCGCCCTGATCACCGAGGCGCTCGCGGCCAGCCCGGACGCTCGGAGCGCGGCGGCCAAGCTGCGCGAGGCGCGCGCCACTCGCGCCGGCGCCCTGACCAGCTTCCTGCCCCAGGGCAATCCCCGCGGTTCGATCACCGAGACCGACAGCAAGGTGATCGACGGGGCCGCGCTCAACATTCCGGGCCTCTCGAGCAACGGCGACAGCCGCACCGAGACCGCCAATTTCGACGTCAGCTGGGAAATCGACCTCTTCGGCCGCATCTTCGCCGCCCGCCGCGCGGCGAACGCCGAAATGGCGGCGGCCCGCCTCGACTATGAAGCCGCCCGCGCCAGCCTCGCGGCGGCGGTGGCCGACGGGTATTTCCAGGCCCGGGGCCTGGCGATCCAGCTCGACGACGCCCGCGCCACCGAACGGATCCAGGCCGAGCTTTTCCGCATCGTCGACATCCGCGCGCAGCGCGGCCTGGCCGCGAGCGCCGACGCCGACCGCGTGGCCGGCGACCTCGCCCAGGCCAGGTCTCAGGTCGCCGGTCTGGAAGCCGAGCTGCAGGCCGCCCGGCGCAACCTGCTGATCCTCACCGGCCGCGGGATTGAACCGCTGGCCGCCCTGCCGATCGACGCCGAGGTGGGCGTGGCCCCGCAGGTTCCGGACGTGCTTCCCGGCGAGCTGCTCGCCCGCCGCCCCGACGTGCGCCGCGCCGAGGCGATGCTCGCCTCGGCCCTCGGACGCCTCGACTACGCCAAGCTGGCCTTCTTTCCGACCTTCAAGCTGGCGCCGGGCGTCGGCCTGCAGACGAACGACCAGCCCGGCTATTCGGCGACGACCCAGAGCTGGAGCATCGGCGCCAACGTCGTCGTCCCGGTGCTCGACATCCCGCGCCTGCTCTCGGAGATGAAGGCCCAGGACGCCCGTTCCGAACAGGCCGCCATCGCCTACGAAAAGGCCGTCCAGACCGCCTTCGGCGAGGCGGAGAATTCGCTGGTCCAGCTGGAGGCCGATCGTCGCCGCGTCGATCTGCTGACGGACGGCGAGATCCGCGCCCGGCGCGCCTACGAGGCGTCCCGCAAGGGCTATGTCGCCGGCTTCATCGATCTGCAGGCCACGCTCGACAACGAGCGCGCCTGGCGCACCGTGCGCACCCTGAAGACCGCCGCCCAGGTGCAGGCTCTGCGCCGCGCGGTTCAGACCTACAAGGCGCTCGGCGGCGGTTGGCCGCTCGAGACCGCCCCGACCAACAAAGAGGCTCGCTGAAGTGACGAGAACCAAGACCATCCTGGCCCTCGCCGTCGGCCTGGCTTCCGCCGTGACGCTCGCCGCCTGCGGTTCCAAGGAGCCGCCGAAGAAGGACCCGGCCGCCCAGGCGCGCGCGGTGTCGGTGGTGCGGCTGGAGCCGCGGGCGATCACCGGCGCGCTCAGCGCCTCGGGCACGCTGCGCCCGCGCGAAGAAGCCGCCGTGGCCGCCGAGGTCGCCGGTTTCCGCGTGCTGCGCGTCAATGCCGACGTCGGCGACACGGTGCGCGCCGGCCAGGTGCTGGTGCAGCTCGACCCCGCCCTGCTCGAGGCCCAGATCGCTCAGGCGCAGGCGCAGGCCGCCCAGGCCGAGGACCAGGCCAAGCGCGTCGCCGACCTCGACGGCCAGGGCGTGCTGGCCCAGGAACAGATCGCCCAGCGCAGGTTCCAGGCCCAGGCCGCCCGCGCGAACTTGCGCGACCTGCAGACCCGCCTGGCCAAGCTCTCCGTCGTCGCGCCGGTGTCCGGCGTGATCCTCGAACGCACCGTGCGTCCGGGCGACCTGTCGTCCGGCGGCGGCACGCCGTGGTTCCGCATCGCCCGCGACGGCCAGATGGAACTGGGCACCGACATGTCGGAAGACGACCTGGCGCGCATCCGGGTCGGGCAGGCCGCGACCGTCACCCTGCCGGGCGGCGGCCAGGTGCAGGGCACGGTGCGCATCGTCAGCCCGCAGATCGACGCCCAGACCAAGCTCGGCCAGGTCCGCGTTCTGCTGCCGGCGCGCTCCGACATCCGCGCCGGCGGTTTCGCCCGTGCGGTCTTCGCCGACGCCAGCGCATCGACGCTCGCCCTGCCTGAAACCGCGATCCGCTACGACGCCAATGGCGCGGCGGTCATGGTGGTCGGCGCCGACAACCGCGTGAAGCACGTCGCCGTCCAGACCGGCCAGCGCGGCTCGGGACTCGTCCAGATCGTCAAGGGCCCGGCCTCGGGTTCCCGCGTGGTTCAGAACGCGGCCTCGTTCCTGCTCGACGGCGACCTGGTGAAGCCGGTCGAGACCAGCGCGGCCGCGGCCCAGCCTGCTGCGCCGCAACCCGCCGCGAGGGCCAAATGAGCGAGCATCAAGGCGGAGGCTCCGGCTTCCCGATCTCGGCCTGGGCGATCCGCAACCCGGTTCCCGTCACCCTGCTGTTCATCGGCCTGCTGGTCGCCGGCATGATCGCCTATTCGGGGCTGGCGGTTAAGCAGTTCCCGAACATCCAGTTCCCGGTGGTCGCCATCACGGTGACCCAGAGCGGCGCCGCGCCCGGGGAAATGGAGACCCAGATCACCCGGCCGGTCGAAGACGCCATGTCGGGCATCACCGGGGTCAAGAACATCCAGTCGGTGGTGACCCAGGGCGTCTCGACGACGTCCATCCAGTTCGAAATGGGCGAGGATCTTCAGAAGAAGACCGACGAAGTCCGCGCCAAGGTCGACCAGACCCGCCAGATCCTGCCGCGCGATATCGACGAGCCGACCGTCACCCGGGTCGAGATCGACGACGCCTTCCCGATCATCACCTACGCGGTCGAAGCGCCGTCGATGTCGGACGAGCAGCTCTCCTGGTACGTCGACGACAAGATCGCCCGCGATCTTCAGACCGTGAGCGGCGTCGCCCAGATCACCCGCGTCGGCGGCGTCGCGCGCGAGATCAACGTCGTCGTCGATCCCGACAGGCTGGCGGCGCGCGGCCTGACCGCGGCCGAGGTCAACAACGCCCTGATGGCCTTTCAGCAGGACGCGCCCGGCGGCCGCGTCCAGGTCGGCGGCCGCGAGCAGACCATCCGCGTGCTCGGCTCGGCCGAGACCGTCGCCCAGCTGCGGGCCATGACCATCGCCACCGGCGGCGGCGGCTTCGTCCGCCTCACCGACGTCGCCGACGTCGGCGAAGGCTCGGCCGAGGCGCGCGGCTTCGCGCGCCTGAACAACCGCCCGGTGGTCGGCTTCCAGGTCAGCAAGACCAAGGAATCCTCGGACGTCGACGTCGAAGACGGCGTGAACGTCAAGCTGGCCGAGATCGCCAAGGCCGACCCCAACGTCAAGTTCACCAAGATCTACGCCTCGGTCGACGAGACCCGCGCCAACTTCCGCGCCACTCAGCACGTGCTGCTCGAAGGCATGGTGCTGGCGGCCCTGGTGGTGCTGCTGTTCCTGCGCGACTGGCGCGCGACGGCCATCACCGTGCTGGCCATGCCGATCTCGCTGATCCCGACCTTCTTCGTGATGAAGCTGGCCGGCTTCTCGCTGAACCTGGTGACGCTGCTGGCTCTGACCCTGGTCATCGGCATCCTCGTCGACGACGCCATCGTCGAGATCGAGAACATCGAAAAGCGCGTCGCCCGCGGCGTGCGGCCGTTCAAGGCGGCGCTGGAAGGCGCCGACGCCATCGGCCTGGCGGTGGTGGCGACCACCTTCGCCATCGTGGTGGTGTTCACCCCGGTCAGCTTCATGCCCGGCATCCCGGGCCAGTTCTTCAAGGAGTTCGGCCTCACCGTCTCGGTGGCGGTGCTGTTCTCGCTGCTGGTCGCGCGCCTGGCGACGCCGCTGATGGCGGCCTACTTCCTCAAGCCGACGGTGCATGAGCGGCCGCAGAAGCCGTTCGAGGGCTTCTATCCCAGCGCCCTCAAGTGGGCGCTCGAGCATCGCATTCTCGCCTCCATCGCCGGCCTGCTGCTGTTCGTCTGTTCGGCGATGATGATCGGCTTCCTGCCCAAGGGCTTCCAGCCGCCCGGCGATCCGGACTACGTCTACATCAACGTCCAGGGGCCGCCCGGCGCGACCATCGGCGACATGGAGCGCGCGGTCCAGCAGGCCACGCAGGTCATGGCCGCCCAGCCGGAGGTCACCGGCGTCTTCAGCCAGGTCGGCTCGACCGTGGCGAACTTCGGCCCCGGCGGGGGCGGCGGCGGCAGCGACCTGCGCAACGGCACCATCACCGTGCTGTTGAGCGGCGACCGCAAGGTCACCGGCAACGAGCTCAAGGACCGGGTCCGCGCCCAGATCGCCGCGGTTCCGGACGTGCGGCTCAACTTCCTGGACGGTCAGGGCTCGGCCGGGTTCGAGCAGATCCTGATCAGCTCCGACCCCAAGGCGCTGGAGCAGGCCGCCCTCGAGCTCGAGCGGCAGATGCGGACCTTGACCAAGGTCACCGACCCGCGCCCGAAGAACCCGCCGATCGGCCCCGAACTGGTGATCCGGCCCAGGCCCGACGAGGCCGCGCGCCTCGGCGTCTCGGTGACCGCGATCGCCCAGGCCGCCCGCGTCGCCACCGTCGGCGACATCGACGCCAACATTCCGAAGATGAACGAGGGCGAGCGGCGCATCCCCATCCGGATCCGCCTGCCGGAATCGGCGCGCGCCGACATCGAGCAGATCCGTCAGCTGCGCCTGCCGACCGCCTCGGGCGGCTCCACGACGCTCGGCGCCGTGGCCGATGTGGAGTTCCAGGCCGGCCCGGCGCGGATCGACCGTCTCAACCGCCAGCGCCAGATGACCGTCCAGGCCGAACTGGCCGACGGGGTGGAGCTCGGCGACGCGACCCAGGTCGTCCACCAGCTGCCGATCATGAAGAAGCTGCCGCCCGGGGTCGCCCCCAGCGCCATCGGCGACGCCGAGGCCATGGCCGAGATGTTCGGCGGCTTCGTGGTCGCCTTCGCCACCGCCGTGTTCCTGATGTTCGCCGTGCTGGTGCTGCTGTTCCGCAGCTTCTTCAAGCCGATCGTCATCCTGGCCGCCCTGCCGCTGGCCGTGGGCGGGGCCTTCATCGGCCTGTTCATCTTCAACCTGTCGCTCTCGATCCCCTCGCTGATCGGCTTCCTGATGCTGATGGGCCTGGCGGCCAAGAACTCGATCCTGCTGGTCGAGTATGCGATCGAGCGCGAGCGCGAGGGCATGCCCCAGCGGGACGCCCTGATCGAGGCCTGCCGCGAGCGGGCCCGGCCGATCGTCATGACCACCGTGGCCATGGCGGCGGGGATGCTGCCGACCGCCCTGGCCCTGGAGAAGGGCGCCGAGTTCCGTCAGCCGATGGCCGTGGCGGTGATCGGCGGGCTGATCACCTCGACCCTCCTGTCGCTGGTGCTGGTGCCGGTGGTCTACGAGTTCGTCGACGACTTCGAGAACTGGCTGCGGCCCAAGCTCGCCAAGCTGATCACCCCGCGCGAGGCGCCTGGCGAGACGGTCTCCGACGACGGCCGCTAAGCGGCGCCGTTGCGGGGCCGGGCAGGCCGGCTATGCTCTGCAGCTGATGGTTGCGGGATGTAGGGCATGACGACGTTTTCGTTCGGCGGCGCGGTCGGGGCGGGGTTCGGCGTCATCGCCCGCAACCCGCTGGCCTTCCTGGCCTGGTGCGCCGTCTACTTGGTCGTCGCGCTGGGGCCGCTGGCGCTGATGGCGGCGGCCATCTGGCCGCAGTTCGGCGCCCTGGCCGCGCTGGCCGAGGCCGAGGTCGAGCCGGATTCGCCGGCCGCCACCCAGCAGATGATGTCGCTGATGGGCCAGGTCAACGCGCTGTCGCTGCTCCAGTGGGCGACCAGCCTGGCGTCCAGCACCCTGATCGTCGGCGCGGTGTTCCGCGCGGTGCTCGAGCCGCAGAACCGCCGGTGGTTCTTCCTGCGTCTCGGCCGCCAGGAGTTCTGGCTGGCGCTGTGCCTGGTGGTCGTCGCGGTCGTGGCGATCCTGCTGGTCGCGCTTAGTACGTTCCCGATCATGATCACCTCGCTGGTCCTGGTCGCCGCCGGTCCCAGTCAGACCTTGGCGCCCGGCGTCGGGCTGGGCATCGGGGCCATGGTCCTGATCGCGCTCGGCGCAATGCTCTGGCTGTTCGTTCGCTTCTCGCTCGGCCTGCCGATGTCGTTCGCCGGCAGCTACTTCCGGCTGTTCGAGTCCTGGACCCTGACCCGCGGCCACGCGGCCAAGATGGTGCTGGTCGGCGTGGCGGTCAGCCTGCTCGCCACCCTCGTCCAGATCGCGGTCTTCGTGGGCTTCATCTTCGCGGCGGTGGCGATCCTGCGGCCGACCGGCGAGTTCGACGTCACCACCCTGACCTTCGCCCAGGTCGCGCCGATCCTCGCCCTGGCCGCCATCCTCATGGCCCTGGTCAGCGTGTTCGGCACGGTGCTCTACAGCGCCCCGCTGGCGCAGATCTATCGCCAGCTCGCCCCGGACCCGGCCGACGCCTAGATCTCCCGGCGCAGCACGCGGGCGAACAGCTCGGGATCGACATTGCCGCCGGACAGGATCAGTCCGGTGGCGTTGTCGCCGAAGTCGGCGACCTTGCCGGCCAGCAGCGCGGCCAGGCCGACCGATCCGCCCGGCTCGACCACCAGCTTCAGCACCGCGAACGCATAGCGCATCGCCTCGGCCACCTCGGCGTCGGTGACGACCGCCACGTCGGCCACGGTCTTCTGCAGCACCGGAAAGGTCAGCAGCCCCGGCGCCGGGCTCTCCAGCGCGTCGCACAGCGAGCGGGTGGCCGGCTGGGTCACGATCCGCTCGCCCGCCTGCAGCGAGCGCAGGGTGTCGTCGAAGCCGGCCGGCTCGACGCCGACGATCGCCGTGCCCGGCGACAGCGCCTTGACCGCGGTCGAGACGCCGGCCAGCAGCCCGCCGCCGCCGATCGGCGAGATGACCGTATCGAAGCTCACGCCGCGGGCCTGGCCTTGCCTGACCAGCTCCAGCCCGACCGTGCCCTGGCCGGCGATCACGTGGAGGTCGTCGAAGGCCGGCACCGTCACCGCCCCACGCTCGGCGGCGATGGCCGCGGCGATCGCCTCGCGGCTCTCGGTCAGCCGGTCATAGAGCTTGATTTCGGCCCCATAGCCGCGGGTCGCCTCGACCTTCACGCTCGGCGCGTCGGCCGGCATGACGATGATCGCCGGCATGCCCAGCAGCCGCGCCGCCAGCGCCACGCCCTGGGCATGGTTGCCGGACGAGAACGCCACCACGCCCCGCTTGGCCTGCTCGGCCGACAGCTGCGAAAGCCGGTTATAGGCCCCGCGGAACTTGAACGCCCCGACCCGCTGCAGGGTCTCGGGCTTGATCAGCACCCGCCGCCCCAGCCGCTCGTTGAGCGCCGGGCTCTCGATCAGCGGCGTCTCGAGCGCGTGTCCCGCCAGCCGCCCGGCGGCGGCCTCGATGTCGGCCAGGGTGACGCTCATGCCGCGCAAGCCATGGCGGCCGGATCGCGGACGGGACGGGGGAGGCGAATGCGTGCTCGGATCATGGCCCATTCATAGCCTGGGCGGTCCGTCCAGGCGACCGCCGCGCCTCGCGATCGGGGTCCGGGGCTTGACGCGGAGCCCGCCCGCTGGTTTACCCCCGCCGAACGGAGAGCCGCCGCCCGCTGGGCCCGCGCATCCGGTTCCTACAATCGATCAAGTCCACCCGCCGAGTCCTGTCGAAGGGCGTGGTTGGACCCGCTCGGGCAGGCCGGGAGATCGTATCCGAATGGCCAATGTGACCGTGATCGGCGCTCAGTGGGGCGACGAAGGCAAGGGCAAGCTCGTCGACTGGCTGTCGAACCGCGCCGACGTCGTCGTGCGTTTCCAGGGCGGCCACAACGCCGGCCACACCCTGGTGGTCGGCGACCAGGTCTACAAGCTCAGCCTGCTGCCCTCGGGCGTGGTCCAGGGCAAGCTGTCGGTGATCGGCAACGGCGTCGTCGTCGACCCCTGGCACCTGCTGGAAGAGATCGCCAAGCTCGGCTCGCAGGGCGTGACCATCACGCCCGACCTGCTGGTCCTGGCCGACAACGCCGCCCTGATCCTGCCGCTGCACCGCGACCTCGACCAGGCTCGCGAAGCCGCCGCCGTCAACAAGATCGGCACTACCGGCCGCGGCATCGGCCCGGCCTACGAGGACAAGGTCGGCCGTCGCGCCATCCGCGTCGACGATCTGCGTGACCGCGACGCCCTGGAGGCCAAGATCGACCGCCTGCTGGCTCACCACAAGCCGCTGCGCGCGGGCCTGGGCCTGCCGGAATACGACGGCGCCGAGCTGCTGGCGGCGCTCGAAGAGATCGCCCCGAAGATCCTTCCCTTCGCCCAGCCGGCCTGGCGCCTGCTCGACAGCGTCGTGAAGTCCGGCAAGCGCGTGCTGTTTGAAGGCGCGCAGGGCGCCCTGCTCGACGTCGATCACGGCACCTATCCCTATGTGACCTCGTCCAATACCGTCGCTGGCCAGGCCGCCGCCGGCTCGGGCCTGGGGCCGAAGGGGCCCGGCTTCGTGCTCGGCATCGTCAAGGCCTACACCACCCGCGTCGGCGAGGGTCCGTTCCCGACCGAGCTGTCGGACGAGATCGGCCAGCACCTGGGCACGGTCGGCCGCGAGTTCGGCGTGGTCACCGGCCGTCCGCGTCGCTGCGGCTGGTTCGACGCGGTGCTGGTGCGCCAGTCGGTGGCGCTCAACGGCATCGACGGCATCGCGCTGACCAAGCTCGACGTGCTGGACGGCCTGCCGAAGCTGAAGATCTGCGTCGGCTACAAGCTGAACGGCGAAGTGCTCGACTATCTGCCCGCCGGTCTCAAGTCGCAGTCGGCGCTGGAGCCGGTCTACGAGGAGATGGACGGCTGGAGCGAAAGCACCGCCGGGGCCACCTCCTGGAAGGACCTGCCGGCCAATGCGGTGAAGTATGTCCGCCGCGTCGAGGAACTGATCGGCGCCCCGGCGGCCATGGTCTCGACCAGCCCGCAGCGCGACGACACCATCATGGTCCGCGACCCGTTCCAAGACTGATCGGAGACGGGCGGCGTAAGGCGTTCTTAAGGACGTTGGTTCACTCTCTGGTGCGATCCCAGGAGACCGAGCGCCGCCCGTGTTCACCGAGAACCTCAAACAAATCCAGCGGATGGCGCCGCTCATGCAGCGGGTGCTGATCATCGATCCGGCCCCCGCCAGCGCCCGGTTGCTCGCCGACCTGATGCGCAACATCGCCAACGTACAACTCTGGCATGCGCCCACCACCCGCAAGGGTTTGGAGGCCGCCCGCCAGGTCAATCCGCAGCTGATTTTTGTCGAGCTGACCGGGGCCGACGTCGACGGCGTACAGTTCTCGCGCCAGCTGCGCCGCTCGGACGCGGCCTGCCGGATGGCTCCGATCATCATGGTCACCGCCACGGCGACGGCGGGGGCGATCCTCGCGGCCCGCGACGCCGGCGTGCACGAATTCCTGCGCAAGCCTTACACGACCAAGGACCTGCTGCGCCGGCTGGAGGCCGTCACCCTGCACCCGCGCGACTGGGTCGAGGCGGTCGAATATGTCGGCCCCGATCGCCGTCGCTTCAATTCCGGCGACTACAGCGGTCCGCTGAAGCGGCGCTCGGACGTCGGCGCCACGCCCGAGGCCCAGCGCATCACCCAGGCGCTGAAGATCGTCCGCTCGGCGATCCCGGCGATCGCCACCGATCCCAGCCAGGCCATGCGCGCGCTGCTGGCCCAGATGGTCGAGCTGCAGCGTGCGGCGTCGGTGACCAAGAACGCCAAACTGGCCGAGGCCACCGTCGAGTTCCAGCGCCACCTGGCCGCCGCGGCCCAGGCCGGCGTGCTGGTCCCGCAGGACATCGCCAAGCACGCCGCCCCGCTGCTGGCCTTCCTGCCCAAGGACGAGCCGGGCAAGGAACGGGCGGCCTAAACCGTCCGCGCCCCACGGTTTAGAACTCGGGCCGAGATCAGGACGTCAGAAGTGTCAGGGCAGGGCGGAAAGCGGACGGTGAGAGCGGCGGCGCAGCACGCGCTTCGCTGGCGTCCGATCCAGCAAGGCAGGTCAAAGCCGTTGCGTCGCCTCCCCGAGCCTAGTCCACCGCCCAAAGGAGCGTGTCCTCCACGTTGAGGCGTTGGAACATCTCGAACACCCCGCTCATCGGGCTCTTGGCGTAGCTGGGGCGGGCCTGCATTCGGGAGAGCCATTCTGAAGCGGCGGGTGACCGGGCGAGCAGAGCCGATCCCTCCGGCGTTCGGGTGAAGAAGAGAAGTTGCGGCAGCAGGAAGCTGTCCGCCAGGGTCATCTCGGAGCCCACAAGAAACCCGCCCTCGGCGACGGCCTCATCGATCAGGCGCATCTGCAGAAGCAGGCCGGCGCGAGCTTCGGCGAGAAAGGCTTCGTCGGGGGCAAAGCCGAATGCGGGGCGAACCAGGCGCTCCTTCATGAAACGGTTCATTGTCGGGAAGACGTAGGAATTGATGATGCTGATCCAGCGCAGGACCTCGGCCTGGCCGAGGGCGTCAACGGGTTGCAGGGGGCGACCAGCGAACGCGCGATCGATGTAGTGCGCAATCGCCAGAGTTTCGTAGAGAACCACCGCCCCGTGCTGAAATGCGGGCATCTTTCCGAATGGATGAAGCGCCAAGTGCTCGTGCGAACCCGGCGTCAGCGGGACCACCTCGTAGTCAACGCCCTTTTCGTCGGCGACATGTATCGCCGTCCAGAGGTAGGCGCTCTCTGCCAGCGAATGGAACCTTATTGTCGCCATGGGCGCGCTCCCTGTTCAAAGAGCGGTGTGCGCCGCCGTGCCGAGAACCGCCTTGCGGTACATCAAAGCGACTTCCGGAGCCCCACCGGACGTCCCACCGCAAGCTTGAGAGTACGGTCAGATACCTGGGCATCGAGGTGGACGACGCGATCTCGATCTCTGAGCAAGTCGACCTCTGAGCGGCTTGGCGGGTCCGGCGAGCGGCCCGGCCCTACGTCAGGGGAGGGTGATATGCGGACGTCCACCTCGAAGGCGCAGTTGGCGCGATCGTGTGGCGGTCAGCGGCTCGCCTTAGCGGCGGGCAGATGGGCCTGGATGTATCCGATCACCGCCCAGATGTCGTCCTTTGACAGGCTGTCCTTGAAGGCAGGCATCCCTGAGTTGAACTGCTCGCCGCCCTCAGCCACGGACCAGTACATGAACGCGTCCCATCTGCTGATCGGCATGTTCGACAGCCAAGCTAGGCTGGCGGGCCGCGGGCTCAGGGCGCGGGCCGCCTCTCCGTCACCTAACCCGGTCGTGCCGTGGCAGGACGTACAATTCGCCGCGTAGACCGCCGCGCCGTGCTTGATGGTCGCCGCGCCCTGCGGCAGTGGGTTGGTGAGGTTCGTATACGGCGCGGGAACGCCGCCCATCATGGCGACGTGATGCCGGTCTGAACTGCCGCCCATCATCCCGCCGCGCATCATTCCGCCGCCGCCCATCATGCCTCCCCCGTGCGGCCAGGGAGTGACGCCACAGCATCCGCGCCAAGCGGTTCCGGCTTGTGGCTGCGGCTGGGCCTCGGCGGGCGCGCTGCAAATGGAGGTGGCGGCGAGCGCCGCCACGAACGCTGACACAGCCGACGTCTTCATGTCGGTCCTCCAGGGCAGCCCCGACAGCTTGCGCTGACTGACGCATGCGCCCCTTCTTGAAAAACATCAACGTTCTTGCACGAAGACGCTCCAGCCCGCTTGCGCCGAATGTCCGCTAAGGGTCGACAGCCGAAATGAACTTCCCGTCCGCGGGCGGACCCGTCGGCAGTCAGCTAGCCGCATCCGAACTGAGGACTGCATCCGACCTTTAGCGGACTTTCAGCACTGTTGCGGCGCAGCTTGCTCAAGGGCTAGTTTTGCGCGCCTCTGGCGGAGACGTGTTTTTGAAGCGGACGGCGGCACTTAGTTTGCTTGCGATCACGCTCGTCGGGATCTCTATCCCGATAACCGGCCCGTTCTTCATCTTCCCAGCTGTCGTACCGACCCTGGCTCCGATGCTGCCTCGCCCGGAGTACGTGCCCAAAGACGCCGCAGCAACCTACGAGTGGAAGGCGAGCGGCATGCGCTGGAGCTGGCGCAGAGTGTTGCCACATGGCTCCGCAAAGTGGTCCGCGACCGACAGCTATGTGCGAGTCTCGCTATCCTTGGATAGGAACGCGCTGACCTACCTAACCTTCGAGGATGCCGTCGTATTCGATAGAGGGAACCCAACAGAGGGCCGCCTACCGCCCGGCATAGGAGGCGCGCCCTGCTCGTTCAGCGTCTCGGGCGCCGAGGTTAGTAACTTTCGGCAGCTCGTCTCTGAAGCGCTGGCACAAGCACAGACGAAGGGCGAAACAGCAGTCCTGAGCCGCATAGGCAATCGACTAGCTGTCACGGATGGCGAAGCCTTGACCAGCTACTCGAATGGACAGGGCTGTAGCGACTTGAAGTCAGAAGACTATCGGCGACCGCGGACCCGCTTCGACCCGTTGGCCGGCGTCCGCTAACCACCCAGCGCAGACGAACATGGCGTCCGCATTCGGACCGCTAGCTTATCGGACGGTCGACTGACCGACCGGCGCCATCAAGAGACATTGGCTTGCGTCGCAGAAGCGGACGTTCCCGACGACGCAGCGACGTCGTCGGTTTCCGGTCGACGAGGTTCAGCGGTCCAGCCAGGTCGCGAGTCCGTCGAGTGTCTGCAGGCCGTACTCCACCGCGCCGAAGTCGATGACGGCCTGACGCCGCTCGCGGTTGGGATGGAGCTGGCGCATGGTCACCACCGTTTTGCCGCCGGCCTGTTGATCGAAGGTCACCGTCATGCGGAAACGGTCGGGGTCGTCGAGATCGGGCGTGCCGTAGTCCGCCACGATCCGCTCGTTCGGCACGATCTCCAGAAAGCGCATCAAGTTCGCAAAGCGCTGCACCTCACCTTCGAATACGCCCACCATGTCAAACAACCAGACGCCACCCTCGCGGATGTCGGTCTCGTGGTTCTCGATGGTCAGACCGGCCGGGCCGTACCAAGCGGCCAGCGCCGCAGGGTCCATCCAGGCGGCAAAGACCCTCTCGCGCGGATGGTTCAGCAGCTTCGTCAACACGATCTCGCGATCCAGCGACCAAGTCTCAAACAGGTTCATATTCTTCGTCATCCTTTTGTTCTGTCCAGATAGCTTTCCAGCCGGTCGAGGCGCTCGGCCATGCGCCGGCGCTCGGTCTCCATCCAATCGGCGACCTCGGCGAAGCGGGCCTGCTCCAGACGGCACCAGCGGCTGCGGCCCCGCTTTTCACTGACGATCAGACCGCACTCCTCCAGAACCCTGAGGTGCTGGGCGAAGGAGGGCAGCGTCATGTCAAAGGGTTCCGCGAGGGCGCTGACGGGCGCCTCGCCTTCGGCCAAACGCGACACCACGGCGCGGCGGGTTGGATCGCTGAGCGCGTGAAAGGCGAGGTCTAGTGGGGCGGAATGGTAAGGCATATGCCTTTGTAAGGCGAGGGGCCGGCGCCGTCAAAGGATATTAAGTCGACTGCCTTAGTATTTCCCGCGGTGCTGATGTGGAAACGGGCTCAGGCCTCCCGCAGCGCGCTCAGGGGCGGTGAGGGCAGAACTTAGGCACAGCGACGAGCCGGCATTTGGCCTGCTCTGCTCTTGGCGAGGGCCGCTTCCTCGGCCAAAGCGCTCGCTCGGGGGGGGCGGCAGGAGCTCGCCAGTTGGAGACATTAGCGTCCGGCCCGGAAGCGGACGTTGGGGCGGGTCTGCACGCTTAGACCGCGATCAACCCATTGCGGACCTAACGGCGGAAGAAGCGATACGCGGCCTCGTCATCGAACCCGCCGACCTCGGACCAGGCTGGCAGGAACTTGATCGGCCAAGGAAGCGCCCTCGCACAAGCAAGGCATAGCTGCTGATAGTCAGCCCAGAACTGCACGAAACCGTCGAAGCCGCGCCATCCGCGTTGTTCGGCGACGGGCGTCGATTCCACATAAGCGATGAGCTTCTCCATCCAGGCTGCACCACGCCTTGCGGCGAGAAAGTCCGCGTAGTGGTCTTCCGGCGCCTTCACCTCGAACATCAACAGCCTGGGCCTTGCCGCGCAAACAGCGTCGGCCCAGGCAGCGAGATAGTCCGATATCTCGGCCTCCGATCGAGCGTTGGCGAACATAAACCGGATGCTGTTCTGGAACGCCGATCCTTCCAAGATCAGGACCCCGGTTTCGGTCCCGACGAAGTCTCGGAAAGCCTGGATACAGAGGTCTGAAAAATCGGGCTCCTTGGCTTTCTTTCGCAGTGTTGCCGGCAAGACCGGATGGTCTTTTGACTCCTCAAGCCACCAGCGCGACGCAATTCCGTCGATCGCACAAAGAGCATTCAAGCGCTCGGCAGCCGAGGTTTTCCCCGAGCCTGGAAGGCCTTCAATGAGCCAGAGTTGCGGATCGGCGGTCCTCATCGCCGTCGCATACTGGCGATAGGAACGTCCCCAATCCACCCTTCGCCGAAGTACCGCAGGTCCGGACTTTGAATACTGCGCGCGACGCTGGCCGAACGACCGCCTAGCGTCGGCGCGGACGTCGCCAGGCGTCCGCTTAGGGGAGGTCCGTTCGAGCCCGAATCCGACCCATCTGAGACATTCGATAGGTCTGCTTTGCGGAGTTGTCCTTCTCTATCTAATCTGGCGACGGGAGGGCCATCGATGGCTTGGTTCAAGCTATGGAAAAGGAACGCGCAGTCGCCGAGGATCTCAATCCCGGAGATTGATGGCACAAGCGACGAAGAGATTGCAGCTGCCGAACGTCGCCTTGGCGCTGCGCTTCCGTCTGCTTTCAAAGAGTTTGTCCGAAGGCACGATGGGGCGGCTCCTCAAGAGAACGTCTTCGACGTGCCCGGCAACCAGAGTGGTGTCCGCGTCTTTGTGCCGATCGCCCAGGCTGCCAACGTGCGGGCACAGATCGAGGGTTTTCCTGCCAGTGGCATTCCGGTCGCTGAAGATGGCTGCGGGAACTACGTCTGGCTCGACCCGGATTCTGGTGCGGCGTTTTTCTGGGACCACGAGATCGACGGCCCTTCCGAGTGCATTGCCAAAGACTTCGACGAATTCATTGCGAAGCTGCGGCCCTTCGATCCCACGACGGTCAAACTCTCTCCGGGGCAGGTAAAACACGTGTGGGTCCACCCCGACTTCAAGCCGGAATTCGACTAGGCCAACGTCCGCTTCCCACCCATGTCCGACATCGCCGGCGTCCGCTCCTGGTTGCTGGCGAGCAGCTTCCGGGCGCACCCTGCGCCTCCCCAAGGCCGCTTCGATATATCCGGCCACTCTTAAGTTGTGAGAGGTCGCCGTCCGATTGCCGGACGCTGAAACCCGGCAGCCAGCCGCCGTCGCTCAGCCCGAAAAAAAAAAGCGCCGCGACCCTTCGGCCGCGGCGCTTCCTCGTTGGCTTGACCTCCGCCGTCAGGCGTCGATCAGGTTCTTGTCGCGGGCCGCAGCGGTCACCGACTTCTGCAGCTTCTCGAAGGCCCGAACCTCGATCTGGCGGACGCGTTCGCGGCTGACGCCGTACTCCGCGGCCAGTTCCTCCAGCGTGGTCGGGTTATCCTTCAGCCGCCGCTCGGTCAGGATGTGACGCTCGCGGTCCGACAGTTCGGTCAGCGCCGCTTCCATCAGGGTCATGCGCTGGGTGCGCTCCTGGCTTTCGGCGACATAGGTCTCCTGGCTGACCGAGGTCTCGTCCTCCAGCCAGTCCTGCCACTCGCTCTCGCCGTCGGCGCGCAGCGGCGCGTTCAGCGAGGCGTCGGGGCCCGACAGCCGGCGGTTCATCGAGATCACTTCCTCGTCCAGCACGCCCAGCTTGGTGGCGATCTGGCTGACCTGGTCGGGGTGCAGGTCCCCGTCCTGGAAGGCGCTGATCTGGCTCTTGGCCTTGCGCAGGTTGAAGAACAGCTTCTTCTGCGCGGCCGTGGTGCCCATCTTCACCAGGCTCCAGGACCGCAGGATGTACTCCTGGATCGAGGCGCGGATCCACCACATGGCGTAGGTCGCCAGGCGGAAGCCCTTGTCCGGCTCGAACTTCTTCACCGCCTGCATCAGGCCGACATTGCCTTCGGAGATCACTTCCCCGATCGGCAGGCCGTAGCCGCGATAGCCCATGGCGATCTTGGCCACCAGGCGCAGGTGGCTGGTGACGAGCTGGTGAGCGGCGTCGGAATCCTCGTGCTCACGCCAAGCCTTGGCGAGCATGAACTCCTGGTCCTTGGCCAGCATCGGGAACTTGCGAATTTCGGTCAGGTACCGGCTCAGTCCGCCTTCCGGCGACATCACGGCGAGCGCGTTAGCGGCCATGGACATATCCCCTTTCTTACTCGGCGGACCTTCGGGTCGCTGCGCGATCACGCGCGCGAAGCCGTCCGCCCCCTCCAACCATTCAGATAGGTATTGGTTGCGGTAGGCGTAAGGGCCTGGCTTGGGAGAAACCGGCGGCCCGGAAGTCCGACTGCTCTACTCAGGTATTAGTACAGGCCGATCGGGGCGCCTTCAAGGCCGATAGGGCACAAGCTTTCTTACAAAGCTGTCAGGTTAGCTTGCAGTTGCGCCATATCGGCGGGCAGGGGGCTTTCGAATCTCAGCGCCTCGCCGGTCACGGGATGGACGAACCCCAATACGGCCGCATGCAGGGCCTGGCGTTTCAAGCCGGCGTCGGCGATCGCCTCGCGCACGCTCGCGGCCGGCGGGCCCGAGCCGTATACCGGGTCGCCCAGGCACGGAGCGCCTTTCGAGGCCATGTGCACGCGGATCTGGTGGGTGCGGCCGGTCTCCAGCGTGCAGGCGATGCGGGCCGCCAGCGGATTGCCGCCGTCGCCGCCATAGACGGCCTCGGTGCGATAGTGCGTGATCGCCTCGCGGCCGCCGCTCTTCAGCACCGCCATCTTCTTGCGGTCGTGGGGCGATCGGCCGAGCCGCGTCTCGATGGTCCCGCGCTCGGGATTGGGCGCGCCGCGGACCAGGGCGACGTAGACCCTGTCGATATCGTGCGTCGAAAACAGCTTTGAAAGCCCTTGGTGGGCGGCGTCGGACTTGGCCGCGACCATCACGCCAGAGGTGTCCTTGTCGAGGCGGTGGACGATGCCGGGGCGCGCCACCCCGCCGATGCCCGACAGGCTGGCGCCGCAATGGTGCAGCAGCGCGTTGACCAGCGTGCCGGTCTCGCTGCCGGGGGCGGGATGCACGGCCATGCCGGCCGGCTTGTCGATGACGATCAGGTGCTCGTCCTCGTAGAGGATCGACAGCGGGATGGCCTCGGGCTGCGGATCGGCCGGGGTCGGCGGCGGGATCAGCAGCTGATGCTCGCCGGGCTTGGCCTTGGCCGAGGCGTCCAGCAGGGGCGCGCCGTCGCGGCTCACCAGCCCCTGCGCCATCAGCGCCTGGATGCGGCCGCGCGACAGGTCCGGCAGCAGTTCGGCCAGGGTCTTGTCCAGCCGTCCGCCCGCCGCGCCGGGCTCGATCATGACGATGCGCGCGGCCATGCCCTCGGCGGAGGGCGCTTCGGCGGCGAGGTCGTCGTCCTCGAAGTCGCTCTGGCTCACCCTTGCAGGTGTCCGCCGGCCGACAGGCCCTTGGACAGGCTGCTGGCCCAGGTGGACAGCAGGAACAGTTCGCCCGTGCCGGCGGCGGCCGCAGCGGGGCCGATGTCGCGGATCAGATGCTTGCGCATGGCGTCGGGCGCGGTGTCCTCGGTGGCGGCGGTGTCGAGCATCAGCAGCTCGGCGCAGCGTTCGTCGTCGCTTTCCGGGTCGCCGGTCAAGTCCCCGATCCGCTCCAGCACCACCGGATAGGCCGACGGCGTCCGCGCCGCGTTCAGCGCCGCGGCCAGGATCAGCCCGTCGAGCTGCACCGCCTTGTGCAGGGAGACGCCGTTGAACACCAGGAACACCGGCGTCTGGCCCACCGTGTCGAACAGGATCGCGAACACCTGGCCCTCGACCGGCATCAGCCAGCCGTCGAACAGCAGGCCCGAGCCGCCCATCTGGAAGCGCAGCAGGCCGTCCGCCCCGCGCCGGATCATGCCGTAGTCGTGGAAGATCTCGCCGGGCATGGCGATGGATGGACGGGTGCTGCGCCAGAAGCCCTCATAGGTCGCCCCGCGCCGTTCGGTGACCATCCGGATCAGGTCCAGGCCCGGCAGCGGCAGCCCCTCGACCGTCGCGCCGGCGGTTGGCGGCTCGGCCGGGCGCGGCGAGGCCGGCTCGACGCCGAACACCTGGGCCAGCCCGTCCAGGCTGCGGTCCCAGTCCAGCATGGTGAAGCCGGCGCGGCGCTGGGCGACCAGCCGGGTCAGGTTCTCCAGATTGTGCGCCGAGGGGGTCACCGACCCCGACGCCCAGCGCCCGACCAGCGACTTGTCCACGCCGAGCTCGGCTGCAAGGCGGCCCCGGCTCATCGAGAGCGCCTTCAGCACCAGGTCCAGCTTCTTCGAAAAAGGCGTGGCGGCGTGCATGGAACCTCAATGATTCCATAGCCATCGGCGAATGCAACCTTGAATGCAACGGTTGCGCGATGGAATGCAACGGTTGCACGTGGCGCTGCAAGGGTTGCGCAGGCCGTCGCAGGCCGCTGCAACTGCACGTCGAACGGCGTTCTTCTAGACTTTGCGGCAACCATGAGCGCGGCCAGAAGTCCGCCGACGGAGGAACAAGGCCATGGCGTATCTGACGCTCGGATTGTCGATCGTGTCGTTCATCGCCGCCGGGGTGATCGCCCTGACGACCCCGGCCACCTCGGGTCTGACCAAGGCGCATTCGGTCGCGGCCGCGGCGAGCGGCCTGTCGCCGCGATAGCGGCTTTACATCAGCCCGTCATGCTTCTCCTCTACGCTCCAAGCTCAACTGTAGAGCGTGAGGGGGATCAGCATGCGGATCGATCGACGTCGGGCCTTGGCCCTGCTTGGCCTGGGCGCAGCCGGCCCCGCCGCGGCGCAGGCGCCGGCCCGCTACACGGGCGCGATCTCCTTCAACCACGGCGTCGCCTCGGGCGATCCGCTGGCCGACCGGGTGATGCTCTGGACCCGCATCACTCCCGCCGATCCCAAGGCCGGCGACATCGCCTACAGCTGGGCGCTCAACCCCGTCGACCGCCGCGCCGGCGGCGCCAAGTCGGGCCACGGTGTTACCGGCCCCGGCCGCGACTGGACGGTGAAGGTCGATGTCGCGGGCCTCGACGCCGGCCGCGCCTATACTTTCGAGTTCACCGCCAACGGCGTGACCTCGCCGATCGGCCGCACCGCCACCCTGCCCAGCGGCGCGACCAAGGACGTGGTGCTGGCGGTGGCCTCCTGCTCGCTCTATCCGAACGGCTACTTCAACGCCTACGAGGCGATCGCCAAGCTGCCGCGGGTCGACGCGGTGCTGCACCTGGGCGACTACATCTACGAGTACGGCGGCCCCGAGTCCTACGGCATGAACTCGCCGGTCGCCGCTGAGCGGCCGCATGACCCGAACCGCGAGATCGTCTCGCTGGGCGACTATCGCCGCCGCCACGCGCAGTACAAGTCCGACCCCCAGCTGCAGGCCGCCCACGCCCGCGCGCCCTGGATCGTGGTCTGGGACGACCACGAGACCGCCAACGACAGCTTCATGTCCGGCGCCCAGAACCACCAGCCGGACCAGGAAGGCGACTGGAACGAGCGCAAGGCCCGGGCCATCAAGGCCTATTATGAGTGGATGCCGATCCGCGAGCCGGAAGGCGGCGGCGCAGCGATCAACCGGGCCTTCCAGTTCGGCGACCTGATGAGCCTGTTCATGCTGGAGACCCGGCTCACCGCCCGCGACCAGCAGCTGAGCTACGACCGCGACCTGCCGGCCCCGGGCGGCCCGGCCGAGGTCGCCGCCTTCCGCGCCAAGCTGAACGATCCGGCCCGCAAGATGATGGGCCCGGCGCAGGAGGCCTGGCTCGCCGCGGGCCTCAAGGACTCGGTCCAGGCCGGCCGCGTCTGGCAGGTGCTGGGCAACGAGGTGGTCATGGCCCGCCTGCCGGTGCCCAGCCTGCGCAAGCACCTGGGCGAGGCCAAGCTGGCTGAGGTCATGGCCGGCGAGGGCGAGGGCTCGCGCAAGCGTCTGGCGCGCATGGAGCAGCTGGCGGAGCTCGACCTGCCCTATGGCCTCGACATGTGGGACGGCTATCCCGCCGAGCGCGAGCGGCTCTACGACGCGATCAAGACCGCCGGCGCGCGGGCCATCGTCCTGGCCGGCGACAGCCACGCCTTCTGGGCCAACGAGCTTTATGACGACGCCGGCAACCGCGTCGCTGCGGAATTCGGCGCGACCGGCATCACCAGCCCCGGCGCGAACGACACCATCAAGGGCTTCTCGGTCGGCGAGATGTTCGCGGCCGCCAACAAGGAGGTCGTGTTCTCCGAGCAGTCGGCCAAGGGCTTCCTGCTGTTGACCCTGACCCACGAGGACGCCAAGGCCGAGCTGATGACCGTCTCGACCATCGCCGCGAAGACGTTCGAGACCAAGGTGCTCAAGACCTTCCGCGTGACGCCGGAGGCGCGCCGCGTCTCGGGCCTGTCGGAGGTCTAGGGTCGGGCCAGCGCCAGGCGGGCGGCGAAGGCGACGAACACGCCGCCCGTGACCCGGTCGAGCCAGCCGACCACCGCCGTGCGCAGCACCTGCGCGGTGTCCAGTCCCGGCAGGATGGTCAGCAGCCCGGCCGCCACGGTGAAGCCTGCGATGGCCTCCAGCGGGCTCACGGCCGCTCGACCAGCTGGCCGTCCTCGACCACCCGGTAGAAGCACGAACGGAATCCGACGTGGCATGCGCCGCCGTCGCCCTGCGGCAGAACCTTGATCCAGAGGCAGTCCTGGTCGCAATCGACGCGCATCTCGACGATCTTCTGGATCTGGCCGCTGGTCGCGCCCTTGTGCCAGATTTCATTGCGCGAGCGGCTGAAATAGACCGCCTCGCCGAGCTCCAGGGTCCTGGCCAGCGCCTCGGCGTTCATATGCGCGAACATCAGCACCTCGCCGGTCTGCGCATGGGTCGCGACGACGGCGATCAGGCCGCTTGCGTCGAACCGGGGGCTCAGGACCGCGCCACGCTCGAGCGCGTCTTTGGACGGGGCAGTGGGAAAGCTCGCTTGGGTCATGGCGCGCATATGGCGCCTGCGTCGGCGCGCGCGCCAGCCCGAATGCGCCACCCTGGCGCAGCGCGGCTGAGCCAGGCCCTCCGCAGGGAGGGCCTGGAATGGGGCCGTCAGCGCTTGTTGACGAAGTCGAGGAAGCGCTGGCGCAGGGTCGCGTCGGTCTTGAACACGCCCGTGAACTGGGTGGTGATCGTCGAAACGTGGCGGTGGTGCACGCCGCGGGTGGTCATGCACTGGTGGGCCGCGTCGATCAGGATCGCGACGCCGGCCGGACGCAGGCTGTCGGTGATCGCGTCGGCGATCTGCTGGGTCATGGTCTCCTGGGTCTGCAGGCGGCGGGCGTAGATTTCCACGACCTTGGCCAGCTTGGAGATGCCGACGACCCGGTTGGTCGGCATGTAGGCCACATAGGCCTTGCCGAGGAACGGGGCCATGTGGTGCTCGCAGTGGCTCTCGACCTCGATGTCGCGCAGCATGACGATGTCGTCGTAGCCCTGCACGTCCTCGAAGGTGCGCGACAGTTCTTTGGCCGGGTCGAGCTGATAGCCCTCGAACCACTCGGCATAGGCGTCGACCACGCGCTTGGGCGTATCGATCACGCCTTCACGGCGCGGATCATCGCCGGCCCACGCGATCAGCGTGCGCACAGCTTCCATAGCCTCTTCGCGCGACGGGCGCTTCACGGCTTCAAGATCAAGACCGGGCGTGCCGATCAGGGTTCGGTCGCGACTGGGAGCGTCCATGTGCAGCGGTTTCTTTCCGGGGCCTGAGTTGCGCCGGGACGAAGGTCCCGGAAATGACGCGTGCCACCCCTCAATGCGGCCATGTGCGCGACCACGGACGGAACCGTGGCCTCGCGGCCGGACCGAATGTATATGGGGCCAACCCCTTTGCGGGCAACTGTTACCCAGCGTCAGTTTTTCTCAAACGCCGGCGCGCCTTTTCATGAAGGACCCTATGGCCCTCTCGCTCTACGACACCATGGCCCGCGAAAAGCGGCCCTTCGTCCCCAAGGATCCGAGCCGGGTGACGATGTATGTCTGCGGGCCGACGGTCTACAACTACGCCCATATCGGCAACGCCCGGCCGGTGGTCGTCTTCGACGTGCTGTTCCGCCTGTTGCGCCACGCCTACGGCGAAAACGCCGTGATTTACGCGGCCAACGTCACCGACGTGGACGACAAGATCAACAAGAAGGCCGCCGAGGAAGGCGTCGCCATCGACGTGATCACCGACCGCTATCTGGCGATCTACAACGACGACATGGCCACCCTCGGCGCTCTGCGTCCGACCCATCAGCCGCGCGCCACCCAGACCATGGCCGAGATCATCGCGATGATCGGCAAGCTGGTGGCCAACAACTCGGCCTATGCGGCCGAAGGTCACGTGCTGTTCAACACCCAGGCCTATGCCGACTACGGCAAGCTCTCGCGCCAGCCGATGGACGACATGATCGCCGGCGCCCGCGTCGACGTCGCGCCCTACAAGCAGCACCCGGCCGACTTCGTGCTCTGGAAGCCGTCGAAGGAGAACGAACCGGTCTGGGACAGCCCCTGGGGGCCGGGCCGCCCGGGCTGGCACATCGAGTGCTCGGCGATGATCGAGAAGTCGCTGGGCCTGCCGATCGACATCCACGGCGGCGGCATCGACCTGCTGTTCCCGCACCATGAGAACGAGATGGCCCAGGGCGTCTGCGCCGGCCACGACCATGGCGCCGGCTACGCCAATTACTGGATGCACAACGGCTTCCTGAACATGGCGGCCGAGAAGATGTCCAAGAGCCTGGGCAATGTCGCCCTGGTGCACGACCTCATCCAGCAGGCGCCCGGCGAGGCGCTGCGCTGGGCGCTGCTGGTCGGCCACTACCGCGCGCCGCTGGAATGGACCGGCGAGCTGATCGAGCAGTCGAAGAAGGCGCTCGACCGGCTTTACGGCGCCCTTCGCCGCGCCAGCGAGGTCGAGGCCGAGGACGTGTCCCCGCCGGCCGCCTTCCTGGCTGCGCTGCAGGACGACCTCAACACCCCGGCCGCCTTCGCCGAGCTGTTCGCCATGGCGACCCGGCTGGAAACCGCCACAGGCAAGGGCCGCGCTCAGGCCAAGGGCGAGCTGCTGGCCGCCGCCAACCTGCTGGGCTTCCTGTTCGGCGATCCGGAAGACTGGTTCCAGGCCGGCGTCACCGACGACCTGCGCGAGAAGGTCGACGCCCTGATCGCCCAGCGCATCGAGGCCCGCGCCGCCAAGGACTGGGCCGCCGCCGACCGCATCCGCGACGAACTCACCGCGTTGAACATCGAGGTGATGGACGGTCCGACCGGCGCGACCTGGCGGATCAGGGAAGCCAACTAGGCCGCTCATCCCCGCGAAGGCGGGGATCCAAGCGGTCGACGTTGCCGGACAAATCTTGACGAGCCTGTCGCCCGATCCTCAGCTTGGGTCCCCGCCTTCGCGGGGACGAGCGGGGAGGCGGCGGTGTCCTTCTACACCTATCTCTTGGCGAGCGACCCGTATGGGACGCTCTACTGCGGACACACCGATGATCTTGCGTCTCGGGTATGGAAGCACAAAGAGAAGGCGTATCGAGGCTTCACCGCGAAGTACGATGTCGTACGGTTGGCATGGTACGAGGTGCACGAAGAGCGCGAGTACGCGTTCCGGCGGGAGCGCCAGATCAAGAAGTGGAATCGAGCCTGGAAGATCAGGCTCATTGAGGAGTTGAACCCGCGTTGGGACGATCTCTACGAGACCCTGAACTGCTGAGCGGCGTGGGCGTCGCTTGGATCCCCGCCGTCGCGGGGATGAGCGGGGCGCAGGTGCAGTCATGGCTCTAGGCCCGAAGACGCAGAACACCATGTTCACGCCCGGCAAGGGCCTGAAGTTCAAGCCCGCCCCCTCGGCGGGCCCGAGCGGGGTGCGGGTCGAGCACCGCATCGGCATCCACGCGCCGGTCGAGACGATATGGGAGATCCTCTACGACGTCGAGCGCTGGCATGAGTGGAACCCGCTCTACACCAAGGCCGAGGGCGCGATCCGGACCGGCGGCCAACTCACCCTGACCCTGGCCCTGGAGGACGAGGCGCCGCGGGTGATCCGGCCGGTGGTGTACGAGTGGGTGCCGCACGACCAGATCCACTGGCGGCTGAAGATGATGGGCGGGCTGGTCTCCAACACCCGCTTCCTGGAGCTTGAGAAGCTCGACACCGCCAGCACGATCTTCTCGAACGGCGAGCTGATCGGCGGGCTGCTTGGGCCGACCGTCGCGCGGCGCATGGGGCGCAAGATTTATCGCGGCTTCCAGGCCATGAGCGAGGCGCTGAAGGAACGGGCCGAGGCGCAATGGCGCGCCGAGGGCGGAGCGCCTACATCAGCGCCATGATCGACGACCTCTACTCGGCCAAGCTGCTGAAGCTGGCGGCGAACATGCCGCATCTCGGCCGGTTGCCCGCGCCGGACGCGAGCTCGGAGAAGGTCTCCAAGCTCTGCGGCAGTCGGGTGGTGGTCGACGTCACGGTCGAGGGCGACCGCGTCGCCCAGTTCGCTCAGGACGTGAAGGCCTGCGCGCTGGGCCAGGCCTCGGCCGCGGTGCTCGGCGCCAGCGTGCTCGGCGCGAGCCTTTCGGAGATCGAGATGGCCCGGGATCAGTTCCGTGCTATGCTCAAACAAGGCGCCGATGCGCCCCAAGGACGTTTTTCGGATCTCTCCATGCTGGCCCCGGTGAAAGACTATCCCGCCCGCCACGCCTCCACGCTTCTGGCGTTCGAGGCCGCGGCCGAGGCCGTCCGCCGCGCCGTGGAACGAACTAGCCGCGCCGGCGCGGCTTGATCCTCAAGGCCGCCCAGCGTAATCGCTGCGGCTGAAGCGCACGTCCGCGAGCCGGCATGAACCTCTACGAGACCTGCGTCCGTGGCGCCTTGCGCGCCTACAAGCTGACGCTTTCGCCCCTGATCGGGCGCCAGTGCCGGTTTCTTCCGACCTGCTCGGAGTACGCGGCCCAGGCCCTGATCCTGCACGGCCCCGTTCGCGGCTCCTGGCTTGCGACCCGGCGGTTGTGCCGCTGTCACCCCTGGGGAGCATCGGGCTACGACCCGGTCCCCCAACCGCGCGACAAGGCCCCAAACGGAGATGGGCCGGCCTCGCGGACATGGACATGTGAGACATGATCGACCTGATTTTCCCCGACGGTTCCAAGCGCCAGTTCGAAGACGGCGTGACGGGACGTGACGTCGCCGCCTCCATCGCCAAGTCGCTGGAGAAAAAGGCGGTGCTCGTGAAGCTCGACGGCGAGCTGCGTGACCTCGACCGGGCGCTCGAAAAGGGCGGCGCCTTCGAGATCCTGACGCGCGAAAGTCCCGAGAGCCTCGAGACCATCCGCCACGACGCCAGCCACATCATGGCCGAGGCGGTGCAGGAGCTGTTCCCCGGCACGCAGGTCACGATCGGCCCGGCCATCGACGACGGCTTCTATTATGACTTCGCGCGCGACACGCCGTTCAGCCTGGACGACCTGGCGACGATCGAGCAGCGCATGCGCGAGATCGTCGACCGCGACGAGAAGATCGTCCGCGAGGTCTGGGACCGCGGCGAGGCGATCGAGCACTTCAAGTCGATCGGCGAAGCCTACAAGGCCGAGATCATTTCGGACCTGCCGGAAGGCGAGACGATCACGGTCTATCGCCAGGGGAACTGGAAGGACCTGTGCCTGGGGCCGCACCTGCCCTCGACCAAGTCCGTCGGCAAGGCCTTCAAGCTGATGAAGCTGGCCGGCGCCTACTGGCGCGGCGACCATCGCAACGCCCAGCTGCAACGGATCTACGGCACGGCCTGGGCCAGCGAGGCCGACCTGGAGGCGCACCTCAAGCGTCTGGAGGAAGCCGAGCGCCGCGACCACCGCAAGATCGGCCGCGCCATGGACCTCTTCCATCTGCAGGAAGAGGCCAAGGGCATGATTTTCTGGCATCCGAAGGGCTGGACGCTCTACCGGACGGTCGAGGCCTATATGCGCCGCCGCCTGGACGGCGACGGCTATGTCGAGGTCAAGGCGCCCCAGATCATGGACCGGGCCCTCTGGGAGAAGTCCGGCCACTGGGAGAAGTTCGGCGCGAACATGTTCACGTGCGAGACGACGGAAGGCGAAGAGCTGGCCGTCAAGCCGATGAACTGCCCGGGCCACGTCCAGATCTTCAACTTCGGCCAGAAGTCCTATCGCGACCTGCCGCTGCGCATGGCCGAGTTCGGGGCCTGCCACCGGTTCGAGCCGTCGGGCGCGCTGCACGGCATCATGCGTCTGCGGGCTTTCACCCAGGATGACGCCCACATCTTCTGCCGCGAAGACCAGATCGAGGAGGAGACGACGAAGTTCGTGCGCCTGCTCAACTCGGTCTATGCCGACTTCGGCCTGGAGCTGCACAGTGTGAAGCTGGCGCTGCGCCCGGACCTGCGGGCCGGCACCGACGAGGTCTGGGACGTCGCCGAGGACAAACTGGACCGCGCCGCCCGCCAGGCGGTGAACATGGAGGTCGAGCGTCTGCCCGGCGAAGGCGCCTTCTACGGTCCGAAGCTCGAGTTCCACCTGTCCGACGCCATCGGCCGGACCTGGCAGTGCGGCACGCTGCAACTGGACTTCGTGCTGCCCGAGCGGCTGGACGCCGAGTACGTGGTCGAGGACGGCTCCAAGCAGCGCCCGGTCATGCTGCACCGGGCGATCTGCGGCTCGATGGAGCGTTTCATCGGCGTGGTGATCGAAAACTACGCAGGCGCGTTCCCGCTGTGGTTGGCGCCGACGCAGGTCGTCGTCGCCACAATTACGTCAGATGCCGATGATTATGCCTTGCGCGTAGCTCAAGAATTGAGCGCCGCCGGTCTCAGGGTTGAAACGGATCTGCGGAACGAAAAAATCAACTACAAGATCCGTGAACACAGTCTCGCTAAGGCCCCCATCATCGCTGTGGTCGGCCGGCGGGAAGCTGAGGAAGGCAAGGTCGCCTTGAGGCGGTTCGGTTCCGAAGGTCAGTCCGTTCTTTCGCTTGAGGAAGCGGTCAATAAACTTGCCTTAGAGGCGAGTCCGCCGGATGTTACACGTCAGGCTGTGCTTCGGGGCGTTTCGCCTGAGCGCGCCGCGGTCGGGGTTACGGAGGCTGGATGAACGGCATCGCCGCACCGATCGTTGCTTACGAACCCGCGCCGACTCAGGACTTCCTGAAGCCGCACCGCAAAGTATCCGTCGTCATGGTCGTCTACATGACCGGCGAGGCGCTGCAGCAGAGCATCGAATGCGTGCTCGCCGACCCGCTGGTCGACGAGCTCGTGATCGTGGACAACGGTTCGACCCGCATGGAAGCGGCGCGGCTGAAGCGCCTTTCCGAAAGCGACGCGCGTGTGCGGCTGCTGACCGGCCACGGCAATGTCGGCTTCGCCCGCGGCGCCAATCTCGGCGCTCGCGGCGCGGCCGGCGACACCATCGTCTTCCTCAATCCTGACGCCTTCCTGCAGCCCGGCTGCATCGCCGAATTGGTCCGCGCCATCGACGGGCGCCCGGTCCCGACCCTGGTCGGCGGACGGGTGCTCAACTCCGACCGCACCGAGCAGCGCGGCGCCCGTCGCGGCGACATCACCCCGGTCAGCGCGCTGATGAGCCTCAGCCATCTGTCGCGGAAGATCCCCGCCTGGCGCCGCTACGAGGTGCACTGGGAAGCCGAGGCTGCGCCCGAAGGCGTGATCGCGGTGCCGACCATCTCGGGGGCCTGCTTCTGCATGCGCCGCGAGGACTTCGACATCGTCCAGGGCTTCGACGAGGGCTACTTCCTGCACGTCGAGGATGTCGACCTGTGCTGGCGGGTGCGCCAGACCGGCGGCGAGGTGCTGTTCCAGCCCAAGGCCGAGGTGATTCATCTTGGCCATACGAGCCACGCCAGCCCGCTGCGGGTCGAGTTCCACAAGGGCGTGGGCCTGGCGCGTTACTTCCGCAAACGTGCCGAAGGCTTCGGCGAGCTGGCGCTCGCCTTGATCCTGTCCCCGATCATCGTCTGCACCGCCATCGCCCGCCCGGTGATGTGGCGCATCCGCGGGCGGACCGCCTAGGCCGGCGGGAACACGCCGGCCCGGCTGACCGAGGCGGCGATCGGCTTGTCCAGCAGACCCGACATCCACTTGGCCGTCTCGATCAGCGCGCCGATGTCGTAGCCGGTCTCGAACCCGGCCCGCTCCAGCATGTAGACCAGATCCTCGGTGCCGATATTGCCGGTCGCGGCCGGCGCGAACGGGCAGCCGCCCAGGCCGCCGCAACTGGCGTCCAGGATGTCGACCCCGGCCTCGACCCCGGCGAAGGCGTTGGCCAGGCCGGTGTTGCGGGTGTCGTGGAAATGCAGGCGCAGCGGGATGTCGCCGATCACCTGCTTCACCGCCTCGACCCGGTCGCGGACCATCCAGGGGTCGGCGACCCCGATGGTGTCGGCCAGGGCGATCTCGTCGACCTTGGCCTCAGCGGCCTCGCGGGCCAGCGACACCACCCGATCCCGCGGCACCTCGCCGTCGAACGGGCAGCCGAAGGCGGTCGAGAAGGTCACCGAGATCGGCGGCCCCCCCTCGGCCTTCTGGCGCGCGGCGATGGCGTGCATGGCGGCGATCTGCTCGGCGACGTCGGCGCCCTGGTTGCGGATCCCGAAGCTGTCCGACGCGCAGACCACGACATTGGCCTCGTCGCAGCCGGTCGCCACGGCGCGGTCCCAGCCGCGCATGTTCAGCACCAGGCCGATGCGTGACAGGCCCGAGCCGGCGGGAAGGGCGGCCATGATCTCTTCGGCCCCGGCCATCTGCGGCACGCGGTTCGGATTGACGAAGGAGACGACCTCCATCCGCTTGGCGCCGGCGGCCTGCAGCCGACGGATGAAGTCGAGCTTCTGATCGACCTCGAGGATGGACTTCTCGTTCTGCAATCCGTCGCGCGGACCGACTTCGACGATTTCGATGAACCGGCTCATGGGGACTCAGATGGGGCTGGGGCGTAGATGCGTAAAGTCGTTTCGTCGCCGTTCGAGTAGTCGAGGCCCTCGACCTTGCCGATTTCGCGGACCTTGAGGCCGCGGGCCTTGAGCTCGGCCTCGAAGGCCGCCTGCTCGCGGCCCTCGACCACGGCGGGGCGCTGATCGGCGATGGCTTCAATGGCCTCGGGCACGTCGCCGAGGTCGGTCGGGGTGCCCAGCGCGAACACCAGGCTGGGCTCGGCGTAGCCGGCGACCGCGACCGGGGCCGGGGTGAAGCCTTGGCGCGGCAACAGCCGGGCCGCCTCCAGCGCGCGTTCGGTGCGCTGCGACAGCCACAGCGGATCCAGGCTCGGCGCGAAGGCGCCGGCGAAGGCGCCATGTCCGAGGATGGTCAGGACGCCGGCCCCGACGATCGCCTTCAGCGCCTCGCCGCGCCACAGAAGGTAGGCGCCGGTCAGCCCGGCCGCGGCCAGCAGCAGGGCGGTGACGACGGTGGCCGGCAGATCGCCGGGATCGCCGTACTCGCCATAGAGGTAGAAGATCGCCGCGGCGAAGACGACGCCGACCAGGGCCGAAAGCACGACGCCGATCCACTTGGCGACCTGGCCCACCGGCGGGCGCATCACGGCCGCCGCCATCAGCCAGGCGAAGGCCCCGTAGGTCGGCAGGGTGTAGTGCACCAGCTTGGTCGGGGTGGCCTCGAAGACGATGAAGGCCGGGATCAGCCAGCACAGCGCAAAGCGCACGCCCGGCTCGTTGCGCGCGCGCCAGCCCAGCGCCAGCGCGGCCGGCAGCAGCAGCGCGCCGGGGAAGATCAGCAGCGGCGTCAGCAGGGTGTGGTAGCCGGGCGGAGCCCCGTGGCTCTCCTGGCCGCCGACCAGCTTGGGCGCGAAGTCGGCCCCGAAGGCGGTGGTCCAGAACCCGCCGTCGGTGGCGACGGTCACCGCCGCCGCCCAGGGACCGACGATCGCGGCCATCAGGATCAGGCCCCAGGTCCAGCCGAGGTCCTTCAGCCAGGCCCCTTTGCGGTCCCACGCCCACAGCGACAGCGCCGTAAGGGTGACGACCATCAGCCCCACCGGCCCCTTGACCAGCATCGACAGCGAAAGGCCGAGCCAGAACAGCAGCCGGGTGATCCGCCCGGCCGGCGGACCGTCGCGCGACGCAGCGTAGATCCTGGCCAGCGCCGCCAGCGCCAGCGTCGTGGTCCCGGCCAGCACCGCGTCGGTCTTGGCGATGAAGGCCTCGGTCGAGAGCAGGAAGGTCGATCCCAGGATCGCCCCGGCCAGCAGGCCGGTCGGCCCGCCGAAGAACACCGAGGCGCCCCAGGTGCAGGCGGCGGCCGCCAGCATCGCGCCCAGCAGCGAAGGCAGCCGATAGGCCCAGATGTCGCGGTCCTCGACCTGCGACACAAGCGCCACGCTGGCCGCCTGCATCCAGTGGATGCCGACCGGCTTCTTGAACCGCGGCTGGTCCTGGAACTGGATGACCACGAAGTCGCCGGTCTCCAGCATCTGCGCCGTGGCCTGGGCGAAACGGCTCTCGTCGCGGTCGAGCGGCGGCATCGCGAACACGCCGGGCAGCCCCGCGAGCATGGCGATCAGGGCGGCGAAGGCCGGCGCGCGCCAGCCCTGGCTGAATCGGTCCAGATAGGCCTGTAGACTCATGGCAGCGTTGATAGCATCCGCGCGGCGATTTTTCCGCTATGAGGGGCCATGGCCAAATCAACGCCCGACATTTCCGTGGTCGTCCCCGTTTTCGACGAGGAGGGCGCGGCGCCGGACCTCGCACGCGAGATCGCCGCCGCCTTCGCCGGCCGCGACTATGAGATGATCTTCGTCGACGACAAGAGCCGCGATGGCACACGCGCGGCGCTGAGCGCACTAAAGGCCGAAATCCCGCAACTGCGCGTGCTGAGCCACGCCAGCAATTCTGGGCAGAGCCGCTCGATCCGCACCGGTATCCTCGCCGCGCGCGGCGACGTGATTGTCACCCTGGACGGCGACGGCCAGAACGATCCCGCCGACGGCCCGGGCTTGGTCGACGCGCTCAACGCCGGGCCGTCCGAGCTGGTCATGGTCGGCGGCGAGCGGGTCAAGCGCCAGGACAGCGCCGCCAAGAAGTTCGCCTCGCGGTTCGGCAACGGCGTGCGCAAGAAGTTGCTCAAGGACACCGCCAACGACACTGGCTGCGGTCTGAAGGCGTTCCGGCGCGAGGCCTTCCTGCGGCTGCCATACTTCGATCACATCCATCGCTACCTGCCGGCGCTGATGCTGCGCGAGGGCTATCAGGTCGCGTTCCGGCCGGTGAACCACCGGCACCGCCAGACGGGCCAGTCCAAGTACACCAACCTCGGCCGGCTCTGGGCCTCGCTGTCCGACCTGTTTGGCGTGATGTGGCTGCAGTCGCGTTCGCGCCTGCCCGGCCGCGTGGAAGAGCTCTGAGGGCCGCGCTTGTCGCGCCTGGAGAAGCAGCGGAAGCTCCTGCTCGATCCCGGAGGGGGAGGGGTTTCGATGTTCGCCGCCGTGCCGCTGCTGGCCCTGCCCGTGCTCGCCTACAACATCGTGGCGCTGACCCTGGCCGGCGGCTTCGGTTCGCAGGAAGCGACCATCCGGATGACCGAGCCGCTGTTCACGATCGCGATGAACTCGGCGGCCGAGTGGCCGGTGACGCTGGGCGACTTGCTGCTGTTGGCCGGCCTGATCGTCTTGTTCATCGAACTGCTGAAGTCGACGACCAGCCGGCGGACGGCGATCGTCAATCACGCGCTCTCAATGCTGCTGTTCGTCGGCTGCCTGGTGGAGTTCCTGCTGGCGCCGGCCTTCGCGACCTCGGCCTTCTTCCTGCTGACCGTGATGGTGCTGCTCGACGTGCTGGCCGGATTCATCGTCACGATCGTCTCGGCGCGCCGAGACGTCGACTTCGGCCACGGCGACTACTAGGCCTCAGGTCAGGGCGGAGAAGATCAGGGTGACGACAGCCAGATCGAAGAAGCGGGTGGCGATGGCGAACATGGGAGTCCCGTCGGCGGTGGATTCACTCCCGGTTAAGCAAGACCGGCGCCAGAGCGCGCGCGGCTGATGGCCCTGTTCTTCGATCGCCAGTGGTTCGAGGAAAAGCTGGCGGAACGCGGGCTTAATCCTCGCATTCTGGCCGCCGCGGCCGGCATGGGCGAGGCCGAGATCGTGCTGGTCTTCAAGGACCAGCGGGAACTTTCCGCCGAGGAGGTAGGCATTTTCGCCGACCTGCTGGGCGTGCCGGCCGCCGAGATCGCCGACCGCGCCGGGGTCTCGACGCCGGTCCCTGGGCAGGGCGACCTGACCGGGCGGCTGTTGGCGCTGGAGAAGAAGGTGGCGGCCCTGGAAGCTGAAGTGGCGCGGCTGAAGGGGCGCTAAACCTCGGTCTTGGCCGTGCGGCCCTTGGGCGTGCGGCGGTCGGCGGCGCCCGAGTATTCGATCTTGTTGTAGAGGCTGCGGGCGCTGTCGAGCGTTTCCTTGCCGTTGCGTAGACCGCGCTTCTGACCGTCCTGGCCGAGCACATGCGCGGCGAAGGCCGCCTCGGGGCGGGCGGTGACGCCCGGGGCCACGGGCGGCGGCGGCGGTTCGTATACCGCCGGCACGCTGCGATCCGTCGATTCGCCCCGCGCGGCGTTGTCCGAGCGCTTGACGCGCCGCGTGGCGTTCGGCCTGCGGATCGGATCGATGGGCGAAGTCATACGCGGAACCTAGCGAGGCGAGGTTAAGCTAGCGTTTGGCGAGCTTCTCGATCTGGGCCTGCATCTCGGCCATCTGCTTCTTGAGGGCGTCGAGCGTCTCGTCGGCCGCCGGCGGGGCGGGCGCCGCGGGCTTGGCGGGCGCTGGCTCCTCCTGCGGGCGCGTATAGGCGAACGGCGAGAACATCTTCATCGCCCGATCGAACATGGCCAGGTTCTGGCGGATCTGGTCCTCGTAGGCGCCGCCCAGGCCCGAGCCAAGTCCCGAGCCCTGGCCGATGCTGGCGAACTGGGCGCGCATGCGCTCCTGCTGCTCGGCGAAGGTGGCCAGCGACAGCTCAAGATAACTCGGCAGGAACGCCTGCATCGAGTTGCCGTAGAACCCGATCAGCTGCCGCAGGAACTGGATGGGCAGCAGGTTCTGTCCCTCGCGGCTTTCTTCCTCGAAGATGATCTGGGTCAAGACGGTTCGGGTGATGTCCTCGTTGGTCTTGGCGTCGTAGACGACGAAATCCACGCCCTGCTTCACCATGTCGGACAGGTGTTCGAGCGTGACGTACGAGGACGAGGCGGTGTTGTAGAGTCGCCGGTTGGCGTACTTCTTGATGACGACGCGGCCGTCGTCGGATCCCTGGGTGTCAGCCATCCCACAGTCCTTCATCTGCCCGCCCCCGGCGGCGGATTCTCATTCTTGCACCGCAGTATCGCGGATGCGAGCGCCTTGCGAAAGTGATCGCCCCGATTAGGCGAGTCAGTTTGCGCCCTTGCCCAAGCTCCGCCCTTTATCGATAGATGAAAACCTCAAATGAGCTGAGGAGCCCTCCCATGAGCGACGTCGTCATCGTCTCGGCCGTCCGCACCCCCGTCGGATCGTTCAATGGAGCGCTGTCCAGCCTCCCAGCCCATGAGCTCGGCAAGGTGGCGATTACCGCCGCGGTCGAGCGGGCCGGCATCTCCACCGGCGACGTCGGCGAAGTCATCATGGGCCAGGTGCTGCAGGCTGGCGCCGGCCAGGGCCCGGCGCGCCAGGCGGCGGTCAACGCCGGCATTCCGGTCGAGAGCCCGGCCTGGAGCCTCAACCAACTGTGCGGTTCGGGCCTGCGCGCGGTGGCGCTTGGCGCTCAGCAGATCGCGGACGGTTCGGCCGCTATCGTCATCGCCGGCGGCCAGGAGAGCATGAGCCAGGCCCCGCACGCCCAGCAGCTGCGTTCAGGCCAGAAGATGGGCGACCTGGCCCTGGTCGACACCATGATCAAGGACGGGCTGTGGGACGCCTTCCACGGCTACCACATGGGCCAGACGGCCGAGAACATCGCAGCCCGCTGGCAGATCACCCGCGAGGAGCAGGACAAGTTCGCCGTCGCCAGCCAGAACAAGGCCGAGGCCGCCCAGAAGGCCGGCAAATTCACCGATGAGATCGCGCCGGTGACCATCAAGGGCCGCAAGGGCGACACCATCGTCGATCAGGACGAGTACATCCGCCACGGCGCGACGCTGGAAAGCGTATCGGGCCTGCGCCCGGCCTTCGCCAAGGACGGCTCGGTCACCGCCGCCAACGCCTCGGGCCTCAATGACGGCGCCGCCGCGCTGGTGCTGATGAGCGCCGACGAGGCCGCCAAGCGCGGCTTGAAGCCGCTGGCGCGCATCGCTTCCTGGGCCAACGCCGGGGTCGAGCCGGAAATCATGGGCACGGGCCCGATCCCGGCCAGCCGCAAGGCCCTGGAAAAGGCCGGTTGGTCCGTGGCCGACCTGGATTTGGTCGAATCGAACGAGGCTTTCGCCGCCCAGTCGATCTGCGTGGTGCGGGACCTGGGCCTTGACCCGGCCAAGGTGAACGTGAACGGCGGCGCGATCGCCATCGGCCACCCGATCGGCGCCTCGGGCGCCCGCATTCTCACCACCCTTGTGCACGAAATGAAACGTTCGGGCGCCAAGAAGGGGTTGGCGACGCTCTGCGTCGGCGGCGGCATGGGCGTTGCCATGTGCGTGGAGTCAGTCTGACGTTCCTGGAGCGCCGGACCAACCGGCGCCCGGTTGTTTAAGCGAGGGAGGCGAGCCCGATGGGCAGAGTTGCGTTCGTGACGGGGGGAACCCGGGGGATCGGCCGGGCGATCGTGGAGCGGCTGAAGAGCGACGGCTTCGAGGTCGCCGCCGGCTATTCCGGCAACGAGGCCGCCGCTCAGGCCTGCGCGTCCGAACTGGGCGTGATGGTCGTAAAGGGCAATGTCGGCAGCTTCGAGGACTGTGGCCGTGCGGTCGAGGCGGTGACCGCCGAGCTCGGCCCGATCGAGGTGCTGGTCAACAACGCCGGGATCACCCGCGATGGCGTGTTCCACAAGATGACCGCCGAGCAGTGGTCTGAGGTCATCCGCGTCAACATGGACTCGGTCTTCAACATGACCCGGCATGTGATCGAGGGCATGCGCGACCGCGGCTGGGGCCGGGTCATCAACATCTCGTCGATCAACGGCCAGAAGGGCCAGATGGGTCAGACCAACTATTCGGCGGCCAAAGCCGGGGTGATCGGCTTCACCAAGGCGCTGGCGCTGGAGAACGCGCGCAAGGGGGTCACGGTCAACTGCATCGCGCCGGGCTACATCGACACCGAGATGGTGCAGGCCGTGCCCGAGAACGTCCTCGCCTCGATCATCGGCCAGATCCCGGTCGGCCGTCTGGGCAAAGGCGAAGAGATCGCCGACATGGTCGCATTCCTGGCCGGCGAGCACGCCGGTTACGTCACCGGGTCGACTTTGTCGCTGAACGGTGGCCAGTACATGGCCGGCTAAGCTTGGCGCGCGTCCAAAAAGCGCCCCAGTCAAAGGGCATCTGCCTAGCTCGATGGTGAGCGAAAGACCGGCGTCAGCGTACCTAGGGCTTATCGCCGTGGCGTTCGCCGCGGCGATGAACCTTGGCTGGGCGGCGGTCGCGCACGCCGGACCGCAGACCCTGCGCGAGGGCCTGTTCGGCGATCGCACGGCCCCCGGCCGCCAGGCCAGCCCGCCGGTAGCCCGCTATGTCAGCGAGGACGGCGACGGCTTCGTCCTCGATCGCAGCCAGCCGCGCGTCTACATGAAGTTCGACGACAGCCCCGAAATCTGGGCGCTGCGGCCGCATCCGGCCCCGCGCGGCGACGTGATCTACAAGAACGATCTGGGCGAGCCGGTGTTGCGCGCGACGCGACTGGGCGGCCTGACCCTGTTCACCGCCGATCGGCCCGGCGGCTCTCCGGCGGCCCTGGCCGGCGCTGGCGGCGCCCTGCGGTTGGCGCCGCTCAGCCCGCAGGCGCTGCTTGAACGGCTGGCCCAGGCCAGCGCCCGGGCCACGCGCGCGGCCCGCAGGCTGATTCCCTTCGAGGCCGACGCCTCGCCGGCCTCCTCGGCGGTGGTCGCCGACGCCGCCGCCGTGACGGCCGAGGCTGTCGTGCGCATCTCCCGCAGGCCAGATGGCCGCAGCCTGCTGTCGCGGGTCAAGAAGGTGAAGCTGGTCGAGGGACGTAGACCCTCGGCGATCCTGTACGGCGAAGAAATGCGCATCACTGTGACGCCGGCCGACGGCCTCTATGGCCGCCCGTCGTCGGACCGCATCATGCAGGCGGCGGGTTCCCGCTAACACTGGACATGCAAAGGCCCGCCACAAGGGCGGGCCCTACTCGCGCGGCCTTCGGGGGACTAGCGCTGCGCGAGTTCCTGGGGCTTCCCGGCCAGGGCCTGATGCGCGGCCAGCTTGTCCTGGATTTCGGCGCGGGCGCCCTGCAGGCAGGCGTGGTGCGCGGCCAGGGTGATGCGGCCGACCGAGGCGGAGCTGCAGTAGTCGGCGGCGGCCTTCGCCACCCGATGCTCCAGGGTGTGCGCGTGGCGTGCCGAGCCGAGGTCGATATCCGACACCTTCACCGCGACCGGAGCGGCCTGCGCGCCGGTGGCCAGGGCCAGGATAGGAACAGCGGCCAGGGCGATGGTCGCGACGCCGGCCAGGGCGGTGCTGAACTTGGTCATCTGAACTCTCCCAATTCGTGGCGCCTGTCTGGGTCGCCGATGAGCAATGGGTAGTCCAAGCGGGCCCGATAAATCGTGTTAATCCGGAGTAATGACGAAGGTTTAAGGAAGTTACCGAACGTACATGTGCGCTGTTATTTGATGTCTATGCTTGGTTGGTCCGGACGCGCCGTGCGCCGTTCGTCGCCCATCAGATTTACTCCGCTTGCGGTGCGGCCATACCAGCCCTTAGGATTTCGCAATAAACAGGGAGGGCGGCTTTCATGGCCTTCAAGCTCAATGTGAACGGCAAGGTGCTGTCGGCGGACGTCGACGGAGACACGCCTCTTCTCTGGGTGCTCCGCGACACCCTCGGCATACTCGGTCCCAAGTACGGTTGCGGCGTCGCCCAGTGCGGGGCCTGCACGGTCCATATCGACGGCGCGCCGATGCGTTCGTGCACGATCCCGGTCGAGGGGCTCGGACAATCGAAGATCGTCACCATCGAGGGCGTCGGCGCCAGCGCCGTGGGCCAGAAGGTGCAGGCCGCCTGGAGCGAACTGGACGTGGCCCAATGCGGCTACTGCCAGGCCGGCCAGATCATGTCGGCGACCGCGCTGCTGACCGAAAAACCGAAGCCGACCGACGCCGACATCGACGAGGCGATGGCGGGGAACATCTGCCGCTGCGCGACCTACACGCGCATCCGCGCGGCCATCAAGCAGGCCTCCGGCCAGAAGACGGAGGCCTGACCATGGCGGACGGATCCCAGCTTACTTCGGCCAATCGCCGCGACGTCCTGGCCGGCGCGGGCCTGGTGCTGTCGTTTGCGGTCGCGGGCAAGGCCGGCGCCGCCGGGGCCGCGCAGGGCGGCGGCAAGCTCAACGCCTATGTGCGCGTGGCCCCCGATAACAGCGTGACCATCGTCTCCAAGAACCCGGAGATCGGCCAGGGCATCAAGACCATGCTGCCGATGCTGATCGCCGAGGAGCTCGACGTCGACTGGAGCCAGGTCCGCACCGAGCAGGCGATGAATGACTTCGCCACCTACGGCCGCCAGTTCGCCGGCGGCAGCATGGCCACGCCCCTGCACTGGGACGAGCTGCGCCGGGTCGGCGCGGCGGCGCGGATGATGCTGGTGGCGGCCGCGGCGCAGGGCTGGGGCGTGCCGGCCACCGAGTGCACGACCGCCGGCGGCGTCGTCCATCACGCCGGCTCCAAGCGGAAGGCGACCTATGGCTCGCTGGCGACCAAGGCCGCGCAGGTCACGGTGCCGGACCTCAAGACCGTGCCGCTGAAGGACCCCAAGGACTACAAGATCATCGGCAAGCCGCTGCGCCAGGTCGACACCGACGCGATCGTCACCGGCAAGCCGCTGTTCGGCATCGACGTGGTCGTGCCCGGGATGCTTTACGCCACCTACGAGAAGGCGCCGGTGTTCGGGGCCAAGGTCGCGGGCGCGGACCTCGCCGCGGCCAAGGGCGTGAAGGGCGTGCGCGAGGCCTTCGTGGTCGAGGGCGGAACGGCGCTCGACGGCCTGCTGCCCGGCGTGGCGGTGGTGGCCGACAGCTGGTGGGCGGCGCGCAAGGGCCGCGACCGGCTGAACACCCGGTGGGAGCAGCATCCAACCTCGGCGCAGTCGTCGGCCGGCTTTGCGGCCAGGGCGACCGAACTGGCCAAGGGGGCGCCCGGCAAGACCGAGCGCAACGACGGCGACGTCGAGGCGGCCCTGAAGGGCGCGGCCAAGACGGTGGAGGCGGCCTACGCCTATCCGTTCATCTCGCACGCCAACCTCGAGCCGCAGAACTGCACCGCCCACTTCAAGGACGGCAAGGTCGAGATCTGGGCGCCGACCCAGAACCCCGAGCCGGGCCGCCAGTTGGTCGCCAAGACCCTCGGCGTCGCGCCGGAGGCGGTGACCATCCACATGATCCGCTGCGGCGGCGGCTTCGGCCGGCGGCTTATGAACGACTACATGGTCGAGGCGGCCTGGATCTCCAAGCAGGTCGGCGCGCCGGTGAAGCTGCTCTGGACGCGTGAAGACGACATGCGCCACGATTTCTATCGGCCCGCCGGCTGGCACTTCCTGAAGGGCGGGGTGAACGCGGCCGGCGAAGTGGTCGGCTGGCGCGACCACTTCGTGACCCTCGGCGAAAACGGGACGGCCGCGCGCAGCGCCGGCATGTCGCCGACCGAGTTCCCGGCCCGCTTCGTACCGAACTACCGCTATGACCTGTCGATGATGCCGTGCGGCGTGCCGACCGGACCGCTGCGCGCGCCGGGCTCCAACGCCATCGCCTTCGTCGTGCAGTCGTTCATCGACGAACTGGCCCACGCCGCCGGCGCCGATCCTGTCGCGTTCCGGCTGAAACTTCTTGGCGACAAGCCGGTGGTCGGGGATGCGCCGTCGGGCTACGCGGCCGGCCGCATGGCTGCGGTGGTCAAGCTGGCCGCCGAGAAGGCGGGCTGGGGACGGGCGCTACCTAAGGGCTCGGGCCTGGGGATCGCCTTCCACTACAGCCACCTGGGCTATTTCGCCGAAGTGGTCGAGGCGGCGGTGGCCCCGGACGGCGCGATCAAGGTGGTCAAGGTCTGGGTCGCCGCCGACGTCGGACGGCAGATCATCAATCCGTTCGGCGCCCTGAACCAGATCGAGGGATCGGTGCTGGACGGCCTGTCCGGCGCGCTGCACCAGACTATCACCATCGAGAACGGGGCGGCGGTCGAGAGCAACTTCACCGACTATCCGCTGATGCGCATCAACGAGGCGCCGCCGATCGAGACGCACTTCATCAAGTCGGACAATTCGCCGACCGGCCTGGGCGAACCGGCGCTGCCGCCGATCGTCCCGGCCTTGTGCAACGCGATCTTCGCCGCCACCGGAAAGCGCATTCGTCAGCTTCCGATCGATACGGCCATGCTGAAGAGTGGCTAAGCGCGCGCAGGTCGGCCATCATGTGTTCGGGAGGACGCGGCGGAGCTGATCTGTCGTCGTCTAGATAACAAGAACGCATCGATGACGACGACGACGGTCCGTGTACCGACCAAGCGCTATGAACAGCGCAAGAACGCCATTGTGGGCTCGGCCGTGGAGGTGCTCAACCGCCGCGGCGTGCGGGGGATGACGCTGGCCGACGTGGCCGCGCGCCTCGACCTCGTGCCGACCGGGGTGATCTACTACTTCAAGAACAAGGAAGATCTGGCCGCGGCTTGCTTCCTGCGGGGCATAGACCGCTACAACGGTCTCATCGCCCAGGCCGAGGGCGGCCCGGACGTACGGGCGCGGGTGAAGCAGTTCCTCGACGCCTATTTCGAGTACCGCGCCCGGATGCTGGCGGGGGAGGCCGAGCCCCTCACGGCCTTCAACGACGTGCGGGCCCTGAACAGCGCGCCGGTCAACGCCGCCTATGTCGACATGTTCCGCCGCATCCGCACGCTGCTGTCGGGGCCCGAGACCCGCGGGCTGTCGCGGCCGGCGCTGGGGGCCCGGGCGCTGCTGCTGATCTCGGAGGTGTTCTGGGCGCCGGTCTGGCTGCACCGCAACGACGTCGAAGACTTCGGCCGGGTGTCGCAGCGCGTTTGGGCGATCACCGTGGACGGGCTCGCCGCGCCGGGCGCGGACTGGGACCCCGTTTCATTGCCGACCCTGATCCCCAAGGCGGGCGGCGAGGCGTCCAGCGAACTCTTCCTGCGCGCGGCCACTCAGCTGATCAACGAGGAGGGCTATGTCGGCGCCTCGGTCGAAAAGATCAGCGCCCGGCTCAACGTCACCAAGGGCGCCTTCTATCACCACCACGAGACCAAGGACGAACTGGTGGTGGCCTGCTTTGAGCGGACCTTCGACGTCATGCGCCGGGCCATCCGCCAGGCCGAGGCGGTGTCGACCTGCGGGCTGCAGACCCTGGCGACCATCGCCACGGCGTTGGTCGAGTACCAGCTCAACGGCAATTCGCCCCTGCTGCGCGCCTCGGCCCTGACGTCGGCGCCAGAGGCCATTCAGCCCAAGCTGGTGGCCCGCTTCGACCGGCTGTCGGACCGCTTCGCCTCGCTGATCTCCGACGGGATCGCCGACGGCTCTGTGCGACCGGTGGACGTCAATGTCGGCGCCCAGATGCTGACGGCGATGATCAACGCCGCGGCCGAACTGCACCACTGGACGCCGGGCGTGACCCCGCAAGCCGCGGCCGCGCTCTACGTGCGGCCGTTCTTCGAAGGACTCGCTCCCAAGGCGTAGACGGCCCCCGCGGCGCCCGGGCAAAGTGGGAGAAAAGCCCGAGAGCCGCCAAGGCTCTTGATCCAGGAAGCCGAGCGGGGAAACGCCACGTGAAGAAGCTGCTGATCGCCAACCGCGGCGAGATCGCCATTCGTATCGCCCGCACCACTGCGGACATGGGGATCGACACGCTGGCGGTCTATTCCAGCGACGATGCGGCCTCGCTGCATACTCGGGTGGCGGGCGCTGCTCACGCCCTGACCGGGGCCGGCCCCGCCGCCTATCTCGACGGCGCCCAGATCCTCGCCGCGGCCCAGGCGCATGGCTGCGACGCGGTCCACCCCGGCTATGGCTTCCTCTCCGAGAACGCGGCCTTCGCGCGCGCCTGCGCTCAGGCGGGCGTCGCCTTCGTCGGTCCCTCGCCCGAGACGCTGGAGCTGTTCGGCGACAAGGGCGCGGCCCGCAGCCTGGCCCGACGCTGCGACGTGCCGATCCTGGCCGGGACCCATGGCGGGGTGACCTTGGCCGAAGCGCGGGCGTTCCTGGAAAGCCTGGGGCCCGGCGGCGCGGTGATGGTCAAGGCCGTCGCCGGCGGCGGCGGGCGCGGCATGCGGCCGGTGCGGTCGGCGGGCGAACTGACCGACGCCTTCGAGCGCTGCGCCTCTGAAGCGCAGGCGGCCTTCGGCGACGGGGCGCTCTATGTCGAAGAGTTCCTGCCCCGCGCCCGTCACGTCGAGGTCCAGATCGTCGGCGACGGCCAGGTCGTCTCACACCTGTGGGACCGCGAATGCAGTTTGCAGCGCCAGAGGCAGAAGGTGGTCGAGATCGCGCCGGCGGCGAGCCTGCCGATGGAAACCCGCGAGCGGCTGTTCGAGGCCGCAGTCGCCCTCGGCCGTGCCGCGCACTACCGAAGCCTGGGCACGGTCGAGTTCCTTGTCGACGCCGAGCGCGTCGTGTTCATCGAGGCCAATCCGCGCCTGCAGGTCGAGCATACGGTCACCGAGGAGGTGACCGGGCTCGATCTGGTCCGCCTGCAGATCGAACTGGCCCGCGGCTGCTCCCTGGCCGAGCTCGGTCTGGTGCAGGCCGAGGTTCCGCGTCCGCGGGGCGTCGCCCTGCAGGCCCGGGTCAACCTGGAGACCATGACTGCCGACGGGGCCGCCAAGCCGTCAGGCGGAGTGCTGTCGGCGTACGAGCCGCCGTCGGGTCCGGGCGTGCGGGTCGACGGCTTCGGCTATGGCGGCTACCGCACAGGGACCCGGTTCGACTCCCTGCTGGCCAAGTTGATCGTTCATGCGCCGGACCTGCCGGCCGCGACGGCCAAGGCGCGGCGCGCGCTCTCGGAGTTCAAGATCGTCGGTGCGGCGACCAACATCGAATTCCTGCAAGGCCTGCTGGCCCATCCGGCGGTGGCGAGCGGCGATGTGCACACCCGGTTGATCGAGGAGCGGATGGAGGAACTGGCGCAGGCGCCGGCGGCCCCGCGCCACTACTTCGAGACTGCGGCGGCGAGCGGGACCAAGCGGGCCGGGGCGCAGGTCGACGCCGCCGACCCGCTGGCCGTGCTGCATCACGGCAAGGCGCAGGCCGAGACGCAGGACGAGCCCGAGGAACTGGACGGCCCGGAAGGCACGCGGCCGGTGCGCGCGCCGCTGCAAGGCACGGTGATTGGTCTGATGGTCCAGGTCGGCGACGAGGTGCGCGAGGGCCAGCCTCTGTTCGTCATGGAAGCCATGAAGATGGAGCACGTGATCGCCGCAGACGTCTCCGGCGTCGTGCGGTTGGTGGCCGTGGGCGAGGGCGACACGGTCTTCGAAGACCACGCCCTGGCCTTCATTGAGCCGGCCGAGGTGGCCGGCGGCGCCGTCATCGGCGAGGAAGCGATCGACCTCGATCACATCCGCCCGGACCTGGCCGAGGTGCTGGAGCGCCACCGGATGACACTGGATGAGGCGCGGCCGGACGCTGTCGCCCGGCGTCGCAAGACCGGTCAGCGCACGACGCGGGAGAACATCGACGACCTCTGCGATCCGGGCAGCTTCACCGAGTATGGCGCGCTCACCGTCGCCGCCCGGCGACGCCGCAACACGGTCGACGAGCTCATCGCCCAGACCCCGGCCGACGGCATGGTGATGGGGCTGGGGGCGGTCAACGGCGACCGCTTCGCCGAGGACAAGGCCCGGGTGGCGGTGATGGCCTACGACTACACCGTGCTGGCCGGCACCCAGGGCTCGCACAATCACGACAAACTCGACCGAATGAGCGAAATCGCCGCGCGCTGGCGGTTGCCGACCGTGTTCTTCACCGAGGGCGGCGGCGGGCGGCCCGGCGACACCGAGGGCGGCGGCTTCGTCCGCGGCTTCGAGTTCTGGGGGCGGCTGTCGGGCGCGGTGCCGCTGGTCGGGATCTCGTCCGGGCGCTGCTTCGCCGGCAATGCGGCCATCCTCGGCTGCTGCGACGTGATCATCGCCACCAAGGATTCGGCGCTCGGCATGGGCGGCCCGGCCATGGTCGAGGGCGGCGGGCTCGGCGTGTTCCGCCCCGAGGAAATCGGGCCGATCAAGGTCATGCAGGCCAACGGCACCATCGACGTGCTGGCCGACGACGAAGCCCATGCCGTGAAGCTCGCCAAGCAGTACCTGTCCTATTTTCAAGGACCTGTGGCCGCGTGGACCTGCGCCGACCAACGGCTGTTGCGCCGGGCGATCCCGGAGAACCGGCTGCGGGTCTACGACATCCGCAAGGTCATCGAGCTGATCGCCGACGAGGGCTCGGTGCTGGAGCTGCGCCCGAAGTTCGGCCTGGCCATGGTCACCGCTTTCATTCGCATCGAGGGGCGGCCGGTCGGCGTGTTCGCCAACAATCCGCAGCATATCGGCGGCGCCATAGACTCCGACGCCTCCGACAAGGCCGCGCGCTTCATGCAGCTTTGCGAGGCCTTCGACATCCCGTTGCTGTCGCTATCCGACACCCCCGGCAACATGGTCGGGCCGGAAGCCGAGAAGACCGGCCTGATCCGCCATTGCTCGCGGCTGTTCGTGATCGGGGCGAACCTGACGGTGCCGCTGTTCTCGGTGATCCTGCGCAAGAGCTACGGGCTGGGCGCCATCGCCATGACCGGCGGCAGCTACCAGGCCTCGATGTTCAGCGTCGCCTGGCCCACCGGGGAGTTCGGGGGCATGGGCCTGGAGGGCTCAGTGAAGCTCGGCTACCGCAACGAGTTGGCGGCCATCGAGGATGCGGCCGCCCGTAAGGCGAAGTTCGATGAAATGGTCGCCGCCGCCTACGCCCGTGGCAAGGCGTTGTCCCAGGCCATGGGCCCGGCGCTCGACGACGTGATCGATCCGGCCGATACCCGGCGCTGGGTGCTGGCGGGGCTGAAGGCGCAGCCGCCAGCACCGGTCCGCACCGAGAAGAAGCTGCGCTGGATCGACAGCTGGTGACCGGGTGATGCACAGGGGTGTGACCGACCGCGCCTTGCTTCGTCATCGACGTTAAGCAAGTTTACGCCCGCTAGGCCTCGCTGTGCGCGGTCGCCTCGAAGGCGCCGCGTCCGACGAGGGTCGGGGGACGCGTAATGGATAGGCTGGCCACGCTCACGCCACGCGAGCGGCAGTGCCTGATGGGGGTGGCCCGCCACCTCCAGTCGAAGGAGATCGCGCGCGAGCTCGGGCTCGAGGCGCGTACGGTCGACAAGCATATCGAACGGGCGATGAAGAAGCTGGGGGTGGCCAACCGGCGCGACGCCGCACGTCTGCTCGCCGGCGATGTACGTGATGACTACGTAGGGGCGCCGCTCCCCCTGGCCGAGAGCGTCGACGAGATGGTGACCTCCTTGGCGAAAGGAGGCGCACATGCCCCACACGGCGAGACGACTGCCACAGACTACCTGGGGCGACCTGGAAGCGATCTTCGACAGCCTGGCCAGCACAGGTCAGCAGAGGGAGACGGTGCATCACCTGTTGCAGGTGACGCGCGAGATGAGCCCGTATCTCACGAAGCTCGATCTGCTGCGCGAGATTATCTGCGTCGCGCTCGTCTTGTTGCCCGCCGAGGCGCAGCCCCCCCAGTCGTGGAGGTGGCTGGCCCAGGGACCACCCGGACCCCCTGGCGACGACTCCTGAGCGCCATGTTGTTCACCCTAGTCGCAGGGGCCCTGCTGATCGGCGGTCTGGCCATCGCCATCCAGCTCGGCCACCTCATGCAGACGCTCGACGTCTGGTTTGCCCGCGGCTGACCGGCCCTCCGCCGACGCCGCTCCTCTTCGCAGAAACACACCACGTCCCGCGCCCTTGCGCGGAGGAAGGACACCTCATGCAACGTCGTGAACTGGCCCAGGCCATCGCCACCTCGCTCTTCGAGACCGAGGCCGCCCTGGATGCGGCCCTCGAGAAAGCCGCCTTGCTGATCGCCCAGACCAGCGCCCTGCGCCGCGAGCACAACTACTCGGCGGTCCTCGGCCACGAGGCCGTCGCCGCCCTGACCCGGACCATCGACGCCCTGGGCGAGGCGCGCGGCCACACGATGTCGGCCCATGCCGCGTTCGAGAAGGCTTCGCCCCAACTCGGCGTCAAGCCGGCCACCCTGCATGGCACCGGCGTCGAGAAGCCGCCGACCGGCGCCTCGGAAGCCGAGGGGCCGATCCTGCGCGCGGTCCGCAGCGCGGCTTGACGCGATGCCCGCACCGCTTTCCCTTCCGGGGATGAGCTGGCTTGCGATGTTCGACGCGCCTGTGCAGCTGACCGGCGCCGTCGCGACGGCGACGGTCACGCTGCTGGCGCTCTGGAAGGGCGGCGTTCCCGAGCGGATCGCCGCACTCGTCAGTCTCGCCGCCTTCTTCCTCAGCCCGCTGGCCCAGCAACTTGGCGGCCTGCCGCAACCGCTCTGGGGCGTGGCGGCGGTGGATGCGACGGTGCTCGGCGTCGTGACGCTGCTGATCTGGTTTTACGACCGCCAGTGGCTGATCGGGGCCTGGGCGGCCGAGGCGCTGACCCTGATGTGCCATGCAGCCAAGCTGGCCGACGTCACCCTGCTGGCGCGCGGCTACGTCGCCAGCCTCTACATCCTCTATTTCGGCTTCCTGGCCTCGCTGGCCTGGGGCGCGTTCGAGGCCAGCGCCCGCCGCGCCCGCGCCGCCGGGACCTAGTGAGGGACGTAGGTGCGCAGCACATCCTCGATGATCCGTTCGAGCTGGCCCAGGGTGTTGCAGGTCTTCGCCACGTGGCAGAAGCGCTCGTAGCGGTGCATGACGCTGTCGCCCTGGGTCCAGTAGCTCTCCGGCTCGGGGTTCAGCCAGATGACCGAGCGGGCGCGATTGTGGATCGTGGCCATCAGGTCCAGCCGCGGATCGGCATAATTCGACCGCCCGTCGCCCAGGAAGATGACGGTGGTGTGCCGGTCGACGTGATCGAGGTGGTTCTCGCAGAAATCCTCCAGCGACTTGCCGTAGTCGGTCTGCTGGAAGCCGATCTTGCGCAGCACCTGGAAGATCGCGCCGTCGACGTGCTCGTCGTCGAGGATGTCGTTGACGCTGATCAGCCGGCCGGAGAACGCATAGGCTTCCATCCGGTCGACCACTTCATTTAGCGAGTAGAGGAAGGTCAGCAGGAACTGCGCGGCGGCCGCCACCGACTTCGACACGTCGCAGATGCAGACGATCGACGGCTTGTCGATCTTCTCGGTCTTCCAGACGATCTCGAACGGCATGCCGCCATAGGGCATTGATTTCCGCAGCGTGCGGCGGATGTCCATGTGGCCTTTGCGGGCGCGGTTGCGGCGGCGCGAATAGCGGTCGGCCAGCCGCTTGGCCATCTTCTTGACCAGGGCCTGCATCATCGCCTGGTCGACCGGATCGATGCCGCCCTCGGCGTTCAGCGCCTTGCGGGCCAGCATCTCCTCACGGAGCATCTTGCCCGAGCCTGAGGCGTAGAGTTCGTGCTGGCGCTCGACATAGCGCTGGGCTTCCTGGGCCAGCCGGCGCTTGCCGGCCTCCAGCCGGTCGGCGGCGTCGCCGCCGCCTTCCAGCTTTCGGGCGTTGGCGATGATGCCCTCGATCTCGGCCAGCCCCATCTCTTCGAGCAGTCGCCGGGTCAGGCGCGAACGCTGGGTGGTCAGGCGGATCTGCGAGACTTGCGCGCGCTGGGCGGCCTCTTCCATCGCCTGGGCCAGGCCCGAGGCGTCGCCCTCCAGCAGCATGCGGGCGAGCTCCGATTCCTCAGCGCCTTCCGGCAGGCCTTCCATCGGATCGCCGTCGCCCTGCGGCGGCGGCTCGAAGGCCATCTCGTCGCGGCGGAAAAAGGTCTCGAACGTCTCGTCGAACCGGATCACCTCGTCCGAGCTCTTGGCCAGGGTCGCGCACAGCGCGTCCTTGAACAGCTCGCGATCGGCGAAGCCAACCTTCTCCACCGTGCGGTGGGCGTCGATGGCCTCGGCAGGCGAGACCTTCACGTCCGCGGCCCGCAGGGCCCGGAAGAAGTCCTCCAGCGCACCCTGCATGGGGCTAGACCCTTTCCGGTTCAGGTGAAATCACCTGAACCGGACAAAAAGGGTCTATCTTCAAAAACTTAGAGCATGACGGCCGCTTCAACCGGCTTCCACTTGAAGCTGTCATGCTCTACGCCGCCGGACGGCGCAGCAGTTCGGAGATCTGCGGCTCCACCGCAGCGATGTCGGGCTCGAACTTCAGCAGCACGTTCAGCGTGTCGCGGACGATCTCCGGGCTCAGGCTGTCTGCGCCCAGCAGGATCAGCGCGCGGGCCCAGTCGACCGTCTCGGAGATCGAGGGCGACTTGCGCAGGTCGAGCGTGCGCAGCGACTGGACGAAGCCAACCAGGTTCGTGGTCAGGGCCTGTTCGATGCCCGGCACGCGGCTGGCGACGATCTTGCGCTCCAGGTCGGCGTCGGGCAGCGGGATGTGCAGGTGCAGGCAGCGGCGCTTAAGCGCGTCGCCCAGGTCGCGGATGTTGTTCGAAGTCAGGAACACCAGCGGCGGGGTCTTGGCCTCGATGACGCCCAGCTCCGGGATGGAGACCTGATAGGCTGACAGCACCTCCAGCAGGAAGGCCTCGAACGCCTCGTCCGACTTGTCGATTTCGTCGATCAGCAGCACGCAGCCGTCGTCTTCCTTCAGCGCCTTCATCAGCGGGCGGGGTTCCAGGAAGGGCTCGGAGAAGAACAGGTCGCCGATGCCGTGCAGCCGCTCCATGGCCGCGTCCATGTCCTGGGCGTCGGAGAGGGCCGCGCCCATCCGGTCCTTCAGGATCTGGGTGTAGAGCAGCTGCTTGCCGTACTTCCACTCGTACAGCGCCTTGGACTCGTCCAGGCCCTCGTAGCACTGCATGCGGATCAGGGGCTGGCCGAGCAGCTTGGCGGTCGACAGCGCCAGTTCGGTCTTGCCCACGCCGGCCGAGCCTTCGACCAGGATCGGCTTTTGCAGGTGGATGGCCATGTAGAGGGCCGTGGCGATGCGGCGCGAGGCGATGTAGCCGACGCTGGCCAGACCTTCGATCAGGGCGTCCACGGACGACAGCACGTCCGGCTTCGCGGCCTTAATCGCCGCGGGAGAGGTAGCGCTCAAAGTCTCAAACTTTCAAAAGTCGCGCGAAATGGCGCCTGGCTATCTTCAATGACCGCGAGTGTGCAGGGGCCGGGGCCTGCACGCAAGCGCTGGTTCAAACGGGCGTTGGGGTGTCGCCCGGGTGTGTCATCGGCTCGCGATCGTCTGGCTGGGCTTGTCCCCGCCACCCAGACGCACCGCGTTCGGAATAACCCCGTGAGCGCGCAGTTTATGGGGCCCCGGCATTTCGCTTCGCTGCAGCCGGGGATGACGAACGGAAGGGCTACACCCCGTACGGCCGATACGGCCCGGCGATCAGTTGCTCGAACACGCCCATGCCCTTGACCGGCGCCTCGCCCGGCAGGGTCAGGGTGACGTGGCTGAGCGCCTGGATGTGGACGTTCTCAGGTGCGGCCATGTCGACGGCGTTCAGGTCGATGTCCTCGCGCTCTACCACCAGGTCGCCCTTGTAGCCCCCGTGGCGCCAGGTCGGCGCGCCGTAGCCGATACCGCGCATCAGGAAGGTCAGGAACGGCTCGAAGCGGATGGCGGCCGAGCCCTGGGCCAGCGGCACGTTCAGCGTTCCGGTCTTGGCGTGGCGGGTGCCGGCAATCAGCGACACCTCGTCCATGCTCGCGCCTTCGCTTTCGTAGAAGGCCTCGGGCCCCGCGCCGTCCGCGGCGATCACCGCGCGGGTGTTCCAGGGGCGGCCGTCCGGGTCGGCGTTGACGTGGAAGAAGATGCTGCGATCAGCGAAATTCAGCGGCGTCCACTGCCAGAAGAAGCCGCCGACGGTCATCGGGACCGGCGGCTGCGGGTCGGGCGCGCCGACCGGGCGGATGCCCCAGGAGCGGTCGCGGGTGCCGACCGTTCCCGCCGCCAGCTGCTTGCGCACGCCGTCGACCTCGATCCAGCCGGTGCAGCGCACGTTCTGGGTCAGGCGGGTGTAGTCCATGAAGGCGCGCGGCCCGATCCGGCGCATGAACCGCGGCTCCTCGATCGGGAAGCTGCGGCCCTCGAAGACGATCTCGGCGGCGAAGCCGTTCGACGGCGCCACCGTGACCTTCAGCTTCTGCAGCGGCTCGATCACCTCGATCGAGATCGGCCCGCAGGCGAGGTCAAGCCGCTCCATGTTCATCACCTTGGAGGCATGCAGGCAGTGCTCGACCCCGTCGCGGATCACCGAGAAGTGGGCGTCGGCGATGTTGAGCTGCGGATAGACGCCGAAGGCGATGGCGAAGAACTCGGTCCCATCGGGCTGATAGCCGTTGAAGAAATAGCGATCATAGAAATTCCGGTCCGTGCCGGCGTAGGCGATCGGCTCGGGCGTCTGGTGGATCGGAAAATCGTCGGCCTTGGTCAGCATGCGGGGCGTCCTCCCAGACGGCTTGGAACTGTCGGCGATCTTGTCTTTGTCGATTGACGGTATTGCGACGTCGCCGTGTGCGGCATTATCAAGTGAACAAAGAAAACAAAACAAGGGAGGACGCTTTTTGCTGACGCCACGTAAGGTTACGTGGCGTGAACCGGCAACGAGCGCTCAGGAGAGATGAGCACAAGCATCGCGCGCATACCCGACGAATACGCGGCCAATCTGGTCGATCCCAAAGCCTATGCAGACGGGCGCATCTACGAGACCTATGCTTGGCTCCGCGCTAACAACCCCTTCGGGCTAGCCGAAATCGAAGGTTTCGACCCGTTCTGGGTGGCGACCAAACACGCCGACATCCTGGAGATCAGCCGCCAGAACGCGCTGTTTCACAGCGGCGACAAGGCGACCGTCATCACCAACAAGGCCGCCGACACCGCCGTGCGCGCCATGATGGGCGGCAGCCCGCACCTGGTCCGCAGCCTGGTGCAGATGGACGCCCCCGATCACCCGAAATATCGCGCCCTGACCCAGTCCTGGTTCATGCCGACCAACATCAAGGGCCTGGAAGATCGTATCCGCGGCATCGCGCGCAAGGCGGTGGACCGGATGGCGGCGACCGGCGGCGAGTGCGACTTCGTTCGCGACGTCGCCCTGGGCTACCCGCTGCACGTGATCATGGAGATCCTCGGCGTCCCGGAAGAGGACGAGCCGCGGATGCTGACCCTGACGCAGGAGTTGTTCGGCGCGACCGATCCTGAGCTCGCCCGCGACAGTGCGCCGGACATCTCCAAGATGCTGACCGAGGGCGTGGTGGCGGATTTCTATGCCTATTTCGCCAAGATGTCGGCCGACCGCCGGGCCAACCCCAAGGATGACGTCGCCTCGGTGATCGCCAACTCGCAGATCGATGGCCAGCCGATCTCAGAGCTGGAGGCGATGAGCTACTACATGATCGTCGCCACCGCCGGGCATGACACCACCTCGTCCTCGACCGCCGGGGCGCTGTGGGGCCTGGCCGCCAATCCGGGCGAGTTCGCTAAGGTGAAGGCCGATCCGACCCTGATCCCGAGTCTGGTGGACGAGAGCATTCGCTGGATCACCCCGGTGAAGACCTTCATGCGGTCGGCCACCGAAGCGACCGAGTTCGCGGGACGCCAGCTCGCCAAGGACGACTGGATGATGCTCTGCTACGCTTCGGGCAACCGCGACGAGGAGGTCTTCGACGACCCCGCGGCGTTCAAGATCGACCGCAAGCCCAACAAGCACCTGGCCTTTGGCTACGGCGCGCACCTGTGCCTGGGTCAGCACCTGGCCAAGATGGAGATGCGCATCCTCTGGGAGGAGCTGCTACCGCGCATCCAGAGCCTGGAGCTGGCCGACGAGCCCAAGCTGAGCCAGGCGACCTTCGTCAGCGGGCCCAAGACCCTGCCTGTCCGCTTCTCGATGCATTGAGTTTGAGTATGGCGTTAGAACCCCGTCTGGCCGCCTACATCGCCGCCCGCATGCCCGGCGCGCGCGACGTGACGGTCGAAGACCTGTCGCGTATCTCGGGCGGCGCCTCGCGCGAGACCTATCGTTTTCGGTTGCTGTGGAACGAGGACGGCGCAGCGCGCGAGCGCAAGCTGATCCTGCGGCGCGATCCACCGGCCTCTCTGATCGAGACCGAGCGTCGCATCGAGTTCGAGGCCTACCGCGCCTTCCACGGCAGCGCCGTGCCGGTGCCCGAGATGCTGTGGCTGGAGGAAGAGGACGCCGCCCTCGACCACCCGTTCTTCATCGCCGAGGAGATCGCCGGGTTCCAGGCCGGACCTGCGGCGCTGTTCGGACCGCCCTATGCAGCGACCCTCGGCCAGCTTGGCCAGCGTAAGTGGACGATCCTCGGCGAGATCGCCAAGGCCGATCCGGCGGCGCTGGGCCTCACGCAGGTGATGGCGCCCGTGGCGCAGGACGCCTGCTGGGACCGTGAGCTCAGCTATTGGGAAGGCCTGCTCGATCGCGACGAGCCCGAGCCGCTGCCGATCACCCGGGCGGCGATCCGCTGGCTGCGGGCCAATCCGCCGCCGCCGGCCCAGAAGCTGTCGGTGGTGCACGGCGACTATCGGACCGGCAATTTCCTCTATGACGAGGCTGGCGGCATCCACGGCATCCTCGATTGGGAAATGTGCCACCTGGGCGATCCGCTGGAGGACCTCGGCTGGAGCTTCAATCCGGTCTGGTCGTTTGGCCAGGGCAAGGCCGGCGGCCTGCTGCCCCGCGAGGAGGCCGTCGCCATCTGGGAACGCGCCAGCGGCCTGACGGCCGATCCCGCCGCCCTGCACTGGTGGGAGTTGTTCAACTGCGTGAAGGGTCAGGCGATCTGGATCTCGTCGGCCCGCGTCTGGATCGACGGCGGCAACCGCGAGCCGATCATGGTCTATCCGCCCTGGTTGCTGCAGAACGCCCAGGACCGCGCCACCCTGCAAGTGATGGGACGCCTATGAACCCGACCGTTCCCGCCGTCCTGGCAGAGCTCGCCGGACTGTGCATGCGCAACGCCATGCCCGACGTCCACCCCGCCGACCGGGCCAGCTCGCTCGGCCTCTCGGCCGCGCTGCTGGGCGTCGCCGCCGAGGTCTGGGACGGCTCGGCCGCCCGGCTGGTGACCGAGAACCGCGCCATCCGGCCGCTGCTGGCCAGGGCCGGGGAGGCGGGGCTCGACTTCGCCGCCCTGGCGTCCGGCGCGGACGAGGACCTGCGCCTCTCCGCGCTCAAGGCCGACAACGACGCCCTGCGCGCGGCCCTGATCCAGTTGCATGCCGCGGCCGAGGCCAAGGGCGCGCGCGAGCTGGAGGCTGCGGTCTGGTCCGAACTGGTCGCCTCGACCGAGCGCCGCAAGCTGGCCTCGTCGCCGGTTTAGCGGCAACGGTTTCGGTCGCAGACCGAAGACCGGCTCGCCCTCAGCGCGCCTGGTCTGGCCGACTTCCGTCGAGCCGCTCCAGGATATCCAGCGTCCGCGCATCGCGCTCGCCGCCGAAGAACCGGGCGAGCGCCGTGCGGAACGGCTGTTCCTCCGGGGCGAGCGCGTTGAACAGCGTCATGCAGGATCGAAACTTCAGGTCGTCGGGCTGGCCGAACACCTCGCGCGCCGACCCGGGCGCCTCGCACGCCAGTTCGGTCAGGTCGCGCAGCCGAGAGCCCAGCACCGGGTGCTCAAGGTAGGCGGAGGCCTCGGCTGGCGAGCCGATGGCGTAGCGCTGGGCCATGGCGCTGGATCCCAGGCCGGCGATCTGCGGGAATACGAACCACATCCAGTGGGACTGCTTGCGCCCGGCGGCCAGTTCGGCCCGGGCGGCGGCGATCACGCCGGCCTGGGCGTCGAGAAAACGGGCGAGGTCGAAGGGATCGGACATCGAAGTTTCCCTTAGCGTCAGGATCGACAACGGCGCCGTATCGGGCTTTGCTGCCGCGCCCGTCGTCAGGCGGGCCAATTTCCAAATGTCGAATTTTGATTGGGGACGAATTTTAGATGGCGAGAATCTTGCCTGAACCCACGCCCGAGACCCAGCATTTCTGGGACGGGGCGGCCCGGGGCGAACTGCTCCTGCAACGCAACAAGGCCACCGGCGAAGCCTATTTCCCGCCGCGCCCCTTCTGCCCGAAGACCGGCTCGCGCGACGTCGAGGTCTTCAAGGCCAGCGGCAAGGCGATCCTGTGGTCCTATGTGATCAATCACCGCCCCCGCCCCGACATGGGGACCGAGCCCTACGCCATCGCGGTGGTGAAGCTCGAAGAGGGCCCGACCATGATGACCAACATCGTCGGCTGCCCGCAGACGCCTGAAGCCCTGGTCCTCGACATGCCGCTCGAGGTCGTTTTCGAAAAGTTCAGCGACACCATCTCGCTGCCCTTCTTCCAGCCGGCCAAGTCGTAAGGGCGCAAAGACAATGCAGAAGAATTCCGTCGCGGTCGTCGGGGCCGCGGAAACCACGAAGATGGGCAAGATTCCGGACGTGTCCGTGATCGGCCTGCACGCCGATGCGGCGCTGAACGCCATGGCCGATGCGGGCCTGACGCCGGCCGACATCGACGGCGTCGCCACCGCCGGCATCAGCCCGGTCGAACTGGCCCACTATCTCGGCATCAAGCCGACCTATGCCGACGGCACGTCGGTCGGCGGCTGCTCGTTCATGCTGCACGTGCGCCATGCTGCGGCGGCGATCGCCGCCGGCCACGCCAAGACCATCCTGATCACCCACGGCGAATCGGGCCGCAGCCGAGTCGGCGCCGGCGGCTGGGCGCGTTCGCCCTCCAGCCTGATGGGCCAGTTCGAGATGCCGTTCGGCGTCACTTCGCCGCCGACCATGTTCACCGTTCCGGTGCTTCGCTACATGAAGACCTACGGCGTGACCGAGCAGGATCTGGCCAACGTCGCGGTGATCCAGCGCGAGTGGGCGGCCAAGAACCCGCGCGCCAGCTTCAAGGACCCGATCAGCGTCGACGACGTGCTGAACTCGCCGATGATCGCCTGGCCGTTCCGGATGCTGATGTGCTGCCTGGTCACCGACGGCGGCGGGGCTTTGATCCTGACCAGCGCCGACCGCGCCAAGGACTTCCCGCAAAAGCCGGTCTACATCCTCGGCACGGGCGAGAGCGTCGAGACCCCCATGGTCTCGCAGATGTACGACTTCACCTCGTCCACGGCCTTCAAGATCTCGGGCAAGAAGGCCTTCGACGACGCCGGCATCAAGCACTCCGACGTCGATCACCTGATGATCTACGACGCCTTCGCCCACCTGCCGCTCTACGGCCTGGAGGACCTCGGCTTCGTGAAGCCGGGCGAGGCCAAGGACTTCATCAACGAGCGCAACACCGCCATCGGCGGCAAGCTGCCGCTGAACACCAACGGCGGCGGGCTCTCCTACATGCACTCGGGGATGTACGGCATGTACGCCCTGCAGGAGAGCGTGCGTCAGATGCGCGGCACGGCGGCGGCCCAGGTGGAAGGCGCCAAGATCAGCGTCGCCCACGGCGTCGGCGGCATGTTCGCCGCCTCCGGAACGGTGATCTTCACCAACGAGAAGTGATCTAGAAACAGCGGCTTACCGCAGTTCATGCTGCACCCATGCTGCAAGGCGTGGGTGCAGCATTTTTTTGCGTCAGACGCCCTTGTTCGGGTTGATCAGGTACTTCTCGCCGGTGGCCTTGCGGGCGTAGGCGGCGATGACCTCCGGCTGCAGCACCTCGGCCAGCGAGATTTCGGCCGTGTAGTGGCTGGCGAAGGTGGTCTTCAGTTCGGCCGCCACCCGGGCGCGCAGCTTGGCGGCGTCAGCGCCCAGCTTCATCAGGAACGGGGTCAGCAGCCAGCCGTTGACGCCCCACGACAGGCCGAAGTTGCGGGCCAGTTCGGTCGGGCCGGTGTCCAGGCCGCCGTAGATGTAGACTTGCTTGTAGGTCGACGAGCCGTAGCGGCTGTATTCGGTGGCCTTGCGGTTGGCTGCGACCTCCATGGCCGACAGGATCTGCGAGGCCAGCTTGCCGCCGCCGATGGCGTCGAAGGCCAGGGTGGCGCCGGTTTCCTCGATCGCGTCGGTCAGGGCGGCGATGAAGTCGGGCGCGGTGGAGTCGATCACATACTTGGCGCCGATGTCCTTGAGGATCTTGGCCTGCTCGGCGCTGCGCACGATGTTCACCAGGCTGATCCCGTCGGCGATGCAGATCTTGTTGAGCATCTGGCCGAGGTTCGATGCCGCCGCCGTGTGCACCAGAGCGGTGTGGCCCTCGCGGCGCATGACCTCGGTCATGCTGAGCGCGGTCAGCGGGTTGACGAAGCACGAGGCGCCGTCGGCCGCCGTGGCGCCGGCCGGCAGTTCGAGCACGTCGCTGGCCTTGGCGATGCGGTGCTGGGCGTAGGTCGCGCCGCCGAGGATGGCGACGGTCTTGCCGAGCAGCGCCTTGGCCTGGGGCGAGTCGCCCGCCGCGACGACCACGCCGGCGCCCTCGTTGCCGACCGGCATCGAGGCGTCCAGCCGTGCCTTCAGCGCGCCCATGAAACGCTGCGGCACGGGGGCGGTGACGACGGCGTCGGCGCCCGAACCGCTGACCGTGGCGTTGGCGATGTCGGCCGGGCCGAGCAGCAGGCCAAGGTCCGAGGGGTTGATCGGCGCGGCCTCAATGCGGACCAGCACCTCGTCGGCGGCCGGTTGCGGCACGGGGACCTGCGCCAGGGACAATTCCAGTTCGCCGCTCGACTTCACCAGCGAACGCAGTTGCAGGCTCGTTTCCATACCCGTCTCCCAATTTTGCTTACGACGTAAATATGGAGGGGTTGTCGTCGCGGCAATCATAAATCGCACGACCGGTCGCACTTTGATGCGGGCTTGATCGGTGCGCGCCCAGCCGCGCGTTCCGGGCCGCCGTGCTATACGGGTTCTGATGACGTGGACACAGCAGCAGGGCCTGCGGGCGGGGGCGGTGCTGATCGCCCTCGTGCTGCTCGCCGTCTTCTTCGACGCGGCGGCGGCGCGGGCGCAGACCGCGCGCGCGCCGGACCTGACCCTGACCGGAACCCTCACCGGGGCCGCGCACGAGACCTACACCGAGCTGCCGTTCAGGGTGCCGGCCGGGACCGGGCGGCTGAACGTTGAGTTCAGCTACACCGGCAAGGAGCAGAAGTCGGTCATCGATCTGGGGCTACGCGATCCGGAGCGTTTCCGCGGCTGGAGCGGCGGCAACAAGAGCCGCTTCACCGTTGCCGAGGCCGACGCCACGCCGTCCTACCTCGCCGGGCCGCTGAAGCCCGGAACCTGGAAGCTGATCCTCGGCGCGCCCAACATCCGCAAGACCGCCCGCGCCGACTATGTGGCCAAGATCTGGTTCGAGCCGGTCGGCGCGGCCTTCACCGGTTTCTCGGACAAGCCGGCGGCCGGCGGCGACGATCGCTGGTGGCGCGGCGACCTGCACATGCACACCGGCCACAGCGACGGCGCTTGCCTGTCGCGCAAGGGCGCGAAGGTTCCCTGTCCTGTGTTCAAGACCCTGGATGCGGCGGCCGCCCGCGGTCTCGATTTCGTGGCGGTGACCGATCACAACACCACCTCGCACTTCGAGGCGTTGCGCGAACTGGCGCCTTACTACGACGACCTGCTGATCATCCCGGGGCGCGAGATCACGACCTTCCACGGGCACGCCAACCTGTTCGGTCCGACCGCCTTCGTCGATTTCCAGCTGGGCGGCCCGCGCGCGCCCCGCTTCGCCGACATCCAGGCGCAGTCGGAAAAGGCCGGCGGTCTCCTGTCGATCAACCATCCGGGCCTGCCGTCGGGCGAGCTCTGCATGGGCTGCGGCTGGATCGCTCCGTCTACGGACTATTCGCGCGTGCAGGCGGTCGAAGTGATCAACGGCGGCGCGGCTGAGGGGCCGCTCTCGGGGCTCGCTTTCTGGGAGGCGCGCCTCAACGAGGGCCTACAGATCACCGCCATCGGCGGTTCCGACAACCATGACGCCAGCCTCGACCCTGCCCGGGCGCCGGCCATCGGCGTGCCGACCACGGTGGTGCGCGCGCCCGAACTCAGCCAGGTCGCGATCCTGCGGGCCATCCGCCGGGGCCATGTGTTCCTCGACGTGGCCGGAACCCGCGGGCGGCTGCTCGAAGTCACCGCGCGAGCGGGCGCCGCCGAGGCCCAGATGGGCGACCAGATCGCCGCGCCGGCCGGGGCCAAGATCTCCCTCTCCGTGCGGGTCGTGGGCGTTCCGGGCGGACGCATCGTCCTGGCTGGCGACGGCGCCGGGCTGGCGGCCCTGGCAGACCCGAACCTCTCGGGCTCGGACCAGACACTGGCCTTCGATCTCACCGCCGACGGCCGGTCGCGCTGGCTGCGCGTCGACGTGCGCGACGCCGGCGGAAGGCTCGTCCTGCTCGGAAATCCGATCTACCTGCGTCCCTGAGGCGTCTCGCCGCAGCAGGGCGGTCGGAAACACTTATTAACCCTGACCGCCATAGGTTGAGGCGATTGCTTCACCGCCGGAAAGTGCATGGGTCTTAGTCCGGAATCCCGCGCCCGCTTCAATCTCGAGCGCGCTTCGGTGCTGGTGCTCGATGAGTCCCCCATGGGCATGAGCATCCTCGTGCAGATTCTTACCGGCTTCGGGGTCAAGACGCTGCATCGCTGCGAAAAGGTCGAAGAAGCCAAGGAGACGATCGCCAAGGTCGAGGTCGACCTGATCGTCTGCGACTCCATGGGCGCGGGGGGCGAGGGCTACGACTTCGTCAGCTGGCTGCGGACCAGCAAGATCGAGCCGAACTGCTATGCGCCGGTGCTGCTGACCTCAGGTCACACGCCGAGCCACGCGGTGCAGAAGGCCAGGGACTGCGGCGCGCATTTCATCATGGCCAAGCCGCTGACCCCGATCGCCGTGCTCGAACGCATCATCTGGATCGCGCGCGAGGGCCGCAGGTTCGTGGAGTGCGACACCTATGTCGGCCCCGACCGCCGTTTCAAGAATGACGGCGTCCCCGCCGGGATGACCGGCCGCCGTCGCGATGACCTGCAAGGCGACATCGGCGAAGCCCAAAGCCCCAACATGGATCAGGAGGTCATCGACAGCCTGATGAAGACAAGACGGGTGGAACTATGAGCTCGGTTCGGATCCATACCCCGCCGGTCAAGCTGGCGAAGCTGCTGCGCACGCCGGGCGGCCTGCCGGTCGCAGAGGCCGTCCAGAGGGCCGGCGCGGGGCTCGCCGGTCTCAAGAACGACTGTCTCGGCGAACTGACGACCATGCTCGACCAGGCCGAGGCCTGCGCATTGCGGGCCGGCGCTGACTATGACGCCGCCCTGACCGGCGAGCTCTACGACATCGTCGCCAAACCGATCGGTGTGCCGAGCGTCTGCGGGCTGGCGGCCATCGACACCGCGCTGATCAGCCTGTCGGACCTGCTGGACTATCTGAAGGGCCAGCAGCGCTGGGACGCCAACGCCGTGGCGGTGCACCTGCGCGCCTGCCGCCTGTTGCTGCAGACCGAGGGCGCGGCCGACGCCGCCGGCACCCAGGCGATCCTGGCCGGCCTGCGCAAGGTCAGCCAGCGTTACGCGAGGCCGGAATAGAAAACGGGACGGCGCCCCAGGGCGTCATTCGCCGAAGGCCGCTGGTTCGGTGAGGAAAACGCCCCTGAGCTCAAAGAGTCTTGAGCGAAGTCCGCACCGACTTTGCTTTAGGGCGCCAGCCGGTCGGTGATCGACCAGAGGCCGTCGACGACCGATTTCAGCGAGGCAGGATCCTGGCCGTCCTTGGTCCAGAGCAGCCGCAACGCGCTGACGTGAACGCTGATCGAGGTCCAGTCCTGACGCCCGTGCGTACGCTGGCGATCGACCAGTTCGCAGAGGCTGTAGCAGGCGTCGCAGAGCACGCGCTTGTCGAACAGCCCGGCGATGTCGAGGATCGCGGAGGCTTCCTCGTAGACGGCGTCCAGCGCGGCGGTCTGCTCGCGGGTCATCACCTCAAGGCGGCCGATCATGTTGCCGAGCGATTTCATCGCATCGCCCGCATGAGCGGCCAGCTCGCGTTGGGCGCGCTCGCTGGCGATCCCGGCGGTCATGCCGCCCGGGCGGGCGACCTGTTCGGTCAAGCGGTACTTGACCTTGACGAATTCAGCTTCGCTCACAGTTGCGCCTTCATCGGTTTCAGCAGCATGTCGATGTCGGACTGATCCATGTTCGGATCGGTCGCGGCCCCGACGTGCGTGGAGAGATCGTCCTTGCGTCGGCCCTTGATGCCCAGCGGCGGGCCCATGTTCTTGAACCGGCGGTCAGGACCGACATAGCCCTCGGCGACGACCATCTGCCGTTCGTCCTTGGCCACCCAGAACACCCGCTGCAGCAGGATTTCGGGAGTGAACGGCCGCGAGACCACGAAGTTGGCGCCGGAGTCGCGGCTCTTCTCGACCATGCTGCGCGCAGCGTGGCCGGTCAGCATGATCACCGGAGTGAAGCGCGCGTTGTCGGGCCCTTCGCGGCGCAGCCAGCGCACCAGATCGTAGCCGTCCATGTCCGGCATGTGCGCATCGACGACGATCAGGTCGAGTTCCTGAGTCTTGATGATGTGCATCGCCTCGGCGCCGCTGGCCGCCTTGAACTGCTTGCGTACGCCGAACCCGCGGAACATTGCGGTCAGCGCGTCCATAGCCTGCGAGTTCTGTTCGACCAGCAGGACCACCGATCGGTCGAGATTGATCCGGATCTTGGGATCGAGGGCCATCGGCGCGCCGCCTAGAAGAGGTCGAGGTCCCCGGCGTCGGCCGCCGCCCGCACCGGTCCCTCGCGGGTCACCCGCGCCAGCCGGTTGGCGAGGTCGCCGAGGGTGACGCCGGCCACGGCGTCGGTGAGGTCATAGGCGTCGCTCTCGGCCTGGGCCGACAGCTTGCGGGTGAAGTTGGCCAACGCGGCCAGATGCTGGGTCAGCACGTCGAGGGTCTGGGCCTCGTGCAGGGCGATGGCCAGCGGTTCGCCGCGGCTGGCGCGCACCAATTGGGTGACCAGGGTCTCCAGGCGGTCGCACAGCTCTCCAGCGTGCTCCAGCTCCTGGGCGATCGAGGCCAGCACCTCGGGGGTGCGGACGATGGCGGATTGGCTCATCAGAACAGCTCCACGGACCCTTCGTCCTCGACCGGCGCGGGGGCACGGACCACAGGTTCGCGCAGACGGGTTAGCTCCGCGTTATCAGTGACGGTTCGTTGTTGCGCCCGGCCGGTGGTCGGCCAGTACTGCACCCGCCGGGCGGCCAGGCCGCCCAGGCTGGACCCGACGACGGGAATGCCTTCGTCGCGCAGGAATTTCTCGGCGAAGGCGGCGTTCGAGGCGCCGACGTCCGACAACCCGCCGAACATCCGGGCCCCGCCGAACAGCTTGGCTTCCAGCCGGTCGCGGCGCGCGCCCGAGCGCAGCAGCTCGTTGATCAGCAGTTCCATGGCGTAGGCGCCGTAGCGGCGGCCTTCGTCCAGTCCCTCGGCCTTGCCGCTCGGCAGCAGGAAGTGGTTCATGCCGCCGACGCCGGTCTTTGGATCGCGCATGCACACCGCCACGCACGATCCGAGGATCGTGGTCAGCATGACATCGGGGTCGCTGGAAATGTGGTGCTCTCCCTGCACCACATGGATCCGTTTTCCCGGCCGTCCAGAGACGTTCTCGACGATCATGTCAGGGGACCGAACACCGCTTCGATTTTTTCTTTGAGCGTCTGGGTGGTGAAGGGCTTCACCAGGTAGTTGTTCACGCCGAACTGCACCGCGCGCTGCACGAGTTCGCGGTCGGCGCGGCCGGTGAGCATGATCACCGCGGTCTTTGAGGTCGGGCCGTGGGCGCGTATCGCGCGCAGCAGGCCCAGCCCGTCGAGTTTGGGCATGTTGAAGTCGGTGATCACCAGGTTGGCCGGCGCGGCGATCAGCTGGCGCAGCGCTTCCTCGCCGTCGGGCGCCTCGCGCGTCTGGGTGATGCCCAGGGCGTGCAGGCTGGTGCGGATGAGCGAGCGCATCGTCTGCTGGTCGTCGACGATCAGGGTCTTGATGCTGACAGCGGTAGGCATCAGGCGCTCCTATGGATGTCTGCAGCGGAGCAGAGGTTCAAGATGGACGGACCCATCCGCGAGAGGCCCACTTGCTTCTCGACGGCGCCGATTTCGAAGGCGACCCGCGGCATGCCGTAGACGACGCAGGAGGACTCGTCCTGGCCGAGCGTCCGGGCTCCGGCCTTGCGCATGGCCAGCAGACCGGCGGCCCCGTCACGGCCCATGCCGGTCAGGATCACGCCGACTGCGTGGCGGTTGAGCTTGGCGACCGAGTCGAACAGCACATCGACCGAGGGCCGGTGGCCGTTGACCGGCTCGCCCGCGCGCAGGCGGATCACCGGATGCGAGGCCGACAGCACTTCCATGTGCTGGTCGCCGCCGGGGGCGATGTAGACGTGGCCCGGCTGCAGGCGGTCGCCGTCGCGGGCCTCGGTCACATGCGCGCCCGAGATGCGGTCCAGGCGTGCGGCGAAGCTCTTGGTGAAGGTCGCCGGCATGTGCTGGGTGATCACCGTCGGCGGGCAGGTCTCCGGGAAGGTCGCCAGGATGGTCATCAGCGCCTCGACCCCGCCCGTGGACGATCCGATCGCCAGGATCGCGTCCGACGCGCGGTAGTCGCCGTCGCGCTCCACCGGCGTGGTCGGGCCGTTGTACGGCTTCACCCGCGCCCGGGCGGCGGCCTTCACCTTGGCGGTGAGGTCGTTGAAGGCTTCCTGCGCGGTGACCCCGCCGACCGGCTTGCCGACGCAATCGACGGCGCCGAGCTCCAGGGCCTCCAGGGTCACGTCCGCGCCGGCCTGGGTCAGGGTCGAGACCATCACCACCGGCGTCGGCCGCAGGCGCATGATCTTTTCCAGGAACTCCAGGCCGTTCATCTTCGGCATCTCGATGTCGAGGGTGACGACGTCGGGATTGAGCTTCTTGATCTGCTCGCGGGCTTCCAGCGGGTCGTTGGCGAAACCAAGGACCTCGATTTCCGGGTCGCGTTTGAGGGCGGCGGCGATCAGGCCGCGCATGGTGGCGCTGTCGTCGACGACGAGGACTCCGACGCTCATCGGGCGCCTCGCAGGGCGTAGGTGGTCAATCCGGTGGTCTCGAACAGGCTGGTCGCGGGGCCGGACACGCGTTCCGAATGGCCGATGTACAGCGTGCCGCCGGGAACGAGCGCGGGCGCGAAGCGGCTCCAGATCCGCTCCTGGGTGGGCTCGTCGAAATAGATCACCACGTTGCGGCAGAAGATCACGTCGAACTTGCCCTTCATCGGCCAGTCGCCGATCAGGTTCAACTCGCGGAAGGCCACCAGCTCGCGCAGCTCGTCGGCGACTTCCCAGCCCGAGCCGAACTTCTTGAACCACTTGCGGCGCAGGTCGATCGGCACCGGGGCGACGGCGTCCTCGCGGTACACGCCGGCCTTGCCTTCAGCGATCATGTTCGGGTCGATGTCGGTGGCCAGGATCTTGACGTCCAGGCTAGCTGCTTCGGGCAGCGCGGTGAGCACGGTGATGGCCATGGAGTAGGGCTCCTGGCCGTTGGAGCAGGCCGCCGACCACAGCCGCACCCGGCCGCCGCGGCGCGCAGTTTCGGCCAGCTTTGGCATCACCACCTCGCGGAGGTGGTCGAAGTGGTGCGGCTCGCGGAAGTAGCGGGTCACGTTGGTGGTCAGGGCCGCCATCATCGCCTGGCGCTCGTCGACGCCCTGCTGGCCTTCGACCAGGCTGCAGTATTCGCGGAACGAGCGCAGGCCCAGCGTGCGCAGCCGCTTGGCCAGGCGCGAATAGACCAGCGCGGCCTTGCCCTCGGCCAGGGCGATCCCGGCGTGGCTGTGCAGGATGTTGGCGATTTTCTTGAAATCGTCTTCGGTGAACAGGAACTCGCCTTCGACCAGTCCGGCCGCGGCGCCGCCCCTGGCGCGCGTATCGACCGGGGTCGTCATGCGGCTTCCGCCTCGGTCTCGGGCAGGACGCGATCGAGCGAGATCAGGCTGACCATGCGTCCGTCGATGGCGAACAGGCCCTTCACGAAGGTCTTCACCTGGTCGCAGGCCACGTCCGGGGTCGGCTGCACCATGTCGTCGCTGACATTGATAATGTCGCTGACCGCCTCGACCAGCAGGCCGAGCGTGCGTCCGCCGACATTGACCACCATGATCACGTGGCGGGCGCTGGGCTCGCTGGTGGTGAGGCCCAGGCGCGCGCCCAGGTCGACGATCGGCAGCACAGCGCCGCGCAGGTTGATGACGCCCTTCATGTAGGACGGAGTGCGGGGCAGGGGCGTGGCCGGAGTCCAGCCGCGAATCTCACGCACCTGCATGATGTCGACGCAGAATTCCTGCTCGGCGATGCGGAAGGCGATCAGTTCGCGCCGCGCGCCGGCGGCGGAATGGGTCATCGGGTCGGTCATGCTCATCCGGCCATTCGCTTTTCGCTACGCGGCGTCGGCTTGCGCCGGTGCTGGGTGGTCACAAGGGCGTCGACGTCGAGGATCAGGGCGACGCGGCCGTCGCCCAGGATGGTGGCGGCGGCGATGCCGTCGATCTGCTGGTAGTTGGCCTCAAGGCTTTTGATCACGACCTGGCGCTGGCCCTGGATGGCGTCGACCAGCAGGGCGGCTTTGCCGCCGCCTTCGCTCTCGACCAGGATGGCCACGCCTTGGCCGGCTTCCATCGGGCCGTCGCGGAAGCCGAGCGAAACCCCGACGTCGATCAGCGGGACGAAGGTGTCGCGGATGCGGATCACCGCGTCCTTGCCGCCGACATAGTGCACGTCCTCGGGGCGCGGGGTCAGGCTCTCGACGATGGCCGACAGCGGCGCGACCAGGGTCTGCTCGGCGGCGGTCACCACCATGCCGTCCAGCACCGCCAGGGTCAGCGGCAGCGACATCGTGAATTTCGAGCCCTTGCCGGGTTCGGACGAGATCGAGATGCGGCCGCCCAGGCCCTGGATCGAGCGGCGGACCACGTCCATGCCGACGCCGCGGCCGGAAATGTCCGAGATGGTCTCGGCGGTTGAGAAGCCGGGCAGGAAGATCAGGTTGTCGGTCTCTTCGTCCGACAGCACCGCGTCCTCGGCGATCAGGCCCTTGTCGATGGCGATGCCGCGGACGCGCTGGCGGTTGATGCCGCGGCCGTCGTCCTGGATCTCGATAACGATGCGGCCGCCACGGTGCAGGGCGCGCATGTGCACGACGCCTTCGGCCGGCTTGCCGGCTTCGGCGCGGCCCTCGGGCGTTTCCAGACCGTGGTCGATGGCGTTGCGCAACATGTGGGTGATCGGGTCGGTCAGGCGCTCGATGACGGTCTTGTCGACCTCGGTGCCTTCGCCTTCCATGACCAGGCGCACGCGCTTGCCGACCATGTCGGCGACCTCGCGGACCAGGCGCGGCATGCGTTGGAAGACGCTTTTCACCGGCTGGGCGCGGATGGCCATGACGCTGTCCTGGATTTCCCGGGTCAGCAGTTCCAGGTCTTCAAGACCGAGCACCACGTTCGACGAGCGGGCCAGGCCGCTTTCCAGCACACGCTGGGACAGCATGGCCTGCTGGATGACCAGTTCGCCGACGGCGTTGATCAGCCGGTCGACGCGATCCAGGTCGACCCGGATCGTGGCCTGGGCCGGAGCGGCCGGAGCGTTGGCGGGCGCGGCGGCCTTCGCCGCGGCGGGCGCCGGAGCCGGAGCCGGCGTGGCCGCGGGTGCCAGGGGCGGGGCCGGGGTGGTGGTCTCGGCCTGGGCGCGGGCGATCAGCGCGGCGACGTCCATGTCGGCGGCCGCTTCGGGCTCCGGCGCAGGTTCAGGTTCGGCGGCCATGGCCGGCGCGTCGCCGGACACGCGGGCGAGCAGGGCGGCGAGATCGAGCGGGGCGTCGGCGCTGGCCTTGGCCAGGTCGTCGTCGCTCGTCGGCACGTCGGCCTTGGGGGCCGGCTCGTCGCCGCCTTCGCGGACGATCGACAGGACGCAGTCGTCCTCGACGAACTCGAACACCTCGCGGATCGCGGCCTCGTCGGCCTCGGTCGTCAGGCGGATGGTCCAGCGCAGATAGGCGCTCTCGGCGGAAATCTGGTCCAGCGGCGGCAGGTCGCTGTCGTCCAGCGTCACCTGCGTCTCGCCCAGGCGGGCCAGTTCGCGCAGCAGCAGCCCGGCCTCGTTGGCCTTGGCGTACATCTCGGTCTTGGGCGCGAAGTCGATGACCCAGGCGCCGCCTGCGGCGACCACAGGTTCGGGATCCAGCGCCACTGGCGGCGGCAGGTCGAAGTCCAGGGGCGCGGCGGCTCCGGCGTCGTCGTCGATCGAGACCGCCATCGGGACGAAGCCGAAGTCCTCGTCGTCCCCCAGGTCGCCGTCGTCCAATCCCTCGTCGCCGATCAGCGACTTCAGTTCGGCGAGGATGCCCGCCGAGCGGGCTTCATCCACCGTCGTGCCGTCGCGCGCGGCGGCCACGTGGTCGGCCAGCACGTCGAAGGCGCGCAGCAGGGTTTTGGCGACCTCGTCGGTCAGCTCCATCTTCTCGGAGCGCAGCTCGTCCATCACCGTCTCGAAGACGTGGGCGAAGCGGATCAGGTCCTCGAGGCCGAAAGCCCCGGCCCCGCCCTTGACGGAATGCACCGCCCGGAACACCGCGTTGATGGTCTCGCTGTCGGCGTCACCGGCCTCCATGGCCAGCAGACCCTGCTCGGCGTCGGTCAGGAGCTCGTCGCACTCCTGGAAGAAGGTCTGCTTGATGCTCTCGAACGGATCCAACGGAGCGCTCCGGTTGGGTGGAAAGATTTAGGCGGCGACCCGACGGACGGCTTCGACCAGCTTCACGGGATTGAACGGCTTCACGATCCAGCCTGTGGCGCCGGCCGCGCGGGCCCGCTCCTTCTTGGCCGCGTCGCTTTCGGTGGTCAGCACCAGGATCGGCGTCGCGCGGTGATCCGGATTGGCGCGCACGCCCTCGATCACGCCGAAGCCGTCGAGGCGGGGCATGTTGATGTCGGTGATGACGACGTCGGCGCCGTTGGCCTGCAGAACTTCCAGGCCCTCCACGCCGTCCACGGCCTGGATCACGGTGTATCCGGCCTGAACCAGTGCGTGGTTCAGCATTTCCCGCATGGTGCGGCTATCGTCGATCGTCAGGACGGTCTTGCTCACGAGAATCCCCCTAGGACTCGAATTGCAGCTCGGGCGCGCCGAAGGCAGCCAATTGCTCTGAGAAGCCCGAAGACGGTTGATCCACAGTTAAGCTAAGACCGTCCTCAGACCAGATTTTGCGCGCCGACATCAAAACCTGCAGGCAGAGCCCGCCCAGGCGCGTCACCTGCGAGGCGTCGAGGCTCAGGGGACGGCCGCGCAGGGCCATCAGTTCAGCCCGCAGGGGCTCGGCCGCCTGCAGGTCCAGGATCGGCTGTAGGCTGACCACGGCGGGCGCCGTCGACTGCGTCATCTTCACTCCCCCCGAGGGGCCGCGTTGTGCGGCGCCCTAGAATTCTTCCCAACCGTCGGCCTCGGGCTCCGGCTTGCGGAGCGCCGAGCCGTCACGGCTCGACCGTCGCATCTGCGGGCTGGCGGCGACCGGACGGCGTCCGGCCGGAGCGGCCTGCACCTGGCCGATGTTGAACCGCGCGACGGACCCGGAGAGGGTTTCGGCCTCGCCCGCCAGGGCATGGCTCGCCGCCGTCGATTCTTCGACCATGGCCGCATTCTGCTGCGTGACCTGATCCATTTGGTTAACGGCGGTGTTGACTTGTTGCAGGCCGACGGCCTGCTCCTGGGCGCTCGCCGCGATCTCCGAGACCAGGCTGTCGATCTCGGCGACGCGGCTGACGATCCGCTGCAGAGCCTCGCCGGTCTCGCCGACCAGGTGCACGCCCTGGCCGACCTGCTGGCTGGAGGCGCTGATCAAGGTCTTGATTTCCTTAGCCGCTTCGGCCGAGCGCTGGGCCAGGGCCCGCACTTCCGAGGCGACGACCGCGAAGCCGCGGCCCGCTTCGCCCGCTCGCGCGGCCTCGACCCCGGCGTTCAGCGCCAGCAGGTTGGTCTGGAAGGCGATCTCGTCGATCACCCCGATGATCTGGCTGATTTGTTGCGCCGATTGTTCGATTTCGCTCATCGCCGCGACGGCTTGCCGCACGACTTCGCCGCTCTTCTGGGCGTCACCGCGCGCGCCCAGCACCACGTCGCTGCAAGTCCGGGCGCCGCTGGCGGTCTTGTTGACCGTGGCGGTGATCTCGTCGAGCGCCGCGGCGGTCTCTTCCAGGCTGGCGGCCTGCTGCTCGGTGCGGCGCGACAGGTCGTCGGCGGCGATGCTGATCTCGCCGGCGCCGCTCTTGATGGCATGCACGTTGGAGATGACGACGCTCATGGCGTCCTGCAGCTGCACCATGGCGGCGTTGAAGTCGGTCTTCAGTTGCGCGGCGTCCGGGGCGAAGGGCGCGGTGATGCGGTGGGTCAGGTCGCCGTGGGCCAGCTTGCCCATGGCCTCGGCCAGGGCGCCGATGGCGACCGCGTCTTCCTCGGCCTTGCGGGCCTTTTCCTCTTCACGGGCGCGGCGCTCGGCTTCGGCGGCGGCGCGTTGCTCTGCCGTCTGACCTTCCAGGCGCAGCTTCTCGATGCCGGCTTCCTTGAACACCGCGACGGCCTGAGCCATCTCGCCGACCTCGTCCTTGCGGTCCATGGCCGGGACGATGGCGGTGAAATCGCCTTGCGCCAGCCGACGCATGGCGGCGGTCATCGCGGTCACCGGCGCGCCGATCATCTTGCTCAGCAGCCAGCCGAGGCCGACGGCGATCAGCACCGCCAGGGTCAGGCCGATCGCCAAGCTGGCGGTCGCCGTGCGCGAGGCGTTGATCTGTGCGGTTTGCAGGCGGGCCATTTCCTCGTTCATCGCCGTCTGGACCGCTTCCATGGCGTCTTCCGCCGGCGAGATCACCGAATCGGCGGCGCCGTCGGGGCCGACCATCGCGATGGCCTGCGGCAGGGTGGCCGGGTCGGAGGCGAGCCGCACGCCGGCCTCGAAGACCTCGGCGTACCAGCGGTCGGCGGACGCCGCGGCGGTGTCGATCTTTGCGGCCAGTTCGGGAGTGTCGGTCAGACCGGCGCGGGCGGTCTCGAGGCGCTTCTTGAAGTTCGCCCGGTGCGTGTTCACGCGCTCGACATAGTAGTCGTTCTTCGACAGCAGGTAGCCGCGGTAGCTGTTCTCCTGGCGGGTCATGAAGAACTTGGCCTCGTCGAGAGCCGAGAGGACCTCGCGGCTTTCTTTGATCTGCACGCGTGCGACGTCGAGCGTGCGCAGGTTGATCATCATGGCGCCGCCCATGCCGGCCATGGTCAACACCACCGCAGCAAAGCCCAGGGCCAGCTTGCGGGAGATCTTAAGGTTGTCGAGAAACACGAGGCCGTCCCCAGGGTTCAGACCGCAGCGCGGCTAGCGCGGTGCGAGGCGAGCGCGCCCAAGGCGTTTCTTCCGTACCTGAACCAAGAATATGCGGAAGCGACCTTGTTGCCTCTGCATTGGGAGAACGCTGTTCTCAACTATACGGAAGTCGGTCGCCTACGGACGTGCACTATTCTCCTACGAATACTATGGCTCCGTCGGAGGTCATGGATTCAGCCCCCTTCGTCGCCCACCCCATCGCTAGGTCCTCTGGGCTGAAGAAATGGTTACTGCGGCTGAGGCGGCCGGCGTCTTTTTCCAGTGTTTGCCGTGGTTTGCGCGTGCGGGTGCGACAAGCCGCCACAGGGCGCTGGCGGTCTTGCGACGGTCGCCAAACCTCAGCGTGCGGCAATGACGGCTCTACAGTCTAGGGTAATATAACGGCGTCATTTCAGATTGGACTGAAGTTCAGTTTCAGATGTCCGCCGAGGCCGGGGTTCCGTCACGTCATACTTGCGGGGCGCGGGCGGGGGTGCTCGCCTAGAGGCGACGACGCCCTGGGAGGACGCCGATGGACCTCAGATTCACGCCCGAAATGGAAGGTTTCCGCGAGGAGGTTCGCAGCTTCCTGACGAAACACCGCGACCGCTATGCCGGCGACGCGGCGCGTCCGCGCGAGGCGGCGCTGGAATGGCAGCGGCTGCTGATCGAGCAGGGCTATGCGGCCCGCACCATCCCCAAGGCCTATGGCGGCTACGGCGCGGCGCCTGACGTGCTGAAGTCACGGATCATCGCCGAAGAGTTCACCCGCGCCGGAGCGCCGCGCGGCTTCGCCAACCAAGGCATTTCGATGCTGGTCCCGACCCTGCTGGAGGTGGGCTCGGAGGAGCAGAAGACGCGCTGGATCGGCCCGACCCTGCGCGGCGAGGTGGTCTGGTGCCAGGGCTATTCGGAGCCGGGCGCCGGGTCGGACCTGGCCTCGCTGCAGACCAAGGCGGTCGAGGACGGCGACGACTTCGTGATCTCGGGCTCGAAGATCTGGACCAGCACCGCGGCCCAGGCCGACATGATCTTCTGCCTGGTGCGGACCGAACCGGACGCGCCCAAGCACGACGGCATCTCCTACCTGCTGTTCCCGATGACCACGCCGGGCATCGAAGTGCGGCCGCTGAAGACCATGACCGGCTCGGCCGATTTCAACGAGGTGTTCTTCACCGACGTGCGCGTGCCCAAGAGCGCGGTGGTCGGCGGGCGCGGCCGAGGCTGGTTCGTCGCCAACGCCACGCTCAAGCACGAGCGCGGCATGCTGGGCGATCCCAACGCCACCGAGGCGCGGCTGCACGCCCTGATCGAGCTGATGAAGTCCGAGAGCGTCGACGGCCGCCGGCTGATCGACGACGCAGTGTTCTGCGACCGGGTCATGCAGCTGCAGGCCCGGGTGCTGACCATGAAGTTCAACGGCCTGCGCAACGTCACCGCCTCGATGAACGGCGAGGCCAGCGGCATGGCGGGGCTGGTGGTCAAGCTGCAGGGCTGCGAACTGAACCACCAGATCGCCGCCCTGGCCATCGACGCCCTGGGCGAACTGGGCGTGCTCTACGAAGACGGGCCGCACCTGCGGGCCAGGGGCTCCTGGCAATGGAACTACATGTTCGACCTCGGCCTGATCATCGGCGGCGGCACCGCCCAGATCCAGAAGAACATCATCGCCGAACGCGGCCTGGGCATGCCGCGCGAACCCAAGCTCGCGAGCGCCTGACATGGATTTTTCGATCACCGCCGACCAGAGGCTGATGCAGGAGAGCCTGGCCCGCACGCTGGAGACGGCCGCGCCGCTGGACCGGGTGCGCGCGTTCGCCGCCGACCGCGAGCCGATCGCCCGCGACGTGTGGTCCGCCCTGGCCGACTTCGGCCTGCCCGGCGTCGTCGTCCCGGTGGAGTACGGCGGGCTGGGGCTCGGCCTGCTGGACGCGGCCCTGGCGGCCGAGGTTCTGGGCCGGGCCGTCGCCCCGTCGCCGTTCCTCGGTTCGGTCGCCGCGTCGGTGGCGCTGGTCCGCGGCGGCAGCGGTGAACAGCAGGCGCGCTGGTTGCCGAAGATCGCCTCGGGGGAGGTGGTCGTCGGGCTGGCGATCTCCGAAGCGGTCGCCGGCGCTCGCGACGGCATGGGCGTGACCGCGTCCGGCGGCAAGCTGAGCGGCGGGGCGCTGTTCGTCACCGACGCCCTGGCCGCCGATCTGTTCCTGGTCGCCGACACCGCCGGCGGCCTGCACCTGGTCGCGGGCGATGCGGCCGGGCTCTCCCGCTCGGACGTGACCAGCATCGACCTGACGCGGCGCCTGGGCGAACTCGCCTTCGACGGCGTCGCCGCCGAGCCGTTGGCCGCCCATGCGCTCGACGCGGTGCGTGACGCGGCCTGGACGCTGCTGGCCGCCGACACGCTGGGCGCGGCCGAGGTGATGATCGAAAAGGCCGTCGCCTACGCCAAGGAACGCCGTCAGTTCGGCCGGGTCATCGGCTCGTTCCAGGCGGTCAAGCACCTGTGCGCCGAGATGGCGGCCGAGCTGGAGCCGAGCCGCTCGCTGGTCTGGTACGCCGCCTACGCCTTCGACGACGCCCCGGCCGAGGCCGGGCTGACCGCCGCCCACGCCAAGGCGCACACCTCCGAAATCGGCCGCTTCATCGCCCGCACCGCCACCGAGGTGCATGGCGGCATGGGGATCACCGACCTGCTGGGGCTACACTACTGGTTCAAGCGCATCGGCCTGAACCGTCAGTTGCTCGGAGGACCAGAGCGGGTGCGCAGAATCGCGGCGCGGATGCAGGGTCTGGCGGCCTGATGTCCCCGGGCGCTTGCGTCCGCCCGCCGAGCGCGTAGCGTCGGGCGCATGGCGCGGATCCTCCTGCAGACGACGATCGCGACGACGCCGGACGATTGGCATGTCGGCCGCTTCTCGCTGCTGGCCGCGCATCTGCGCAGCCTGGGCCACCAGGTCGTCGCCCGCGACCGCGAGCCGGGCGAGGACCCGGTGCTGTCGTCGATCGACGCCGGGGAGTTCGATCAGCTCTGGCTGCTTGCGGTCGATGTCGGCGACGGCCTGACCACGGGCGAGAGCGCGGCCATCGCCCGCTTCCACGCCGCCGGCGGCGGGGTGCTGGTCACCCGCGATCACCAGGACCTGGGCTGCAGCGTGCGCCATCTCGGCGTGCTGGGCCTGGCGCACCACTTCCACACGGTCAATCCCGAGCCCGATCCCGCGCGCTGCCGCCGCGACGACCAGGCCACGGCCTATATCGACTGGCCCAACTATCACTCCGGCGCCAACGGCGACTTCCAGACGATCCGCGCCGAACTGGCCGGCCATCCGTTGCTGGAGGACGGGAGGGGCGGCACGCTCGCCTTCCTGCCCGCCCACCCGCACGAGGGCGCGATCAGCCCGCCGGGCCCGGCGGCGCGGGTCGTCGCCACAGGGACCAGCCAAGTCTCGGGCGCCCGCTTCAACCTGATCGTGGCGTTCGAGGGGGCCGGGGGCCGCGCCGTCGCCCAGTCCACCTTCCACCATTTCGCCGACTACAATCTCGATCCGCGCCTCGGCTGCCCCAGCTTCGTCAGCGAACCGCCGGCCGACCGCATCCTGACCGATCCGCGCGGCCGCCGCGACGCCGAGCGTTACTTCCAGAACCTGGCGGAATGGCTGAGCCCATGACCTGCACCCACGGCGCGCACCTGAAGGTCGTTACGCCTTCGGCGGACGGATGCGAGGAATGCCTGAAGATCGGCTCGGGCTGGGTCCACCTGCGGCTCTGCCGGGAGTGCGGCCATGTGGGCTGCTGCGACGACAGTCCCAACACCCACGCCACCAAGCACTTCAAGGCCACCGGCCATCCGATCATGGAGACCTATGACCGCCGGACGGCTGGGGCTGGTGCTATGTCGACGAAGTGATGCTGGACCTGGAAGGCATGACCACGCAGCATCCGGCGGGATGGAAGTACTAGACGGCTCGCCCCCACGCTGGCCTTCGGGCTCGACACACGTCATGCGTGTTGTATGACGATTGGCGCAACCACAATGCGTCGGGGGGAGCATGGGGACGAAGATCACGCGACGCGTGGGGAACTGGGCGCGGATCGCAGCGGCCTTGGCGATGCTGTGGCCGGCCGCCGCCGACGCGGCCTGGGTCAAGGCTGAGACCGAACGCTTCGTCGTCTACGGCCAGGGGCGCGAGGCGCAGGTCCGCGACGTGGCCATGCGGCTCAGCATGTTCGACGCGGCGTTGCGGGTGGCGAATCCCGCCGCCGCCCAGGGGCCCTCGCGCAAGCTCGATGTCTATCTGGTGCGTGGAATCCGCGAGATCCAGCAGGTCGCGCCGGAGGCGGCGCCGACCCTCGGCGGCTTCTATGCGGCCGGCGAGCTGGGGGCTTTCGCCGTCGCCGACGCCAACGAGATGGGCCGCGACGACGTGCTGTTCCACGAGTACGCCCACGCCTTCATGCTGGAGAATTTCCCGGCCGCCTATCCCGGATGGTTCGTCGAGGGTTGGGCCGAGTACTTCATGACCGCCGAGGTGACGTCCCGGACCGTGACGATCGGAAGCTACAACCCTGGCCGCCTCTATGCGCTGTTCGCCGAAAACTGGCTGCCCTGGGAGACGGTCGTCACCAAGGCGCCGTTCGAAGTGCCCAGGCAGGATCGGAGCGTCTACTATTCGCAGGCTTGGCTGATGATGCACTACATGCGCAGCGACCCTGTGCGCGCGGCGCAGTTGACCAGGGCCACCCAGGCGATTGCGGCCGGCGCGGATCCGGTCAAGGCGTTGGAGGAGGCGTCCGGCAAGCCGCTGGGCGAACTGACGCGCGGCGTGCGCCTCTACAAGAAGCTGCCGATGTTCGTGATCAGCGACCCGCTGCCCACGCCGCCGGAGATCAAGGTCACGCAGCTGCCGCCGTCGGCCGACGATCTTCTGCTCTACAAGCTTCGGCTCGAACGGGATGGAGGAAAGGCGCAGGGCGAGCAGGTGCTGGCCGACATTCGCGCCAGGGCGGCCAAATGGCCGGGTGACCGGATGGCCGAGTTGACCTTGGCGCGGGCCGAGTTCGCGCTGGGCGATGTCGCGGCCGGGGAGGCGATCGTCAAGCGCCGCCTGGAGCAGGATCCGAAGGACATCGAGACCTTGCTGGTCGCCGGCCTTGGCCAGATTCAGGCCGGGGACCGCGATTTGGCCCAGCAGGCCGCGCGCTACATCGCCGCCCGCCCCCTGCTGATCAAGGCCTACGGGCTAGATCAGGGCGACTATCGCACCCTGCTAAACTATGTGCGTTCGCGCTCGGTCGAGCCCGAGTTTCCCAACGACAACGACGTCAACGCTCTGCTCACCGCGCGCGCCATGGCGCCGACGGTGAGGGCCTCGTCGATCATGGCGGGGCAATTGCTCTTGATGCGCGGCCGGCGTGCGGAGGCGCAGGCCGTGTTGTCGATCGTGGCCAATGACCCGCATGGCGGCGAGGCGGCCAGACTCGCCCAGGCGCTGATCGACGGTCAGGAGACCTCGGCGGGCAAGTCCGAGGTGGCGGCCCCTACGCAGTGAGCGCCGCCCGCTCGTCCGGATGCACCAGATCGTGCAGCTCCGGGCGCTTGGCGATGTAGGCGGCGAAGAACGCACAGTGCGGTCGCACCTTCAGGCCCTGCTCGCGGGCATAGGCGAGGGCGGCCTTCGCCAGTTTCGAAGCCAGGCCCTGGCCCTTGAAGGCGCGGGGCGTGACCGTGTGCGGAAAGACGATGCTGTCGCCCTCGATCCGATAATCGGCGAAGGCGATTTCGCCGCCGCCCAGGGCGATCTCGAACCGGCTCGGCGTGCGGACGACCTCGCTCACGCGGTCATGCCCGGGCGCTCGTCCGGGTGGACCATGGCGTGCAGTTCGGGGCGCTTCTTCATATAGGCGTTGAAGAAGGGGCAGTGCGGCCGCACCCACAGCTTCTCGTCGCGGGCGAACTGCAATCCGGCCTCGACCAGACGTTTGCCGACGCCCTGGCCGGCGAAGGCCTCCGGGACCACGGTGTGCGGAAAGATTACGCTGTCGCCGCGCACCCGATACTCGGCGAAGGCGACATCCTCGCCGACGCGGATCTCGAAGCGTTTGTCGGTGCGCACCACTTCGGGCAGGTCGGTCGCTTCGGTCATGGTCGGTCCTCGTCGGCTCTGGTCGATGGCGCGAAATCTAGGCCGCTCTCAATCCTTGCGCCACTCGCTGATCACCGCGCTGGTGTCGCCGTCCTCGAACGCCACGCGATCGAGCTGCGCGGCGGCGACGCAGAGCGGGCGCCGGTCCGGGCTCTCCGCGCGGCAATGAATGCTGCGGCCATCCGGAAAGGCCGTGAAGCGGCCCTCAAGCACCAGTCGGTAGCCCTTGGCCGGCGGCTCGGGCGGCGTCTTGTCCACACCGCGAAGCGTGAAGCTGTAGGCGCGGCCGTTGCGGCGGCCGAAGCGCGAGCCCTCGGGCTCGAACACGGCGGCCAGGCCGAGGGTCTGCGGGCTCGGCGCAGGGATCTCCGCGTCGTCGCCGGCCGGCGCGGCGCCCGGCGGGCAGACCTCCGACGACAGCCAGGGACGGTCGATCCAGTAGCCCTCCACGGCGTCCCAGACCTTGGCCTCGACGGCGGCGGCGACCAGCGGCGACTGGGTCCAGTCCGCCGGGGTCAGGCTCAGTTCGGCCTGGCCTTTGGCGCGCAGCGCGCGCCCGGCCAGACCCGGCGAGGGCTTGGCGCGGTCCGGCGCGCAGCCGAACGGCGTGCGGATGGTGAAGCTGCGCCCGGCGAGGGGATCGGCGCCTTCGGCCGCAGCGCCGGCCGCGTAGGCCGAGGCCGCCGCCGCTGCTGCGGCCAGCAGGTCGGCGCGGCCGAGCGACGGGGGTGGAGCGATGATCTTCGCCGGCTCGGGCGGAGGCGGTTCGATCTTGGGCGGCGGCGGGGGCGGCGGCGGCGCGGTCTCCTGGGGACCGCAGGCCAGCAACAGGAAAGGCGTCAGGACGACGGCGCCGAGGCGCGCCCTTCTCCGGCGCGCTGAGTTCACATCTGCGGGAGGCATGGGCGCAAGGCTAGCATGTGACCGCCCCGGCGTTCCAAGAACCTTGGCGTGAACGTCACGAAAGCCTCCCCGCGCAGATGAATTTCGATCAGATCGCCGCGCTCGTGGTCCTCGTCGCCGTGGTCGGCGTGCTGATCCATGGGCGGATCCGGTCCGATGTCGCGGCGCTGGCGGCGGCAGCGGCCCTGTTGCTGCTGGGGGTGATCCGCCCGGTCGAGGTGCAGGGCGCGTTCGCCAGCCCGGCGGTCATCGCGCTCGCCTCGCTGTTCGTCATCGCCTACGCCATCGAACTGTCGGGCCTGCTCGGCCTGATGATCCGTCAGGCGACGAAGCTGTGCGCACGGCTGGGCGAGAAGGGCCTGTGGCTGGTCATTGGCCTGTGCGGAGTGGTCGGCGGCTTCCTCAACAACACCCCGATCGTGGTTCTGGCCGCGCCGGTGATCCGCGATGTGGCCAGCTCTATCGGCCTTTCGCCCAAGCGTTTCCTGATGCCGCTCAGCTACGTGACCGTCATGGGGGGGCTGCTGACCCTGATCGGCACCTCGACCAACCTGCTGGTCAACGACATGGCCCGCAACGCCGGCCAGCCGACCTTCGGCCTGTTCGAGATCACCCCCGTCGGCATCTGCGTCGCCGGCGCCGGGGCGCTCTATCTCTACCTGTTCGGCGTGCGGCTGCTGCCCAAGAGCGATGCGGTGATCCCCAGCACGTCTGCGCCGCTCCCGCTGGGCGAGGCGCGCGGCCATGAGGGCGGGGCCGGCGACGCCGTGCTCGGCGACGTCGCGCTGTTCAGCGCCGCCGACCGGCCGCTGCAACTGGGCAAGGCGCTGACGGCGCTGGCGGTGTTCATCACGGTGGTCGTCGCCGCCGCATTGGGCGCTGCGCCGATCTCGGCGGCGGCCTTCGCCGGAGCGGTGTCGCTGATTCTGCTGCGGGTGATCAGCCCGGAGGAGGCCTATGCCGGACTGCGGCCTGACGTGCTGCTGCTGATCGCCGGCATGGTCGTGGTCGGCCTCTCGATCGAGGTCACCGGCCTCGCCGCCGCAGGCAGCGAACTGCTGATCGGCTTCATTCGACCGTTGGGGCCGCTGGCGGCGTTGATCATTCTCTACGGCGTCACGCTGGTCGCCACCGAGTTCCTGTCGAACGCCGCCGTCGCCGTGCTGATTACGCCGATCGCGGTGGCGCTGGCCGAGAGCCTCGGCGTCGATCCGCGGCCGCTGCTGGTGGCGGTGATGATGGCCGCCAGCGCCGCATTCGCCACGCCGTTCGGCTACCAGACCAACGTCCTGGTCTTCCAGATGGGCGGCTACAGTTACATGGACTTCGTCCGGCTGGGCGTGCCGCTGAACATCGTCACCTGGATCGCGGCGATGATCGCGATCCCGGTCTTCTTCCCGTTCTAGCGCCTAGGGCCGCACGTCGAACACGAGGTTGAACGGCGTCTCGGTGGCGCGCTTGAAGTGGGTGAATCCGGCGTCTTCGGCGACCTGCCGCAGCCGCTTCTCGCCGGCCTGGGCGCCCAGGCCCATGCCGACCTCCTGGCTCAGCGAGGCCGGCGTGCAGATCATCGTCGAGGCCGAATAGAATATCCGTCCGAACGGGTTGAGGTTGTCGGCGAGGTCGTCATTGGCGAACGGCTCCACCAGCAGCCAGCTGCCGTCCGGGGCCAGGCTTTCGCGAATGTGCTTGGCCGCACCGACCGGGTCGCCCATGTCGTGCAGGGCGTCGAAGATGGCGATCATGTCGTAGGCGCCGCCGTTGAAGTCCTTGGCGCTGGCGACCTCGAACGTCACCCGATCCTCGACCCCGGCCTCCTTGGCCGCTTCCCGCGCCCGCTCGATCGAGGGGCCGTGATAGTCGAAGCCGTAGAACTTCGAGTTGGGATAGGTCTTGGCCATCAGCACGGTCGAGGCGCCGTGCCCGCAGCCGACGTCGGCCACCCGCGCGCCGGACTTCAGCTTGCCTTCCATGCCGTCGAGCGCCGGGATCCACTCGGTGGTCAGGTGGGCGTTGTAGCCGGGCCGGAAGAACCGCTCGGTGCCGCGGAACAGGCAGACGTCGTGCTCGTGCCAGCCCAGGCCCTTGCCGCTCTTGAACACCGCCGCGACCTTGGGCTCGTCGCGGAACATCGCGGCCAGCACCTCGAACCCGCCGGCCATGAACGCCGGCCCGCCCTCGTCGGCGAACACCATCGCCTGCTCGGGGGTGAGCGAGAACTCGGCCTTCACCGGATCGTACTCGACATAGCCGGAGGCCGCCTGCGCGGCCAGCCATTCGCGGACGTACCGTTCGGTGGTGCCGGTCGCCGCGGCGAGCTTGAGCGAGGTGGTCGGCCCGCCGTCGGCCATCGCCTTGTAGAGTCCCAACTGGTCGCCGAGGATCACCAAAGCCGCGGAGATCGCCGCGCCCATGTCGCCGAGCATCTTGCCCTGAAACGCTTCTAGTTTGGATTGATCGACTTGCACCTGGCCCTCCTTCGGTCTGCGGGGCGTGCATTTTCGGATGACGATGTTCTGTCACCGGGGCCGGCGCGTTTGAAGATATCAGGCCGTGCGTCCGTCGCCTTCTGATTGCAGGCGGCCTAGGCTGGCGAAAAAGGAGACGTGGCCATGTGGAAGCCTCTGGTGATCTTCGCCTTGTCAGCGCTCGGCGCCTGCGCGCCAGGACAGGCCGAGGCGCCGCCGGCCAGAGCCGTGGGCATGGCCAATCCGGCGTCGGTCCATTGCGGAACCTTGGGCGGGGTCAGCGAGATCCGCGAGGGGCCGGGCGGCCAGTACCGCATGTGCCGGCTGCCCGACGGCAAGGTCTGCGAGGAATGGGCGCTTTATCGCGACAAGGTCTGTCAGCCGGGAACGTGATCGCGCGACGACAGGCGCACCGTGCCGCGCGGGGTGTCGAGTTCGGCGCTGATCTCGGCCGGGCCGGCCTCGACCTTCACCGCGACCTCCAGCCGTTCCAGTAGCGGGCCGAGGCTCCAGGCTTCCGGGTGGCGCAGTGTGAGGCCCGTCAGGCGGCAACCCTGGTCGGCTTCCTCCGAAGGGTGCGGGCTGTCGCCCCAGTCGATGAAGAACGGCGCCAGCGGGCCGTAGGCGTGGCCGGCCGGAATCAGCAGTCGCCAGCGGACCAGTCGTCCCGTCGGCAGCCGGCGGGACATCGGAATGATGCCGGCGTGCGGCAGGCCGGCCTGCTCCAGCTTCACCGCCACGCGGTCGAGCCGCTCGGTGGCGACGGCGAAGGTGTGCAGGGTCGGGGCCGACAGCCTCGCCAGCTGTGCGGCCGGCCCCGGCTGGGCGGCCTGGACGGGGTCCGGGGCCAGGACCTCCAGATAGCTGCGGGCGCCGAGGGCGAGCACGGCGTTGCGGGTGCCGGCGCCGGGATGGGCGCCGCCGGGGGTCGCGCTCGCGCCGGTGCGCGCCTGCAGCTCGTCGATGGCGCGCTCGAGGTTCGGCGCGGCCCAGACCAGGTGGTCGATGCGCGTCATCAGGAGGCGCGCCGGCGGAAGGCGAGGACGTTGTCGGTTTCGCAGGCCTCGGCCTCGGGCGGGCGGGCGGCTTCTATGGTCGGCAGCCGGAGCAGGTAGCCGTTCATCGACAGCGCCTGGGCCACCAGGCAGGCGGCGGCGGGGAAGGGCGAACGCGGCGCGTCGGCCAGCAGCCAGGCCAGATGGGCGTCCAGGCGCGCATAGTCCTCGGCCTGGGCGGCCGCGAACACGGCCAGCACCGACTGCTCGTCGCGGGTCAGTCGATAGGACCCCGGGGCGGCCAGGGTGATCTTACGCCGCCCGTTCAGCCCTAGCTCGCGCACGAACACCGACAGCGCGGTCAGCGCCTCCAGCCCCAGCGGGCCGCAGCTCTCCTCGAACTGACGACGGACCAGATGACAGTCGCCGGCCCCGAAGGCCGCGGCGCGGAACGCCCAGAGCAGCATGTGCTCGCCTTGGGACAGGTCGCAGAGGCGGGCGTGGTCGTCAGGCCGGTGAGCGTGCTGAGGCATTGGGGGGCTCCTTGGACTGCCTCGACCGTATTGTTATTAAGAATGACTCGCAATATTGATTTTGCGGTCCCGACGATTTCGTCGCCTGCGCCCGCTTGACGGCGCCGGCCGCGCGCCGCCCAATGGTTCAAACAAGCGTTTGGGAGGCGCCGCCGTGATCAAGACCCGCATCACCGAGATGCTCGGGATCGAGTATCCCATCGTCCAGGCGCCGATGGGCTGGATCGCCCGCAGCCAGCTGGCCTCTGCAGTCTCCAACGCCGGCGGGCTCGGGATCATCGAGACCTCGTCGGGCGAGCTGGACGCCGTCCGCGAGGAGGTCCGGAAGATGCGCGGTCTCACCGACAAGCCGTTCGGGGTGAACATCGCCCAGGCCTTCGTGCGCGATCCGGACATCGTCTCGTTCGTGGTCGACCAGGGCGTGAAGTTCGTCACCACCTCGGCCGGCGATCCCAACAAGTACTGCTCGGCGCTGAAAGAGGCGGGCCTGACCGTCTTCCACGTGGTGCCCTCGCTGGGCGCGGCGCTGAAGGCGATCGAGGCGGGCGTCGACGGGCTGGTGGTCGAAGGCGGCGAGGGCGGCGGCTTCAAGAAATCGCGCGACGTCTCGACCATGGTGCTGCTGCCGCTGGTCTGCTCGAAGGTCGGCGTGCCGGTGATCGCCGCCGGCGGGATCACCGACGGCCGCTCGATGGCTGCGGCCTTCGCGCTGGGGGCCGAGGGCGTGCAGATGGGCACCCGCATGGTCTCGGCCGCCGAGAGCCCCGTGCACCAGAACTGGAAGGACGCCATCGTCGGCGCCAAGGAGACCGACACCGTCTTCCTCAACCGCTTCGGTCCGGGCCCGGCCCTGCGCGCGCTGCGCACCGAGAAGACCGGGACCTACGAACGCGAGGGCGGCGAGGGCGTGATGGGCGAGTTCGCCCGCGCCAAGGAGATGTACTTCGGCGGCGACCTCGAAAGCTCGATCCCGCTGACCGGCCAGGTCGCCGGCCGCATCGACGCGGTCAAGCCGGTCGCCCAGGTCATCGCCGAGACGGTCGCCGAGTTCGAGGAGACCGTGAAGACGATGGGGCGGCGCTGGGGCTAGGCCGCCGCGCTCACCGGGCGAAAGCTCTCCTCGTCGAACAGCGCGTCCCAGTCGGCCCAGCGGTCGGCGGCGTCGCGCAGGCGGGCGTCGTCGCGGACGGTGTGGACCTGGCCTTCGGCCTCGTCCCAGATCACCGTCAGGTCGGCCAGCCGCCAGGCGTCCTCGCCCAGCTTGCCCTGTGCCTGCAGCTGCTCGATCATGCCGCTCGAAAGACGCAGCTTCAGGCGCGCGCCCGACAACCGCACCGCCACGTCCGCGTGGGTGATCACCTGGTCGATCATCTCCGCGCTGGCCGGAACCAGCGGGCGGCGGGCCTCGAACAGGAACAGCGGGTCGGCGTAAGAACGGCGGAACGGGGTCACTCGGGCGGCGCTGGGCATCGGGAAGTCCTTTCCTCTCGGCAGGTTCTTGTTAAAGTGCCGATGCGTCAGAATCGGACGTACTGTTGTTCCGGAAAAGTTCTCATGCGTCACGAGAAGGCCGCGCGCCTGCTGGATCTGGCCCGGATGCTGGCCGCCACCGCCGAGGGGCTGACCCTCGACGAGATGGCCGAGCGCCTCGGCGTCGGCCGCCGCACCGCCGAGCGCATGCGCGACGCGGTCCGCGAGGCCTTTCCGCAAATGGAGGAGGTCGAGGACCCGCCCACCCGCCGGTTCCGCATTCCCTCCGGCCTGGACGGCATCTTTCAGGCCCCGACCGCCGACGAATTCGCCGCCCTGCGCGCCGCGGCCGAGCAGTTCAAGGCCGCCGGCGCCAAGGCCCGCGCAGGCGCGCTGCTGTCGCTGGAACAGAAGGTGCTGTCGGCGATCCGCGCCGGCGCCCGCCGCAAGCTGGCCCCCGACCTCGAGGCGCTGCTGGAAGCCGAGACCATGGCGGTCCACGCCGGTCCGCGCCCGTTCGAGGACGAGGAGGTGCTGGGCGCGGTGCGCGAGGCGATCAAGTCGCTGCGCCGTCTGCGGCTGCGCTACGAGGGCGGCTCCTCGCCGGGCCGGGTGCGCGAGATCACGCCCTTCGGCCTGCTGTTCGGCCGCTCCAACTACCTGGTTGGCGGCGAGGGCGATTCCCCCGAGCCGCGCACCTGGCGGCTGGATCGTATCCGCGACATCGCGGTGTCCGAGACCGCCGGCGCGCGGCCGGAAGGCTTCTCGCTGCAGGCGTTCATGAACCGCAGCTTCGGCATCTATCAGGACGAGGTCGAGGAGGTGGTGCTGCGCATCCTGCCGCATGGCGCCGACGAGGCGATGGGCTGGCGCTTTCACCCGACCCAGTCGATCGAGCCCCAGGGCGGCGGCTCGGTGATCGTGCGGTTCACGGCCGGCGGCATGCGCGAGCTGGCCTGGCACCTGTTCACCTGGGGCGACAAGGTGGAAATCATCGCCCCGCAGCGGCTAAGGAGCGTCATGCGCGAGGAGCTGGCCGCGGCGGCCCGGGCTCACGGCATGAAGGACACCTGACGATGAGCGCCACCGACGGCTTCGTGCTGAACCAGACCATGCTGCGGATCAAGGATCCGGCCAAGACCGTGCCGTTCTACCGCGACGTGCTCGGCATGACCCTGCTGGACCGCTACGACTTCGAGGCCGGCAAGTTCTCGCTCTACTTCATGGGCTATCCGGGCGGCGAGATTCCCAGCGACCCGGCGGAGCGCGTGAAGTGGGTGTTCGAACAGCCCGCCCTGCTGGAGTTCACCCACAACTGGGGCACCGAGGACGACGCTGACTTCGCCTATCACAACGGCAACAGCGAGCCGCGCGGCTTCGGCCATATCGGCGTCTCGGTGCCCGACGTCGACGCCGCCTGCGCCCGCTTCGAGGAGCTTGGCGCCGAGTTCGTCAAGCGCCCGAACGACGGCGCCATGAAGGGCATCGCCTTCATCAAGGATCCCGACGGCTACTGGATCGAGATCTTCTCCGGCGCCGATCTCAAGCGCCTGATCACTGCGGTCCGGGGGTAGGGGGCGTGTCGTCCCGGGGTGTGGCCCGGGGGCGCCACCGGGGGGCGCGGTGCGCGGGGTTTCCTGGGGGGCCGCCGCGGGGTTACAGGCACGCGGCGGGGTCG
>NZ_JAPMTQ010000013.1:0-106494 GCF_026411515.1 Phenylobacterium sp. 58.2.17 | reverse complement strand
CGAGCGCATGTCCGGCCCCTCCGGCGGGCTGGGCCGATCGGTGCGCTTCAGCGCCGCGCCGTGGCCGCCGCGCAGCAGCCGCGCCGTCGCCTCCAGCGTCTCGGTCTGCGCCAGCTCCACCGCGTCGCGGCCGCGATAGAACAGCCGCCCGCCCGACACCGTGGTGATCGCCGAGGTCAGCACCGGCTCGCCCCAGGTGATCGCCCCCGCCGCCACCTCGGCCACCTTGCGGCTGCGGCTCTTGCGGTCGGTCAGGGCCGAGATGTCCGAAGCCCGATAGAGGCTGCGACGCGGATCGCGCGGATCGGGCCGCACCTGAACACGCCCGCGGCTGACATAGGCGTAGAGCGTCTGGGAGCGCACGCCCAGCCGGGCGCGAGCCTCCTCGGCGGCGATCCATTCGGGCGGTCTGGCGGGGGCGGATGCGGTCATATGTTGATTATATTGATCAAGATTGACGCTTCCAGCTTGCGGGCAAATATCGCGGCAAGCAAGAGGAGTTCCCGCCATGTCCGATGGCCTTGAAGACGTCGTCGCCGCCAACACCGTGATGTCGGAAGTCGACGGCCAGCGCGGCGTGCTGATCATCCGCGGCCGCTCGCTCGACGAACTGGCCGGCGCCACGCGGTTCGAGGATCTGGTCCGCACCCTGTTCGACGGGTTCTTCGACCCGCTGCCGGCCGATCTGGCCCCGGCCCTGGGCGCGGCCCGCGCCGAGGTGTTCTCGGAGGTCGCCGCCCTCGATCCCGGCCTGCTCGACCTGACCCCGGTGGAGGCGATGCGCGCCCTCACCGCCCGCCTGCCGGACGGCGACGACCTGGCCACCGCCCTGCGGTTGATCGCGGCCCCGGCCGTGTTCACCGCCGCCGTGGTCCGCGCCCACCAGGGCCTGGCCCCAGTCGCCCCCGACCCGGCGCTCGGCCACGCCGCCGACGCCCTGCGGATGATTTCCGGCCAGGTCCCGGCCCAGGCCCAGGCGGGCGCCCTCGACACCTACCTGGTCACGGTCAGCGATCACGGCCTCAACGCCTCGACCTTCGCCGCCCGGGTGATCGCCTCGACCCGCGCCGGCCTGACCTCGGCGGTGCTCGGCGGGATCAGCGCCCTGAAGGGGCCGCTGCACGGCGGCGCGCCCGGCCCGGTGATCGAGATGCTCGACGAGATCGGCGCCCCCGCCAACGCCCGGAGCTGGATCGAACAGGCCCTGGCCCGCGGGGATCGGCTGATGGGCTTCGGCCACCGCGTCTACCGGGTGCGCGACCCGCGCGCCGACGCCCTGAAGGCCGCTGTCCGCCGCCTGGACGACGGCTCCAATGTCCGCCCCGGCCGCATCGCCTTCGCCGAGGCGGTCGAGGCCGCGGCCCTGGCGATCCTCAAGGAGCACAAGCCGAACCGGCCGCTCGACACCAATGTCGAGTTCTACACCGCCCTGCTGCTCGAGGCGCTCGACTTCCCGCCCAGCGCCTTCACGTGCGTCTTCGCCATGGGCCGGGTCGCCGGCTGGATCGCCCACGCCCGCGAACAGGTGGCCGGCGGCCGGCTGATCCGTCCGCAGTCGGTCTATGTCGGCCCGACCCCGCTGCAGGCGGCCTAGCCTAGCTCAGCGCGGTCCAGCTGGTCGCCTCCTGGTCCAACAGGTTCGCGCTGGTCCGGTAGAGCGAGCGCGAGACGAACGCTGTGGTGGTCTGCGCCAGGCTGCGGCATAGCTCGGCCTTCAACGCGCGGGCCTGCGCCACCCGCGAGTCGCCCGCCGGGCCGCCGACGATCAGGTCGACCACGTGCAGGGCCAGCTGCGCCTCGCCCGCGCCGGCCAGCTCGCGGGCCCGGGCCAGCACCTGGTCAGGCTCGATCGCCGACCACACCGCCTGCGCCGCCGCCGCCTCGCCGGCCGGGTGCAGGTTGGTCGGATTGCGGTCCCACCAGCCGTTCTCCTCCCGATACAGGTCGCGGACGATATACTCCGGCGCGCCATAGGTCGGGGCCATCCAGGGCTTGTCGAAGATCGCGGCCGGATAGGTCATGTCGGCCAGGATCTCGCGCTCGTTCATGCCGGCGTTGAGGCGGCGCACCACCTCCTCGCGCAGCCAGCGCAGGGCGTTCGCCGTCTCGATCAGCCACTCGCGCACCGCCGCGCGGCCCTCGATCAGCGGCCCGAACTCGGTCAGCAGCCGCTCGGCCTCCAGCGCCGCCAGCCGCTCCAGCGTCACCGCCCAGCGCAGCGTGTAGCGCTGGGTGCGCAACGGCGTGCCGATGTTCGGAATGGTCGTGCCCGGAGCCGCCGCGCCGGCCGCCAGCAGCCCGTCGTCGGGCAGCCACAGGGCCAGCGCGTCATCGACTTCCGACGGCGCGTGGATCAGCTCCACCCGCCGCCCGGCCGTGGTCACGGTCATCGTGTCGTCGAAGGTTTCGGTCGGGTCGTGCAGGCCGAACCCCGCGCCGATCTCCTCCAGCGTGCGCCGGGTCGGGAACTGCATCGCCGCCATCCGCGCCTGCAGCTCGGCGGTCTCGCGATAGCGGGCGTAGCGGGCGGGCAGCAGCCGGTGGGCGATGCGCCGGGCGGCCGGCTCGCCGCGCTCGCGATTGTGCACGTCCCAGAGGTCGACCGAGGCGTTGTAGCCGTTGTGGCCGTGCGAATAGACGATGGCGTGGACCGGCGCCTCAGTACGCTCGCGCAGGTCGGCGATCATCCCCGGCGCGTGGGCGTGGCCGCTGGCGTCCAGCACGATGATCCCGTCACCGGTGGTCACCGCCAGGCTGTTCCCCTGCCCCGGCAGCACGAACAGTCCCTCGCCGATCGTCTCGCCGGCCATTTGGCCGGCCAACACGCCCTTCGCCTTCGCCATCGCGACGTCCTCCCTGACGTTTTCGCGGGCGATCCTAGGAGCGCGGCGCCCTTCGCCGCCACGTCGAGAACTGCTGCGTCTCCATCGACGCGGTCTATGGGGCGAGCGCCGCCTCCAGCCGCGCGCCGGCCGCCTTGGCGGCCTCGGCCATCGCCTTGATCTCCGGCGATCGCCAGCGCTCGCGGGCGACCAGCATCCAGCATTCGTAGAGCCCGTCCCAGGCCAGCGGCGCGGACGCCAGCACCCCGCGCTGGACGTCGTCCTGGTAGACGAAGGCCGGGGCCACGGTGACGAAATCGCCGGTCAGCAGCCGTTCGCGGATCAGGTCGTAGGAGTCGGTGCGGAATCCGGCCAGATGCTCGGCCGCCGCCCCGCTCACCGGGCCGACCCAGTCGAGGAAGGCCGCGCTCGGCGGGCAGCTCGCCAGCCGGAACTCCAGCAGTTGGTCCGGCGTCAACGCCCCCCGGTCCAGCAGCGGATGACCGGGCCGCGCCAGCGCCACGTGCGGCCCCCGCAGCACCCGCACGCGCACCAGGTCGCCGAACGGCGCGGCCGCCTCCTGGTGGACGAACACCGCGTCATAGGCGCCCTCGGTCAGGTCGCTGACCAGCCGCTGGGCGTTGTCCTGGGCGGTCCGCAGCGACAGCTCCGGATAGCGCTGCGCCATGGCCGTGATGATCGGGCCCAGCAGCCCGTGCCGCGGAGCCGGCCCGACACCGATCCGCAGCCGCCCGCGCTCGCCGTGCACCAGCTTGTCGAAATCGTGGTTCAGGGCCTCGACGTCGCGCAGCACCGCCTCGGCCCGGGCGACCAGGAAGCGGCCATAGGGCGTCGGCTGGGCGGCCCCGCCGTCGCGCGCGAACAGCTCCACCCCCAGCTTGGCCTCCAGCCGGGCGATGTTCTTGCTCAGCGTCGACTGCGCCACGCCCAGCCGCCGGGCCGCGCCGCTGAACCCGCCGTGCCGGCTGATCGCCACGATCTGTTCCAGATGCTTCAGATCCATGGCCGGAAGCTAAACCACTTTCGGCCGCGACGGGCGCCCGTTCCCGCCCGGCCGCCGCTCGCCGCAATGCAGGATTAACCCTACCGGACTATCCACTTGGCCAGTTCCCCCGCTTTCGAGGATTCGTCCCATGCTCCGTGAGCCGCTCGCCGCGCCCTGGTCTGGCGACGACCCGCTCGTGGATGTCGGGGCCTTCTTCGAATTCTCGCTCGACCTGCTGGTGATCCGCGACCTCCAAGGCCGCGTGCTCAAGGCGAGCTCCTCCTGGCGCACCCTGCTCGGCCACGATCCGGAGGAGATGCGCGGCCAGCCGCTGCTGGGCCTGGTCCACCCCGACGACATGCCCGGCACCCTGGAGAGCGTCGAGGAGGTCGAGAACCGCCGGCCCGGCGCGCCGGTGCTCGGCTTCACCAACCGCTACCGGCACAAGGACGGCCGCTACCTGACCCTCGAATGGCGGGCCCAGCGGTTCGGCGACCGCATCTACGGCGTGGCCCGCGACGTCACCGAGCGCGTCGCGGCCGAACGCGAACTGCGCGAGGCCAAGGTCGCCGCCGAGGCGGCCAGCCGCGCCAAGTCCGACTTCCTGGCCAATATGAGCCACGAAATCCGCACCCCTCTCAACGGCGTCATCGGCATTGTCGACGCCCTGGCCCGCACGCCGCTGGCCGTCGACCAGGCCGAGATGGTCGACCTGATCCGCAATTCCGGCACGGTGCTGGAGCGCCTGGTCTCCGACATCCTCGACGTCTCCAAGATCGAGGCCGGCGAATTGCCGCTGGAGATCGCGCCCTTCGACCTCGACCTGGCGCTCGGCCCCTGCATCGAGGTCATGCGCTACCGGGCCGCGGACAAGGGTCTGGACTTCGAACTGGCCCGCGGCCCAGGCGCCCGCGGCCTTTTCGTCGGCGATGGCGCCCGCATCGCCCAGATCGTCGCCAACCTGCTCTCCAACGCCATCAAGTTCACCCCCAGCGGCGCCGTGACCTTGCGGCTGGACCTCGCCGACGACGGCCGCCTGACCCTGGTCGTCGAGGACACCGGCGTCGGCTTCGACGCCGAGCACGCCAGCCGGCTGTTCAACCGCTTCAGCCAGGCCGACGCCTCGATCAGCCGCCGCTTCGGCGGCACGGGCCTGGGGCTGTCGATCTGCCGCTCGCTGACTGAGATGATGGGCGGCGAGATCGCCGCGACCTCCCAGCCGGGCGTCGGCAGCCGCTTCGTGGTCGCCCTGCCGCTCGCCCGCGCCGAGCCCGCGGAAGAGACGCGCGGCGTCCGCCCCGTCCCCGCCCCCGCGCCGGCCTGCCGCGCCGCCGGCCCCCTGCGGGTGCTGCTGGCCGAGGACCATCCGACCAACCAGCGCGTCGTCCAGCTGATCCTCGCCAGCCAGGGCGCCGACCTGGTGATCGTCGAGGACGGGGCCCAGGCGCTCGAGGCCTTCGCCGCCGGCGCCTTCGACCTGGTGCTGATGGACATGCAGATGCCGTACATGGACGGCCTGGCCGCCACCCGCGCCATCCGCGCTCTGGAGGCCGAGCGCGGCGCCGCGCCCGCGCCGATCGTCATGCTCAGCGCCAACGCCATGGCCGAGCACCTCGAAGAGGCCCGCGCCGCCGGCGCCGACCTGCACGTCGCCAAGCCGATCACCGCCTCCAGCCTGCTGGCCGGCATCGAGGCGGCGCTGGCCGGGGTCTGATCAAACCAGCTCCCTCGCCCCTCAGGCGGGGGAGGAGACGAACAGCATCGGCTGGAACCGGCCGCGAGTCGTTCGCGCTGGGGTCGCCGGGCGCGGGACGGTATGACGGGCCATGGTCCAACCTCGTCTCTCCGCCGCCGAAACGGCCGTGCTGACCCGCCGCATCACGCTCGCCTCCACCGGGGTGGCGCTGCTGCTGGTGACGATCAAGGCGCTGGTCTGGGCGATGAGCGGGTCGATCGCCCTGCTCGCCTCGGCCGCCGACTCCGCCCTCGACCTGCTGGCCTCGCTGGTCACCTTCTTCGCCGTCCGCTACGCCGCCAGTCCGCCCGACGCCGAGCACCGCTTCGGCCACGGCAAGGCCGAGGCCTTCGCCAGCCTGATGCAGGGCGGCCTGGTGTTCGCCTCCGCCGCCCTGGTCGGCCGCGAGGCGGTCATGGGCCTGATCGATCCCCAGCCGGTTCGCCAGGAGGTTCTGGCGGTGATCGTGATGGCGGTCTCCACGGCCCTGACCTTCGGCCTGATCAGCGCCCAGAGCTGGGTTCTGAAGCGCACCGCCTCGGTGGCCGTCGCCGGCGACCGCGCCCACTACGCGACGGACCTGGCCTCCAACATCGCCGCCCTGGTCGGCATCGCCGCGGCCGCCTGGCTGGGACTCTCCGGCCTCGACGCCCTCGCCGCCCTGGTGGTCACCGGCCTGTTGCTGTGGGGTGCGATCAGCGTGTTCCGCGAAGCCGCCAACCAGCTGATGGACCGCGAACTGCCGCACGAGGAGCGCGAGCGGATCAAGACCCTGGTCACCCACGACCCGGCGCTGACCGACGTGCACCAGCTGCGGACCCGCGCCTCGGGTCCGTACGTTCACATGCAGATGCACGTCGACCTCGACCCCGCCCTCTCGCTGGAACAGGCTCACGCCGCGGTGGTCGCGGCCGAAAAGCGCATCCTGGCCGAGTTCCCCAGCGCCGACATCATCATCCATCCGGACCCGCGCGGCGCGGCCGAACCGCACGGCGGCGCCTTCGCCGAGACCGCCCTCGGTAAACGTGGCCTTAACGAGGACTAGCGATACTCGGTCGCCTGATGAGCCTCGACCTCACCCTCCTTCATTTCCCCCTGGATCCCGCCTCCCGGCAGGTCCGCCTCGCGCTGGGCGAAAAGCGGCTGCCGTTCGCCGAGGAGGCGGTCCGCTACTGGGAACGACCCGAGGCGCTGGTGAGGCTCAACCCCTCGGGCCTGACGCCCGTGCTGGTCGTGGGCGGCGGTCGCGAGCCGCTGGTGCTGTGCGAAAGCCGCGCCATCCTCGACCACCTGGAAGAGACCCATCCCGAGCCGCCGCTGCTCGGTCGCGACCCGGCCGAGCGCGCCGAGGCCCGCCGCCTGCTGCAATGGTTCGACCGCAAGTTCGACTACGAGGTCGGCGGCTTCCTGCTGCACGAGAAGATGGAAAAGCGCCTGCTGGGCCTCGGCGCCCCGGATCTGGCCGCCATGCGCGCCGGCCGCGAGGCGCTGCGCGCGCACCTGGTCTATGTCGAGACCCTGCTGTCGGGCCGCGACTGGCTGGCCGGCCGCCGCCTCTCGATGGCCGATTTCGCCGCCGCCGCCCACCTGTCGGTGATCGACTATTTCGGCGACGTGCCCTGGCGCGACTTCCCCGCGGTCAAGACGTGGTACATGAAGCTGAAATCGAGGCCGTGCTTCCGGCCGCTGCTGGCCGATCGCTGGCCCGGCCTCGCGCCGGCGCAGCATTATGACGACCTCGACTTCTGATCCCAAGACAGCCGACCTGATCCGCCAGCGCGCCGCCGAACTCGGCTTCGACGTCTGCCGCATCGCCGACGCCCGCGCGGAGTGGGCCGCCTCGGAGCGCCTGCGTGAGTTCGTCGAGCACGGCCGCCACGGCGAGATGGGCTGGATCGAGGAGACGCAGGATCGCCGCCGCCACCCGACCGCCATGTGGGACCACGCCCGCTCGGCGATCATGCTCGGCGTCAACTACGGCCCCGACCACGACCCGCTGCAGACCCTGGCCCGCAAGGACCGCGGGGCGATCTCGGTCTACGCCCAGGGCGACGACTATCACGAGCTGATCAAGGGCCGGCTCAAGCAGCTGGCCGGCTGGCTGGTCTCCCGCTTCGGCGGCGAGCTGAAGGTCTTCGTCGACACCGCGCCCCTGATGGAAAAGCCGCTGGCCGAGCGCGCCGGCCTCGGCTGGCAGGGCAAGCACACCAATCTGGTCAGCCGCGAGTTCGGCTCCTGGCTGTTCCTCGGCTCGATCCTGACCGAGCTCGAACTGCCGGCCGACGGCCCCAGCGGCGGCTCCTGCGGCCAGTGTCGCGCCTGCCTGGACATCTGCCCGACCAAGGCCTTCCCCGCGCCCTATCAGCTCGACGCCCGCCGCTGCATCTCCTACCTGACCATCGAGCTTAAGGGCCCGATCCCGCGCGAGTTCCGGCCCCTGCTGGGCAACCGCATCTATGGCTGCGACGACTGCCTGGCGGTCTGTCCCTGGAACAAGTTCGCGGCCCAAAGCCGCGAGCAGCGGCTGCACGCCCGCGAGGCCCTGCGCGAGCCGGCGCTGGCCGACCTCGCCGGCCTGGACGACGCGGCCTTCCGCGCCCTGTTCTCGAAAAGCCCGGTCAAGCGGATCGGCCGCGACCGCTTCGTCCGCAACGTGCTCTACGCCATCGGCAACTCCGGCGACCCGACCCTCGCGCCCAGCGCCCAGGCCGGGCTCGCCGACCCCGCCCCCGTCGTCCGCGGCGCCGCGGTCTGGGCGCTCCGCCGGCTGCTGCCCCCCGACGCCTTCACCGCCCTTCGCGCCGCCACGCCCGAGACCGACCCCGAGGTCCTGGCCGAGTGGAACGCCTAAATTGCTCCCCCGCTGGGGGGGCTGTCAGCTCAGCTGACTGAGGGGGCCTAGGGCCTCTGCAGTCCCCCTCCGTCTCGATGCTGCGCATCGATCCACCTCCCCCAAGAGGGGAGGAATTTCTACCGGCGCCTTCCTGCGATCTGGCCCGCTAAACCTGCCACTCCGGCGTCCCCTCTGCGGCCTGCGCCGCCTTGGCCCGCTGGAACCCCTCGCGGTCCTGCAGCCTCGCCCAATAGGCGGCCACCGCCGGGCTGAACCGCTCCGAAAGTCCCAGCGTGCTCGCCAGCAGCAAGGCATAGCCGACCGAGATGTCCGCCGCCGTGAACCGTCCAGCCACCAGATAGTCCCGAGTTTCCAAGGCCCTATCGACCGCCCGCAGCCTGGCCGCGAACCATTTGGCGTAGTCCTCGGCGACCTGCGGATTGCGCCGCTCCTTCGGCTCCAGCCGCGTGTAGCGAAGCACCAGGGTCTGCGGGAAGGTCAGCGTCGCCTCGCCCAGATAGAGCCAGTTCAGCCAGGCGCCGTAGTCGCCATCGTCGTTCGGCACGTTCAGCGGCCCGCCGTGCCGAACGGCCAGGTACTGCAGGATGGCCGAGGATTCGGTCATCCTCGTCTCCCCGTCGACGAAGAACGGGATGGTCCCCAGCGGGTTGATCTCCAGGTACTCCGGGGCCCGCACCCGCGGCGGAAACGGCAGCAATTTCAACTCATAGGGGACACCCAGCTCCTCCATGGCCCAGAGGGCGCGGAACGAGCGGGCGTCGGCGCAGTGATAGAGCGTGACCATCAGTCGGCGTAGGCGGCGGCGCGCTTCTGCAGGTTCGACATCACCGCCTCGACCTGGTTGGGCGAGCCGATCAGCGCGGCCTGCTCGACGCTCTCGGCCTTGAGGATCGCGTGCTGGTCGGCGTCGGCGACCATGTCCAGCAGCCGCTTGGCCGCGCGGATCGCGGTCGGGCTCTTGGCCGCGATCTCGGCCGCCAGCGCCAAGGCTTCGGCCCGCGGGTCGGCGCAGACGCGGGTCGCCAGGCCCAGGCGCGCGGCCTCCTCGCCATCGAAGATCCGGCCCGTATAGGTCAGCTCACGGGCGACGTCGTCGCGCACCAGCCCGCGCATCAGCACCATGCCGGCCATGTCCGGCACCAGGCCCCACTTGATCTCCATCACCGACATCCGCGTGTCGGCGGTGACGAAGCGCAGGTCCGCGCCCAGGGCCAGCTGGAAGCCGCCGCCGAACGCCACGCCGTGCACCGCGGCGATCACCGGGACCACCTGCTCGCTCCAGACCATCACCGCATGCTGAGCGCGGTTCGAGCCGCCGGCCGTGCGGTTGTCGGTCAGCAGCGGTTCCCCGGTCGAGGATTGGCCGCCCTTGCGCTCGCCCGAGGCCATCTTGCCGAAGTTGCCCATGTCCAGGCCGGCGCAGAACGCCCGGCCTTCGCCCGACAGCACGATGGCCCGCACGCCCGCCTCGGCCTTCAGCCGCTCGCCGGTCTCGATCAGGGCCGAGAACATGGCGTCGTCCAACGCGTTCATCTTGTCGGTGCGGACCAGGCGGACATCGGCCACGCCCTCGCTGATCTCGACTGTGATGCGGTCTTCCATGGTGGCGCTCCTTCAGGCCTTGCCGACGACGTAGCCGGCGCGTGGAAAGTGAACCTGGGTCCTGCCAAGTTCAGGGGTCTCGCGGGAAAGGACGATCCGGCCTGGCGTCGCCGCCACCAGGGTCCCTTCGACGGGGTCGCGGCCATAGTCGTCGGCGGCGACGGTGATTGCGGTTCCGGGCGCCAGCGCCTCGGTCGGGTCGTGGGCCGGCGCAGGTTCCGGCTCGGCGCCCCGCGCGACGGCCAGGGCGTCGGCGCCGCTGATCTCGCGGCGGGTTCCGTGGCCGATGGCCGCCACCCGCTCGCGCCAGCCTTGCGTCCGCGTCAGCCCGGCCAGGAGCTCGTCAGCCACGGCCGGCAGGTTCCGCGCCAAGAACCAGATGTTCATGTAGGCGGCGACGTCGGCCAGGCCCGGCGCCTCGCCGGCCAGCCAGTCGGAGGTCGCCAGCCCCTCCTCGATCCACGCCGCCTGCGCCCGCCATTGCGGAGCCATCAGCGGCGCGGCGGCCTTCATCGCCGCGACGTTGAACGGCCGCCCGGTCAGCTTCTCGCGGTCGGCGATGAACTCCGGCGCCGTGGCCTCGCCCAGCGCCCCGAAGATGATCGGCACGGTGACGCCGAAGAACTGCCGGTCGGCCCAGGCGTTGACCGCCCACGCCGCGCCCCCGATCGCTTGCGGCGACGGCGCCCGCGTCTCGATCTCGGCCAGGATCACCTGGGTGTCGCAATAGATGTCGGCGCCGATCTGCAGCACCGGGATGCGCCGATAGCCGCCGGTCAGCGGCGTCAGCTCCGGCTTGGGCATGATCACCGGCGCCTGAACCGAGTCCCAGACCAGGCCCTTCAGGCCCAGCATCAGGCGGACCTTCTCCGAGAACGGCGAGGTGTCGTAGTGATGAAGGATCAACCCGCTCATCGGCGTTTCCAAACCCGGCCTCTTGTTGGGCCGCGAGGCTTACGCTGTCACGGTTTTGCCCCGCCGCCCACCATGACCCCGCGTCAGTCGCGCTCCCCGGTCACCGCCGGCGCCACGTCCGGCGCGAAGCTGTCCAGGATCGGCGCCTCGGCGTAGAGCGCGTCGCGCCGCTCCAGCTCCTCGCGGATCGCCGCATGCTTGGCCGCGTCGAGCTTCCAGCCCAGCACGCAGGCCCCGCCCAGCATCACGAACACGATCGGCCCGACGATGAAAGCCAGCTCCAGCCCGCGGATCGCGCTGTCGGTGTTCACCGCGCCGTCAGCAGGATTGAAGCCGATCTGCGCCAGCAGCGGGAAGGTCAGCACGATGGCGAAGGCCGAGGCGATCTTGTTGGCGAGGGCGTTCAGCGCATAGATCAGGCTTAAGCGCTCCTGGCCCTGTTCCAGCCGCACCTCGTCGGCGACGTCGGCCAGCATGGCGCGGATCATCAGGTCGAAGCCGGCGGCCATGAAGCCCTGCCAGAACATCATCGGGATCCCGAAGGCCATATCGCCCTTGGGCAGGAACATCACCGTGCAAAGGCCCAGCGAATAGGCCGTCGTGGTGACCATCAGCGTGCGGTGCTTTGAGAACCGCATGGCCAGCCGTGCGGTCAGCGGCGCGCCCAGGATGCCGGCCACCACATAGACCAGCAGCAGGGCCGAAGCCTGCTCTGTCGAGAACCCGCGCGAGTCGGTGAAGAAGAACATGTAGAGCGCGCTCATCCAGCCGGGGCCGAGCGTCAGCGCCATCTGCGCCAGGAACAGCCGCAGCAGGTCCGGCTTGGTGATCAGCGAGAGGTAGTCCTTGAACGCGAAGTGCTCGGACGGGGTCTTCACGATGTGCTCGGGCGTGCGCAGGCAGACCATCGCCACCACCGCCGGGATCATCGCGAAGATGAACCAGCCCATGGCCTTGACGCCCTCGGCCTCCGACAGTCCGACATGCGCCGCCCCGATCGGGATCACCAGCACGGTCATCGCCCCGATCACGCCGGCCGCCGCCAAGATGCCGAAGATCCGCGAGCGCTGGTGGTACTCGGTGGCCAGGGTCGCAGCCCAGGCCGAGTGGCCGAGGCCCAGGATCGAATTGCCCAGGTAGAACACCAGCAGCCAGAAGATCAGGTAGGGCAGCCCGATCCCGCTGGGCGCCTCGAACAGCGCGTAGACCGCCGCCATCAGGATCGGACCGCCGATCAGCACCCAGACCCGGTAGCGGCCGAGCCGTGTGCGTGTGCGGTCCATCACCAGGCCGAGCACCGGGTCGACGCCGAGATCGAGCATCCTCACCACGAAGAAGGCGACCCCGATCAAGGTCAGGTCTACCGCCAGGTGGCTGGCGAAGAACGGCGGGATGTAGACCGACACCGCCACCGCCAGCGCCCCGAGCGGAAACGCCAGGGTGGAAAAGGAGAGCGCAGTCGAAGTCGACAACGGCCGAGGCCCGCTGGCCTGCGCGTGCTGGATCAATCTGGCTTCTCCCTCAGCGCCGGTCGCCGCCAGCGTCTGCCGTCATTGATCCGCTTCCCCCACGGCAGAGCAAGCGCCGGAAGCCCTGGCCTGGCGAAAAAGACGCGTGAACCACGTTTAACAGGCGCTCAATTTCAAACGCTCGTTTGCGAGCCGCCGTTTTTCCGGCAAGGTCGCGCGCTCTAGGGACCGGAAAAGCGGAGACAGACGCCATGAACAGCGGCGCGGAATTCGACATCATCGTCTACGGCGCGACCGGCTTCACCGGACGCCTGGTGGCCGAACACCTGGCCGGGCGGTACGGCGTCGGCGGCGAGGTGAAGTGGGCCATGGCCGGGCGCAGCCTGGAGAAGCTGCAGCAGGTCCGCGACGAGATCGGCGCCCCCAAGGACACGCCGCTGATCGTCGCCGACGCCGGCGACCCGGCCTCGGTCAAGGCGATGGTCGAGCGCGCCAAGGCGGTGCTGACCACCGTCGGCCCCTACCAGCTCTACGGCTCGGACCTGGTCGCCGCCTGCGTCGCGGCCGGAACCGACTATCTCGACCTCTGCGGCGAGCCGAACTGGATGGCCGCCATGATCAGGCAGCACCACGAGGCCGCCCAGAAGAGCGGCGCGCGCATCCTGTTCTCCTGCGGCTTCGACTCCATCCCGTTCGAGCTCGGCGTCTACTTCGCGCAGGCGACCGCCCGCCAGAAGCTCGGCGGCGTGGTCCCGCGGGTGAAGGGCCGGATGCGCCAGCTCAAGGGCGGCCTCTCGGGCGGCACCGCCGCCAGCGGCCGGGCCACCATGGCCGCGATCCAGAAGGACCCCAGCCTGTTCGCCCTGATGGTCGACCCGTTCGCCCTGACCCCGGGCTTCAAGGGCCCCGAGCAGCCGGCCGGGAACGCCGTCGAGCGCGACGAGGACCTGGGCGCCGACGTCGGCCCGTTCATGATGGCCGCCATCAACACCAAGAACGTCCACCGCTCGAACTTCCTGCAGGGCCACGCCTACGGCCAGGACTTCGTCTATGACGAAATGGCCGTGGTCGATCCCAAGGCGCCGGCCAGCTTCGCCCTCGAGGAAGGGACCGGCCCGCAGCCGGGCGAGGGCCCCAGCAAGGAAGAGCGCGAGACCGGCTTCTATGACGCGGCCTTCATCGGGATCGCCGCCGACGGCCGCAAGGTCGTGGTCTCGGTCAAGGGCGACAAGGACCCTGGCTACGGCTCGACCTCGAAAATGATCGCCGAGACCGCCATCTGTCTCGTCAAGGAAGCCGCCGACGTTCCCGGCGGCCTCTGGGTCCCGGGCGCGGCCCTGGGCGACAAGCTGATCGCGCGCCTGCAGAAGAACGCAGGCCTCAAGTTCGAGGTGGAAGCATGACCGACCTGTTCACCCCCCTTAGCTTCCAGCACGGCCCGGCGATGAAGAACCGCTTCATGCTGGCGCCGCTGACCAACACCCAGAGCCACCCCGACGGCACGCTGTCCGACGACGAGTTCGCCTGGCTGACCTATCGGGCCGAGGGCGGCTTCGGCCTGACCATGACCTGCGCCGCCCACGTCCAGGCCATCGGCCAGGGCTTTCCGGGCCAGCTCGGCGTGTTCGGCGACCAGCACCTGCCCGGCCTCACCCGCCTGGCCGCGGCGATCAAGGCCAAGGGCAGCATCGCGGCCCTGCAGCTGCACCACGCCGGCAACCGCTCGCCCCAGGAGCTGATCGGCCAGGCGCCGGTCTGCCCGTCGGACGATCCGGAGACCGGCGCCCGCGCCCTGACCCTGGCCGAGGTCGAGCAGCTGCGCGAGGACTTCATCGCCGCCGCCGTCCGCGCCGAGAAGGCCGGCTTCGACGGGGTCGAGATCCATGGCGCCCACGGCTACGTGCTCTGCCAGTTCCTGTCGCCGACCCTCAACCGGCGCGAGGACCGCTACGGCGGCTCGCCGGAGAACCGCGCCCGCCTGGTCTTCGAGATCATCGACGGGATCCGCGCCCGCTGCGGCGCGAACTTCCAGCTCGGCCTGCGCCTGTCGCCCGAGCGTTTCGGCCTGGAGCTGGCCGAGATCATCGAGGTCGCCCGCCAGGTGCTGGCTCAAGGCAAGATCGACTATCTCGACATGTCGCTGTGGGACGTGGCCAAGGAGCCGGTCGAGGAAGCGTTCCAGGGCCGCAGCCTGATGTCCTACTTCACCGAACTGGACCGCGGACAGGTCCGGCTCGGGGTCGCCGGCAAGATCATGTCCGGCGCGACCGCGCGCCAGTGCCGGGCGGACGGCGCCGACTACGTCCTGATCGGCCGCGCCGCCATCCTGCACCACGACTTCCCGCAGAAGGTCGCCGCCGATCCGGACTTCGCCTCGATCGCCTTGCCGGTCACGCGCGAGCACCTGCGAAACGAGCGCCTGGGCCCGGCCTTCGTCGAATACATGAACGGCTGGAAGGGTTTCGTGGCGCAGGAAGAGACGGCGCCGACCGCGTGATCTCTCACGTCTTCATCGGGGCCGACGACCTTGACCGGGCCATGGGCTTCTACGGCCCGGTCATGGAGGCCCTCGGCTATCCGCTGAAGTTCGTCGATCCCGCCCGCGGCTGGGCAGTCTGGACCTCGCCGGGCGGAGCGCGGCCGTTTCTGATCGTCGGACGACCGTTCGAGGGCGCCGCGACGCCCGGGAACGGCCAGATGACCGCGCTGCTGGCGTCCAGCCGCCCGGCGGTGGACCAGGCCTACGCCACGGCCCTGCGCAACGGCGGCGCCGACGAGGGGGCGCCCAGCCTGCGTCCGCAGTATCACTCCGACTACTACGGCGCCTATGTACGCGATCCTGGCGGCGCGAAGCTCTGCTTCTGCTGTCACGCGGCCGAGTAAGGCCTACCGATACCGGATCAGCGCTTCCTGCGTGGCCGAGGCCACCAGCTTGCCGCCCTGGTCGAAGATCGAGCCGCGGTTGAAGCCGCGCCCGCCCGAGGCCGAAGGGCTGTCCTGCACATAGAGGTGCCACTGGGTGAAGTCGGTGGCGTGATGGAACCACAGCGCATGGTCGAGGCTGGCGACCTGCAGCCGCCCCTCGCTCCACGGAATGCCGTGCGGGCGCAGCGAAGTGTCCAGCAGGGTCATGTCGGTGGCGTAGGCCAGGGCGCACTGGTGGATCATCGGGTCGGCGCCCAGCGGCTCGCGGGCCCGGAACCAGATCGCCTGCTCGGGATCCATCACCGGGGCGGTCCCGTAGGGCGGCGGATCGACCGGCCGCACCTCGACCGGCCAGGTCCGCCGCTGCTCGGTCTCGCCGCCCGCCGCGCGCAGTTCGTCCTCGTCGAGCAGGCCGTCCGGTCCCGGCAGGGCCGGCATCGCGATCTGGTGCTCCAGCCCCGCCTCCGGGACCTGGAACGAGGCCGACAGGTTGAAGATCTGCTGGCCGTGCTGCAGGGCGGTGACCCGCCGCATGGTGAAGCTGCCGCCGTCGCGCACCCGCTCGACCTTCAGCAGGATCGGAATCTTCGGGTCGCCGCCGCGGATGAAATAGGCGTGCATGGAGTGGCAGACCCGCCCGTCGACGGTGCGATAGGCCGCCGCCAGCGCCTGGGCCACCACCTGGCCGCCATAGATGCGCCGCGTCTCGCCCGGAGGCGTGTGGCCCCGGAACATGTCCAGGTCGATCGCCTCGATGTCGAGGATGCGGACCAGCTCACTCATTTCCGTCACTCGTTTCAGTCCGGGCGGTCGTTCAGAACGACGCCGCCGGCATGTCCTTCAGCCGCGGCGCCACGCGGTCCTTGTCGGAGAGGATGACTTCTCCGTCCCAGGGCCAGGCGATGCCGACCTCGGGGTCGTTCCACAGCAGCGAGCCCTCGGTCTGCGGCGCGTAGTCGCCGTCGACCTTGTAGGCCAGCTCACAGCCGTCGGTCAGGGTCTGGTAGCCGTGCGCGAAGCCGCGCGGCACCAGCAGCTGCTCGCCGCCCTCGGCGGTCAGCCTCGCGCCCACCCACTGGCCGAAGGTCGGCGAGCCGGGACGGATGTCGACCGCCACGTCGAAGATCTCGCCGCGCAGCACCCGCACCAGCTTGGCCTGCGGATGCGGCGCGTTCTGAAAGTGCAGCCCGCGGACCGTGCCGGCCTTGGCGTTGAAGGCCTGGTTGTCCTGCACGAAGTCGTGGTCCGCGCCGGCCGCCGCCAGCGAACGGCGGCTCCAGGTCTCGGCGAACCAGCCGCGCGCATCGCCATGGCGCTTGGGCGTGATAAGCAGGACCTCAGGAATGGAGAGCGGCGTGATCGACGTCATGGCTGCCTGCAAGTTTGGAACCGCCCCCGCATGAACGACCACGCGCAGGAACACAAGTCGCCAGCGCCGCAAAGCCTAGCCAAGTCCCCAGTCGCACCATCAGTCGAGACCGCGGTTCAGATCACAGTCTGCGTCATCGCCTACAATTCCGGCCCGACCCTGCGCGCCTGCCTGCAGCACCTGGCCGACCAGACCTATCGCGACTTCGAGACCCTGGTGATCGACAACGCCTCGCCCGATCCCGGCGACGGCGCGATCGCGCGCGAGTTCCCGTTCGTGCGGCTGATCGAGAACGCCGAGAACCTCGGCTTCTCCGGGGCCGGCAACCAGGCCGCGCGGCTGGGGCGCGGCCGCTGGTTCGTGCTGCTCAACCCCGACGCCTACGCCGAGCCCGACTGGCTGGAACAATTGGTCGCGGCCGCCGGGCGCCATCCGCAGGTGCGCTCCTTCACCTCGCGCCAGGTGATGGCCGAGGACCCGACCCATCTCGACGGCCTGGGCGACGTCATGAGCGGCTACGGCATCCCCTACCGCGGCGGCTATCTGGCCCCCGATCCCGGAAACACTCCCGAGGGCGAGGTGTTCTCGCCCTGCGGCGCGGCGATGATGATCGACCGGGAGCTGTTCCTAGAGCTCGGCGGCTTCGACGAGTTCTTCTTCTGCTATTCCGAGGACGTCGACCTCGGCTACCGGCTGCAGCTGGCCGGCGAGCCAACCGTGCTGGTCCCGGCCGCCACCATCCACCACGTCGGCTCGGCCTCCACCGGCGGGCGCAAGTCGGAGTTCGCCGTCTTCCACGGCACCCGAAACCGCTTCTACGTGGTCTACAAGGACACGCCCTGGCCGCTGCTGCCGATCGTCGTGCCGCTGCACCTCGTGGCGGTGGCCTACATCTCCAGCCGGCGCGAGAACCATCCGCACGCCCATATCGTCTGGCGGGCGTTCACCGAGTCGCTCAAGGGGCTGCCGACCATCCTCAAGAGCCGCCGACAGGTCCAGAAGCGGCGGCGCGCCTCGACGGCCCAGATCGCCCGGGCCATGACCTGGAACCCCTACGACCTGTTCGGGCGGCGGGCGGTCATTCGCCCGCTGCGGCCCAATCGATCAACCGCGCCATAAACGCCCCGCCGCGCTCCATCTGGGCGCGGTCGACATACTCGTCGGCCTGGTGGGCCTGGTCGATCGAGCCGGGGCCGCAGATGACGGTGGAAAAGCCCGCCTCCTGGAACTGCCCGGCTTCGGCCGCATAGGGCACCACCCGGGCCGGACCGTTGTCGCCGGCCAGCCGCCGGGCGAACAGTTCGGCCGCTCCGTCCTCCTCCGGCGACAGCGGCGGGGTGCCCGAACGCTGCACGATCTTCGCCCCGGCCTGCGGGAACAGCGCCTTCAGCCGCGCGTCCAGCGCCGCCACCTGCGCCCGGAACGGGGCCAGCAGCGCCAGCGGGTCCTGGCCGGGCGGACAGCGCAGGTCGAACTGGAACGCGCACTCCCGCGCCAGGATGTTGCCGGCCGTGCCGCCGTTCAGCAGCCCGACGGTCAGGGTCGCGTGCCTGGGCGTGAACGGCGAGGCCGGATCGGCCTCCTCCTCCAGCCGCGCGGCCAGCGCCTTCAGCGACGCCAGCAGCGGGATCGCCTCCATGATCGCCGAGACGCCCAGCTGGGTCTGGCTGGAATGGGCCTCCTTGCCGGTCACCGTGACGGTGAAGGTCGAGATGCCCTTATGGCCGCGCACCGCCTCCATCATCGTCGGCTCGCCGACCACCACCAGCGCCGGGCGCGGCAGTTCGCGGGCGATCACCGCGATCATGTCCGGCGCGCCCAGGCAGCCGATCTCCTCGTCGTAGGAAAACGCCAGGTGCACCGGCTTCTTCGCATTCGCCCCGGCCAGGCTCGGAACCGCCGCCAGCGCCAGGGCCAGAAACCCCTTCATGTCGCAGGTTCCGCGGCCATAGATCCGCCCGTCGTCCTTGGGCGTCAGCACGAAGGGATCGCTGGTCCAGGCCTGGCCGTCGACCGGCACCACGTCGGTATGGCCCGACAGCACCACCCCGCCGGCCTCGGCCGGCCCAATGCTGGCGATCAGGTTCGACTTGCTGCCGTCATGGTTCGGAACCCGCCGGTGCGCGACCCCATGGCCGTCCAGATAGGCCTCGACCCACTCGATGAGGGCCAGGTTGGACAGGCGCGAGGTGGTGTCGAAGGCCACGAGCGTCTCGAGGATCTCCAGCGCGCGGGCGGTCAGGGCTTGGGGCGTGGGCATGGGCGCAACCTAAGCCCTCCCGCCGCCGACCTCCAAGCCGCGAGCCTCCAGCCTTGACGTATTGATCATGATCGCGGCCTAGACAGGCGCCATGATCCTGACCCTCTCCTGCCCCGACCAGCCGGGCATCGTCGCGCGCGTCTCGGCCTTCCTGTTCGAGCGCGGCGCCAACATCCTCGACGCCCAGCAATACGACGACCAGGAGACCGGCAAGTTCTTCATGCGCGTCGTCTTCGACGCCAAGGGCGCGGACCTCGACGCCTTGCGCGGGCAGTTCGAGGACCTGGCCAAGGGCTTTTCCATGCGCTGGTCGCTGCGCGACCCGAAGGTCAAGCGCAAGGTCATGATCCTGGCCAGCCAGCAGGACCACTGCCTGGCCGACCTGCTCTATCGCTGGCGGCGCGGCGAACTGCCGATGGAGATCACCGCCGTGGTCTCCAACCACCCGATCGAGACCTACGCCAACCTCGACCTCTCGGACGTGCCGTTCCACCACCTGCCGGTCAAGCGCTCGACCAAGCTGGAGCAGGAAGCGGCGATCTGGAAGCTGATCCAGGACACCGACACCGAGCTCGTGGTCCTCGCCCGCTACATGCAGGTGCTGTCCGACGGCCTGGCGGCCAAGCTTGAGGAGCGGTGCATCAACATCCACCACTCGTTCCTGCCCGGCTTCAAGGGGGCGCGGCCCTACCACCAGGCCCACGAGCGCGGCGTGAAGGTGATCGGGGCCACCGCCCACTACGTCACCGCCGACCTCGACGAGGGCCCGATCATCGAGCAGGACGTCGAGCGCATCAGCCACCGCGACACCCCCGCCGCCCTGATTCGCAAGGGCCGCGACATCGAGCGTCGGGTCCTGGCCCGCGCCGTCCGCTGGCGGCTGGAAGACCGCGTGCTGCTGAACGGCGCCAAGACCGTGGTGTTCACGGACTGACATCCGCTCATCCCGGCGAAAGCCGGGACCCAAGCTAAGCTGCCGCTGGCACGACGTCCGCATGGGCCCCGGCTTTCGCCGGGGTGAGCGGATTGGGTAAGGTCGCCTCCATGCCCCTCAGCGTCTTCGGCATCGTTCTCTTTGCGGCCCTGCTGCATGCGAGCTGGAACGCCATCGTCAAGCTGGCGCCGGACAAGCTGCTGACCACCATCCTGGTCGCCGCCGCTGCGGCGGCGATCTCGGCGCTGGCCCTGCCGTTCCTGGCCCAGCCGGCGCGCGAGAGCTGGCCGTTCCTGGCCGCCTCCACCGTGCTGCAGGTCGGCTACTACCTGCTGGTCGCCCGCGCCTATCGCGGCGCCGACATGAGCCAGGCCTATCCGCTGATGCGCGGGACCGCGCCGCTGATCGTCGCCCTGGTCAGTCGCTTCTGGCTGGGCGAGCAGCTGTCCGCCGTCGCCACCGTCGGGATCGCCCTGGTCTGCGGCGGGGTGCTCAGCCTGGCGCTCGGCGCGCGCGGGACCAGCGGCGCCGGCGTGCGCGCGGCCCTGCTCAACGCGGTGGTCATCGCCAGCTATACCCTGATCGACGGGGCCGGGGTCCGGGCCTCGGGGACGCCCGCCGCCTACACCCTCTGGCTCAACCTGCTCTCGGGCGCGCCGCTGCTGATCTGGGTGCTGGCCGCCCGCTGGCGCACCTTCATCCCCTATGCCCGCACGCATCTTGCGCTCGGCCTGGTCGGCGGGCTGGGGACGCTGACCTCCTACGGCCTGGCGCTGTGGGCGATGACCTATGCCCCGGTGGCGGTGATCGCCGCCCTGCGCGAGACCTCGATCCTGTTCGCCACCGCCATCGCCGTCTTCGTGCTGCGCGAGCGTCCGACCCCCGGCCGCATTCTCGCCGCCCTGCTGATCGCCGCCGGCGCCGTGGTCCTGCGCCTGGCCTGAGCGCGGCTTTGACTGTCGCGGCGTCAAGCGCCGACCCTTCCCCGAAATTCCGGAGGAGGACCCCATGGCCGACGCCCCGATCCTGCTGACCGATGATCCGGCCCCGCACGTGCGCCGCATCACCCTCAATCGCCCCGCCAAGCGCAACGCCCTCTCCAATGCGCTCCGGGCCGAGATCTTCGCCGCGCTGGAGGCCGGCGACGCCGACCCCGACGTGCGGGTGATGATCATCCGCGGGGCGGGGAGCTGCTTTTCGTCCGGCTACGACCTGGCCGGCGTCGGCGAGCTCCCCTGGCACACGGCCGGGAACCAGGGCCAGTGGGCGCGCCATGTCGTCGACGGCTGCTTCCGGGTCTGGGACCTGGCCAAGCCGGTGATCGCCCAGGTGCATGGCTGGTGCCTGGCCGGCGGCTCCGAACTCGCCGTCGCCTGCGACCTGGTCTACGTCGCCGAGGACGCCCAGATCGGCTATCCCGCGGTGCGCACCATGAGCCCGCCCGACAACCACTATCACGTCTGGCTGATGGGCATGCGCGCGGCCATGGAGCAGATGCTGACCGGCGATTCCATCGACGGGAACGAGGCGGTCCGCCTCGGCTTCGCCAACCGCGCCTATCCGCTCGCCGACCTGGAACCGGCCGTTCTCGCCATGGCCGAGCGGATCGCCAAGGTCGACCCGGAGCTGGCCCAGCTCAACAAGCGCCTCGTCCACCGCCAGATGGAGGTGATGGGCATGCGCCAGGGCATCCGCGCCGGCACCGACCTTCACGCCCTCGGCTGGAGCACCAAGGCCTCGCGCGAATACATGGCCCGGCTGCGCGAGGGCGTCACCGCCGCCCTCAGCGAGCGCGACGGCAAGTTCGACGACTACCGGACCGGCCCCAAGACCTAGGGCCAAGACTTAGTATTTACATTGTAAGTTAAAAGCTCCACAGTCGCGGCGCAACCGATCGGAGCGCGCCGTGACCGACCTCCTCCTCGCCATCGCCCACCACCTGCTGGTCTTCAGCCTCGCCGCCATCCTGGCCGTCGAGCTCGCCACGATCCGTCCCGGCCTAGGCGGCGCGGCCCTGCGCCGGCTGGGGATCGTCGACCTGCACTACGGGCTGATTGCGGCCCTGATCCTCATCGTCGGCTTCGCGCGCGTCTACATGGGCGTGAAGGGCCCGGAGGCCTATCTCGGCGCCTGGACGTTCTGGGCCAAGGTCGGGGCTTTCGCCCTCGTCGGCCTGCTGTCGGCCCCGCCGACCCTGCGCATCCTGCAATGGCGCAAGCGCGCCCGCGCCGAGCCCGGCTTCGCCCTCGGCGCGGCCGACGTGAAGGCCGTCCGCCCGTTCCTGATCGCCGAACTCGCCGTCTTCGCCTCGATCCCGGTCTTCGCCGCGATGATGGCCCGCGGGATCGGGGTCTAAACGACGAGATGCTCCCCCAGCTGGGGAGGAACGAGCGGCGGAGCTACCCCACCCGGCTCGACATGCCGCCGTCGACGAACAGCACCGTTCCGGTGATGAACCGCGACTCGTCGCTGGCCAGGAACAGCGCCGCATAGGCGGTGTCCCAGGCCGTGCCCATCTGGCCGCCCAACGGCACCCGGGCGTTGCGGGCCTCGCGCACCGCCTGCTGCTCCTGGCCGCTGGCCTGGGCGATGCCGGCCACCGCCATCGGCGTGTCCAGCAGGCCCATGGCGATGGCGTTGCAGCGCACGCCCTTGGCCGCATTGGCCTGGGCGACGCTGGTGGTCAGCCGGTTCAGCGCCGCCTTGGAGATCTCGTAGGCCGCCTGATTGCCGCCGGCGATAGAGGCCAGCGACGAGATGTTGACGATCGAGCCCTTGCCCTGCTCGCGCAGGGTCGGCAGCACGGCCTTGGAGACCTGCCAGGCGCCCTTCAGGTTCACCGCCAGGATGCGGTCGAAGGCCTCCTCGGTCAGCCTGTGCGCCGGTCCGTCGCCGCCCCCGCCGATGCCGACATTGTTGACCACGATGTCGATGGGGCCGAACCGCTCGCGCGCCGTCGCCACCATCGCCTCGCAGTCGGCCGCCTTGGTGATGTTGGCCGCCACGGCGCTGGCCCGGCCGCCCTCGGCCTCGATCAGCGCCACCGTCTCCTGCGCCCGGTCGATCAGCCGATCGACGCACAGCACCTGCGCGCCCTCGCGGGCGAACAGCATCGCGATCGCCCGGCCGTTGCCGATCGTCTCGCCCGGCGTCTGGCCGGCCCCGACGACGATGGCGCTCTTGCCCGCCAGCCGCATGCTCAGAACCCCTTCAGGTCGGGATCGAGGGTCTGGCCGGCGTCCAGCTGCACGCCGAACGAGTTCAGGATCATCGAGACCTGGGTGTACTGGCCGGCGGTGAACACCACGTCCATGCACTGTTTGTCGCTGAAGTGCGCCTTCAGCGCGCTCCAGGTCGCGTCGGTGATGAACTGGTCGTGGTGCAGCTCGTCGCTGGCCCGCAGCAACGCCTGGTCCGCCGCGCTCCAGCCGGGCGCATCGGCCCCGCCCTTGATCCGGGCGACCTCATCCTCGGTTAGGCCCGCCCGCACGCCGATCGGCACGTGCTGGGTCCACTCGTAACCGGACTTGCAGAGATAGCCGATGCGCAGGATCACGATCTCCCGCTCGCGGGCCGGCAGGTCGTTCTTCTTCGACAGCACGTAGTTGCCCCAGGCCAGGAAGCCCTTGGCCGCCTTCGGCGCCCCCACCATGGTGCGGAAGATGTTGAGCACCCGATCGCCCATCGGCGCCAGGATCTCCTTCTGCTCGTCGTTCAGCTGAGCGTCCTGGACCGGCGCGATTCGCGGCTTGGTGAGGCGCATGGCGTTTCCCCCTTGGATTCTGTTTTTCGGTTCTGGTTTGGCGGCCAGCAAACAGGGTGCAGCGCTTGGACGCAAGCCTTCAAGCAGGCGGTATGCTTCAGCCCTCGAGGTCGGTCTTCAGCCGTTCCAGCAGGCTAACTGCGCGCTCGGCATACGGCCCCAGCCAGCGGTCATGGATCTGCTTGATCGGCATCGAGTTCAGGTGGTTCCAGCGCTCGCGCCCCTCCCGCCGGGCGATCACCAGGTCGGCGGCCTCCAGCACCTTCAGATGCTGCATCACCGTGCAGCGGTCGAGCTGCGGAAAGCGCAGGCACAGCTCCCCGGTGGTCAGCGGCTGGTCCTTGATCTCGTCCAGCATCCGCCGCCGCGTGGACGACGCCAAAGCCTTGAAAATCAGGTCGTTTTCGTCGTCGCTTGACATGTTATAAATTTATAACACAAATGACCGCCAAGCAAGTGAAAGCTCACAGGAGCAGGACCATGGATCTGAACTTTCGGGTGACCGCCCGCATCGCCAAGCCGCTCGCCGAGGTGTTCGAAGCGGTCGCCAACCCCGACCAGCTGTCGCAGTACTTCACCACCGGCGGCGCCAAAGGCCGGCTGGAGACCGGCGCCACGGTCTACTGGGACTTCGCCGACTTCCCGGGCGCCTTCCCGGTCTGGGTGATCGAGGTGGTCCCCAACCAGAAGATCGTCTTCGAGTGGGAAGCCAACGACGGCCCGCCCGAGAACGAGGGCAACCTCGTCACCCACGTCGGCTACAAGACCCAGGTGACCATGAGCTTCGAGGGGCTCGACGACGGCCGCACCCTGGTTTCCATCGAGGAGCACGGCTGGAAGCAGACGCAGGTCGGCCTGCGCGCCTCCTACGGCAACTGCCAGGGCTGGACCCAGATGCAGTGTTCGCTGAAGGCCTGGCTCGAGCACGGGATCAACCTGCGCGAGGGCATGTTCAAGTAGAGCCGAAAACCGCTGGTCTAGGAACGCGACGCGGAAGAGAGTGCCGGCCCCACGCTCAATCAAAGGCCGGTCAGATGGCGATTTCCCTCTACGACGTCAGCGTCGCTTCCTTCCTGCAAACCGTCGGCGGCGTCGCCGGCTTCCTGGAACGCGGCCTGGCCCATTGCCAGGACAACGGCATCGACCCGCATGAGATCGTGACCTCGAAGATGTGCGAGGACATGTTCGACTTCCGCTTCCAGGTGATCTCGGTCGCCCACCACTCGCTGGGCGCCATCGAGGGCGTGAAGGCCGGCGTGTTCTCGCCCGGCGGCGACCAGACCGCCCAGGACCTGCCGGCCCTGATCGCGCTGATCAAGGACACCCACGCCAAGCTCGCGGCGATCAAGCCGGACGAAATCAACGCCTACGAAGGCAAGGACGTGTTCTTCGAGTTCCGCGGCACGAAGATCCCGTTCACCGCCGAGAACTTCCTGATGTCGTTCTCCACCCCGAACCTGCACTTCCACGCCACCACCGCCTACGACCTGCTGCGCTCGCGCGGCGTGCCGATCGGCAAGCGCGACTACATGGGCGCGCTGCGGATGAAGATGGGCTGAGGCGTCAGGCCGCAGTCAGCCAGCCCCGCAATAGGGCGCTGACGGCGGCCGGCTGCTCCAGCGGCGGCAGGTGGCCGCACGCTTCGAACATGTGCAGTTGCGATCCGGCGATCCCTGCGTGGATTTCGCCGGATTCGGCCGGCGACGTCAGCGCGTCGGAATCGCCAACAGCGACCAGGGTCGGAACATCGATGGCCGCCAGAGTCGGCCGCGAATCCGGCCGCCCGAGGATCGCTGTCTGCTGGCGCAGGAACGCCTCGCCGCCGACCCGCGCGGCCATGGCCCGCACCTCCTGCCCTACCGGTCCATCGACCTGCGAGGCGTGCACCAGCTGCGGCAGCAGCCGGGTCGTGACCCCCAGGAACCGTCCAAGCTTCAGCGACTCGATCGCCATCCGCCGCGTCGTCGCGCGCTCTGGGCTGTCGGGCGCCGCGCTGGTCGCCAGCAGGGCCAGGCGGGTCACCCGCTCGGGCGCCTGGCGCATGATCTCAAAGGCGACGTAGCCGCCCATCGACAGGGCGGCGAGCGCGAAGCGCGGCGGCGCTTCGGACAGGACGCGGGCGGCCATGGCGGCGACGCTGTCGTCCTTGGTCAGGTCGGCGATCAGTGGCGCAGCGATGTCCGACAGCGCCTGGGCCTGCTCGCTCCAGAGCCGCTCGTCGCAGAGCAGCCCCGGCAGCATCACCAGCGGCGGAACCATCAGCCCTGGCCGATGCGACCCGGCGCCGGCAGCACGTCGATCAGTTCGATGCGGAAGATCAGCACGCTGTTGGGCGGGATCTCGCCGTTGCCGGCGCCTTCTTCGCCATAGCCCTGTGCCGGCGGGACATAGAGCGTCCACTCATCGCCCGGCCGCATCAGCTGCAGGGCTTCCTTCCAGGCCGGGATCAGCGCCGGCAGCGGCATCGCCGCCGGGGCGCCGCGCTCGTAGGACGAGTCGAAGATCTTCCCGGAGACCAACTTGCCCTCGTAGTGGACCTTCACCTCGTCATTCGGGCCGGGCTTCAGGCCGGTGGCGGGACCTGAGCGGACGATCTTGTACTGCACGCCCGAGGGCAGGGTCTGGACGCCTTCGGCCTTGCCGTTGGTCTCCATGAACGCCTTGGCCTCGGCCGCGGACTTGGCCAGCTCGGCAGGGTCGGCGCCGCCGCGGCCGCAGGCGGCCAGCAGCAGGGCGGCGAGAACGGGAAGAAGGCGCTTCATGTGAGGTCTCTCTAGACGGCGCGCGGCGGATAGCCGTGCTCGCGCAGGGCGTCCATGATTTCCTGGGTGTGCTGGGCGTCGCGGGTCTCGATCATGATGTCGAACTCCGCGCCCTTGGCCGGCACGTCCAGGGCCAGGCGGTTGTGGGCCACCTCGATGATGTTGGCGCCCATCTGGCCGATCACCGCCGAGACGGTGGCCAGCAGGCCGGGACGATCGTCGCCGATGATCCGCAGGGAGACCAGCCGCTGGTCGCGGACCAGCTCGCGGGTCAGCACCGAGGCCAGCAGCCGGGTGTCGATGTTTCCGCCGGTGACGATCAGCCCGACCTTCTTGCCCTTGAACTTGCCGGGATAGGCCAGCAGCGCGGCCAGCGAGGCTGCGCCGGCGCCCTCGACCACGGTCTTCTCGACATTGCAGTAGAGCGCCACCGCGCGCTCGAAGTGCGGCTCCTCGATCAGCAGCACCTCGTCGATCAGCGGCCGGGCGATAGCGTAGGACAGGTCGCCGACCTGCTTGACCGCGATGCCCTCGGCGATGGTCGCCCCGCCGCTGGTCCCGTTGACGCCGCGCATCTTCGCGGTGAACGACGGATACATGGCCGGCTCGACGCCGATCACCTGGACCTTGGGGTTCAGCGACTTGGCCACGGTGGCGCAGCCGGCGATCAGCCCGCCGCCGCCGATCGGGATCGGCAGGACGTCCAGGTCCGGCACGTCCTCGAACATCTCCAGCGCCACCGTCCCCTGGCCGGCCATCACCTGCAGGTCGTTGAACGGGTGGACGAAGGCCAGGTCCTGCTCGGCGCAGAGCCTCATCGCCACCGCCGAGGCCTCGTCGTAATTGTCGCCCTCCAGCACCACGTTGGCGCCGTGGCCGCGGGTCTGCTGGACCTTCACGAACGGGGTCGAGCGCGGCATGACGATGGTCACCGGAATGCCCAGCCGCGCGGCGTGATACGCCAAGCCCTGGCTGTGGTTGCCGGCCGAGGCGGCGATCACGCCGCGGCCCCGCTCGTTGTCGGACAACTGCAGCAGGGTGTTGAGCGCCCCGCGCTCCTTGTAGGCCGCCGTGAACTGCAGGTTCTCGAACTTCACCCACACCTCGGCGCCGGTAATCTCCGACAGGGTCCGCGAATGGCGGCAGGGCGTGCGCTCGATGTGCCCCTTCAGCCGGTCGGCGGCGGCGCGGATGTCGTCCAGAGAAAGCGTCATGTCAGAGCCGATGTGGGAGATGGGCCACGTCTAGCGGCGCAAACCCGCAACGGCAATCGCTGCCTGGCGCCGCGCGCAGGCTGGCGCCCTATTCGGCCACCGCGAAGTTGCGCAGGATCCGGTCGGCGTTCTCCTCGCAGGACAGCCCCTCGGGCCGATCCTCGATGTCGGCCACCAGCACCTCCAGCCGCCGCCGGGTCCGCGCCAGCCGCTTCTCCATGGCGCGGATGTCCGCGAGCTTCTCGCGCAGGGCCGCGACCAGCTCCCCGTGCCGCCGGGCGGCCGGATCGCTCGGCAGCAGCCGGCGGATCTCGTCCAGCGAGAACCCCGCGTCCTGCGCGCTGGTGATGATGCTCAGCGCAGTCAGCGTGTCGGCGGCATAGGTCCGGTAGCCGTTGGGCCGGCGCGAGGCGCGCAGCAGCCCCTGCGACTCGTAGAACCGGATGCGCGAGGCCGACAGCCCCGTCTGTTTGGCGATCTCGCCGATCAGCACGATCCCGGCCTCCGCGGTTGACCTTAAACTTAACTTAAAGGTTAGACAGCTCGGCGTCGAGAGGAGCCTCCCCATGCGAGCCTATGTTCTCCAACGCTACGGCGGCGCCGATGGCGCGGCCCTGATCGAGTTTCCGGCGCCCAAGCCCGGCCCTCGCGAACTGCTGATCGCCGTGCGCGCGGCCGGCCTGAACCCGGTCGACGTCGGATTCCGCAAGGGCAAGCTTCGCCCCCTCTATCGCCTGAACCTCCCCACCGTCCTGGGCTGCGAGCTGGCCGGCGAGGTGGCGGCGGTCGGCGCCCAGGTCACACGGTTCAAGGTCGGGGACCGGGTGTTCGCGCGGGTCGAGAAACACCGGCCAGGCGCCTTCGCCGAGCAGGCGGTGGTCGGCGAGGACTGCGTCGCCCAGATCCCGGCCGGCCTGGACTTCGAGACCGCCGCCGGCACGCCGCTGGCCGCGCTCACCGCGCTCCAGGCGCTGCGCGACGAATTGCACGTCGCTGCGGGACAGAAGGTCTTCATCTCCGGCGGGGCCGGCGGCGTCGGCACGTTCGCGATCCAGATCGCCAAGCTGCTCGGCGCCCACGTCACCACCACCGCCTCCCCGCGCGGCGAGGCGCTGGTCCGCGCCATGGGGGCCGATGTGGTGATCGACTATACGGCCGGCGGCCTTGGGGACCTCGCCCGCGACTTCGACGCCGGGCTCGACCTGGTCGGCGGGGCGACGTTGGAGCGGATGTTCCAGATCGTGAAGCCGGGGGCCAAGGTCGTCTCGGTCGCCGCGGTTCCGGAGCCGCGGACGGCGCTGCTGGACCTCGGCGGACGCAAGGGTCTGGCCGTGCTGTTCTGGCTGATCAGCGCCGGCGTCCGCCGCAAGGCCCGCGCCGCGGGCGTCGACTACCGCTACATGTTCATGCGCCCGAGCAGCCAGGACCTGACCCAGCTGGGCGACTGGATCGCGACCCAGCGGCTGCGGGTCGTCATCGATCGCACCTTCCCCTTCGCCAGGATCGCGGACGCCTTCGCCTACCTTGAAACCGGCCGGGCCAAGGGCAAGATTGTCGTCTCCATGGCTTCTGGCGGCGACTGACGCGCGAGGCCCGACCGCGACCGGCAGGGCAGCACGACATGACGCCGCACATCCCGTCCGACGCCTCCGCCGACCAGGCCCGCGCCCTGCTGGCCGACGCCGGCTGGCGCGAGATCGGGACCGGCGACTGGTCGTGGGTGCTGGCCGATCCGTCCGGCGCGCTCGCCGCGCGGGTGACGCCTTTTGACCCCGCCTACCGCCTGCACGCCCAGGCCGTCCTGGACGGCCCGCCGAACCGCTGGCTGCCGCGGGTCGACGCCGTCCTGCCGCTGGCGGGCGACGGTTACGTGGTGATCATGGAGCGGCTCTGGCCGGCCCCGGAGGACGCCGCCGCCGCCTTCTGTGCGGCGCTCGGCGTGCGCAACAAGAGCGGCTACCAGCTGGACGAGACGCTGGCGTTCCCGCAGGCCGACGCCGACCTCGCAGAGCTTCGCACGCGGGTGCTCGCGCTCAGCGCCGAGGGCGCCCGCCGCTGGCGCCTATGGGGCGGCTCGGACGTGCGTCCCGGCAACGTCATGGCCGACGCGCAGGCTCGGCTTAAGCTGGTCGATCCGCTGTTCCTGCGCGGCCTGGCCGTCGTGGAGGCGATCGCCGAGGGCCGCATCGAAGACCTCAGCGACTTCCGCCGCGATCAGCTGGAGGCCTTCCTGACCATCCCGCCCTTCAAGCCGGGACCCGAGACGGACGACCTCCGCCGCAAGCTCTCGACCCTGGCTATTTCACCGCAACCGCCAGCTTGAACGTCCCGCTCTCGCCGCGACGCGCCGTCGCCCGCGGCTGGAACGGCTTGATCAGATAGACTCCGGCCTTGGGCGCCGTCACGCTCGCATTGGGTCCGTCGACCTCGCCGCGGTGCGCCGCCGCCCCGCTGGTGTCGGCGGCGTCGACCACGTTCATGTAGAGGTTGGTGTTCGAGGGCTCGAAGGTCACGCTCAGGGTCTGCCCCTGCGCCACCGGCACGGCGTAGACCGTGGTCTTGTAGCCCTTGACCTCGCCGCTGGCGCTGGCCGCGCCGCTCGCATCCAAGCTGAGGACTTCCAACGTCTCGTCCGGGCTCAACAGCCCCTTGAGCGCCGCCTGGTCGACGGCCGGCGCAACCGCGACGGGCGCGGGCGCGGCGGCCGGGGCGGCGGGGACTTCGGCCGGAGCCTCGGCAGGCTTGGCCGCCTGCTGGCCGCAACCAGCCAGGGCGAACGCCGCCGCCGCGGCGGCCAGGGTCAGGCTTGGGGGATGTGAGGTCATCGCTTGTTCCTTCAGCTAGAGCAGGTCGCCACGCCCGCCGGCCTTCAGCGCCTCGACCCCGGCCCGCACGGCGGCGGGCGCGTCGCGGCGGGTGACCAGCACCACCCCGTTCTCGACCACGACCACCAGGTCCTCGACCCCGGCCAGCACCACGACCGGCCCATCGGTGCGGGCCAGGCAGTCCTTGGTCTCGACCGCCACCACCTCGCCCTCCAGGGCGTCGCCGCGCTCGGTCCTGTCCGACAACTCCCAGAGCGCGCCCCAGTTGCCGACGTCGGCCCAGCCGATGTCGGCCTCGACCACGCTGGCGCGGTCGGTCTTCTCCATCACCGCCACGTCGATGGCGATGCTCGGCGCCTCCAGGAACGCCGGCGACAGCGCCACCAGGTCGCCCGCCTGCGCCGCGCCCTCGACCGCCGCCTGCGCCGCCGCCGTGACCTCGGGGGCCAGCCGCCGCGCCTCGTCCAGGAACGCCCCGGCCTTGAACAGGAACATCCCGCCGTTCCAGGTGAAGTTGGGATCGGCCACGAACTGCTGGGCTGTCGCCAGGTCCGGCTTCTCGACGAACCGCGCCACCTTGCGCACTGCGCCGTCACCCTGGGCCTGGATATAACCGTAGAGCGTCGAGGGGCCGGTGGGCTTCAGGCCCAGCAGCACGATCTCACCGGCCTCCGCAGCCGCCCGCCCGGCCTCGATCGCGCCGTGCAGGGCGGCGACGTCGGCGACCAGGTTGTCGGCGTGCATCAGCACCATCAGCGCCTGCGGATCGATCTGCGCGCCGAACGCGGCGGCCGCCACCGAGGCCGGGGCGGTGTTGCGCGGGGCCGGTTCGGTGATCAGCGCCTGCGGCGTGATCCCCACCGCCTGCAACTGCTCGCGCGCCAGGTCGGCGTGCGCCGCCGCGCAGACCACCACGGGAGCCGCAAAGTCCTCGCCGGTCAGCCGCAGGGCCGTGTCCTGGATCAGGCTGTGCTGCCCGCCCAGCCGGTGGAACTGCTTGGGTCGCCCGGTCCGCGACAGCGGCCATAGCCGCGTCCCGGCCCCGCCCGACATCAGCACGGGAATGATCTTGGTGGTCATGCTGCAACTCCCGCCGCGTTCGTCATCCCCGGGCGTCATCCCGGCTTGGGCGGCCGCTCATGCCGGGTCGTATTCGCTGACCAGGTGGCCGGGGGCCACTTCCTTCAGCTGCGGCACATAGACCGGTCCCTCCGCCGTCAGCCTGGAAGGCAGGAAGCGCAGCGCGCTCCTGGGATCCATCGGCGAGGGCGGCTCGCCGATCAGCTTGATCCGCGCGCGGCTGCGCTCGCGCGCCGGATCGGGGATCGGCGCCGCCGACAACAGGGCCTTGGTGTAGGGGTGCTGCGGGTCGGCATAGAGCTGCTCGCCGCTCGCCTCCTCCATCACCCGGCCCAGATACAGCACCATCACCCGGTGGCTGATCTCGCGCACCACCGCCAGGTCGTGGCTGATGAAGATCATCGCCATGCCCATCTGCTTCTGCAGCTCGATCAGCAGGTCGATGATCTGGGCGCGGATCGAGACGTCGAGCGCCGAGACCGCCTCGTCGCAGATCACCAGCTTCGGCTCCAGGATCATCGCACGGGCGATCCCGACCCGCTGGTTCTGGCCGCCCGACAGCTCATGCGGATAGCGGTTGATCAGCGCCGTCGAGAGCCCCGCCCGCTCCATCATCGCGCGCACCTGCGCCTCGCGCGCCGCGCCCTTCAGCTCGGGGCGGAACACGCTCAGCGGCTCGGCGATGGAATCGCCGATGGTCATGCGCGGGTCGAGGCTGGCCAGCGGGTCCTGGAACACGATCTGCAGGTCGCGGCGGGCGGCGCGCATCGACTCGCGGTCGGCATGGGTGATGTCGCGGCCCAGCACGCTCACCGCCCCGCCGGTCGCCGGGATCAGGTTCAGCACCGCCCGCGACAGGGTGGACTTGCCGCAGCCGCTCTCGCCGACCACGCCCAGGGTCTCGCCCTGGCGCACCTTGAACGACACCCCGTCGACGGCGCGCAGCAAGGCCTTGGCCCCGAACATCCCCTGGTGGACCGGGAAGTGGACCTCGATGTCCTGCGCCTCGACCACCACCGGGGCGTCGGCCGAAACGGGATCGAGGGTCGGACGTCCGCCGCGGTCCGCGCGGTCCAGCCGCGGGATCGCCGCCAGCAGCGCCTGGGTGTAGGGGTCCTGCGGCGCGGCGAACAGGGCGGCGGCTTCGCCCTCCTCGACATAGGCCCCGTCCTTCATCACGCAGACCCGGTCGGCCAGCCGCGCGATCACCCCCATGTCGTGGGTGATCAGCACCATCGCCGTGCCCGTCTCGCGGCCGAGTTCGGCCATCAGGTCCAGGATCTCGGCCTGTACGGTCACGTCCAGCGCCGTGGTCGGCTCGTCGGCGATCAGCAGCTCCGGCGCGCAGGCCATGGCCGCGGCGATCATCACCCGCTGGCGCATACCGCCCGACAGCTCGTGCGGGTACTGGCTCATCCGCCGCCCCGCCTCGGGGATGCGCACATGCTTCAGCCACTCCAGCGCCTTGGCCTTGGCGGCGGCGTCGCCCATCCCCAGGTGCAGCCGCAACGGCTCGGCGATCTGCTCGCCGATCCGCACGTGCGGCGTCAGCGCCGTCAGCGGGTCCTGGAAGATCATGGTCATCTTGGAGCCGCGTATCTTGTTCAGCGCCCGGGGTTTCAGCCCCAGCAGCTCCTGGCCCTTGAATTTGATCGAGCCGCTCGCCCGGCCGTTGGCCGCCAGCAGGCCCATCGCGGCCATGAAGGTCTGGCTCTTGCCCGACCCGCTCTCGCCGACCACCCCCAGCACCTCGCCGCGGGCGACGCTCAAGGAGACGCCGCGCACGGCGCTGACGATCCCGTCATGGGTTTTGAAGTCGATCTTCAGATCGTCGATGGAAAGGACTGGCTCGGCCAACTCGACCTCGGATCAAAAACAGGCGCCGACCATAGACCGGTGCGCGGCCATGGCGAAACCACGCGCAGGGCCCCAAGTCTTTGGCTATAGGATGGCGAACCCGAGAGTCAGCGCCCGATGAGTATCCCCCGCCCCGCCCTGTTCCTCGACCGCGACGGCGTGCTGAACGAAGACCCCGGCTATGTGCACCGCTGGGAGGACTTCCACTGGATCCCCGGCGCCCGCGAGGCGGTGGCCGCCTTCAACGCCGCCGGCTGGTGGGTGTTCGTGGTCACCAACCAGTCGGGGGTCGGCCGCGGCTACTACGCCGAGGACGACGTCATCGCCCTGCACGCCAGGATGAGCGAAAGCCTGGACGAGGTCGGCGCCCGCATCGACGCCTACTACTACTGCCCACAGCATCCCGACGCCCAGGTCGACGTCTACCGCCATCCCGATCCGCCGGACCGCAAGCCCAACCCCGGCATGCTGCTGCGCGCGATTTCGGAATGGCCGGTCGACCTGTCGCGCTCGCTGATGGTCGGCGACAAGGACTCCGACCTGCAGGCCGCCGCCCGCGCCGGCGTCCGCGCCCTGCACTTCACCGGCGGCAACCTGGCCGAGTTCCTGAAGGCCGAGGTGGTCGTCGCCTAGAGCATTTTCCGCCGAAGTGGCTACCGGTTCGGCGAAGAAAATGATCTAAATTCAAAGAGTCTTGAGCAATTTCCGATCCAATCAGATCGGAAATTGCTCTAGAGCCGCCGCCGCGAGACCCGGCCGAGCCAGAGGATCACCCCGACATTGGCCGCCATCCCGGCCAGCACCACCAGCATCCCGGGCCACGGCCCGCCGTGCAGCCATTGCAGGGCGAAGCTCCAGGGCATGGCCAGCACGATCGCCAGCACGCCGGCCAGCGGGTCCGGGGGGGCCCCGAACCAGCCGCGCGAGCTGATCGGGATCAGCGCCAACGCTCCAAGGCACAGCGCCGCATAGACGCCCGCCAGCACCCGGCTCCATCTCATGGGGCCAGCTTAGGCCCCGCCTCGCCGCAGGCGCTAGCCGAGGATTTCCCCCAGGGCGTCCAGCAGCCGCTGCGTCTGCGCCGGGGTCCCGACCGTGATCCGCAGGTAGTCGGCGGTCCGCGCCGCCCCGAAGTGGCGCACGATCACCGCCCGCTCGCGCAGCGCCGCAGCCAGTTCCGCCCCGCCCCGCGCCCCGTGCCGGGCGAACACGAAGTTGGCGCTCGACGGCAGCACCGCAAAGCCCAGCGCCTCCAGCCCCGCGGTCAGCCGTCCGCGCCCTTCGATCACCGCCGCGCACGACGCCCGGAAGAACGCGTCGTCCTCGACCGAGGCGATGGCCCCGGCCTGGGCCGGCCGGCCCAGCGGATAGGAATTGAAGCTGTCCTTGACCCGCACCAGCCCCTCGATCAGCGCCGCATCGCCGATTGCATAGCCGACCCGCAGGCCGGCCAGCGCCCGCGACTTCGACATGGTCTGCACGACCAGCAGGTTCGGATGCTCGGCCACCAGCGGGATCGCGCTCTCGGCGCCGAAGTCGACATAGGCCTCGTCGATCACCACCGGGATGTCGGGATGCTCGTCCAGCAGCTGCTTGATCTGCGCGCGACTCAGGGCCACCCCGGTCGGGGCGTTGGGGTTGGGCAGGATGATCGCCCCGGCCGGCCGGCGATAGTCCTCGACCCGAACCGCCATCTGGTCGTCCAGCGGCACGGTCTCGTAAGCGATGGAATAGAGCCCGCAATAGACCGGATAGAAGCTGTAGGTGATGTCGGGAAACAGCAGCGGCGCCTCGCGCTTCAGGAGCGCGGCGAAGGCATGGGCCAGCACCTCGTCCGAACCGTTGCCGACGAACACCTGGTCGGGGCTCACGCCGTGATGGCGGGCCAGGGTCTCGCGCAGGGCGCGGGCCTCGGGGTCCGGATAGAGCCGCAGGGTGTCCGCCGCCTCGGCCGCGATCGCCGCCATCGCCTTGGGGGACGGCCCGGTCGGGCTCTCGTTGGTGTTCAGCTTGACCAGGCCCGCGATCTTCGGCTGCTCGCCCGGCACATAGGGCTTCAGCTGGTGGGTCAGGTCGCTCCAGAAACGGCTCATGCCCGGCTCTTGCATTGCATGGGCCCTCTAAGCAACCGGGCCGCCGCCAAGTCCAGAACAAAACACACGCCCCAAGGGAAGGCCTACAATCAGCGAGCATTGCAGGTTGCGGCCTCGCCGCCCGTCGAACAATACTGAGTCAATCCGGGTGCTGAACAAAACGGCGCTCGAAAGGGCGGGGAGAGAAAAGTTGAATTCAGCAGAGGGCGGCGCAGCCCATATTCCGGCCTTCAGCCTATCGCCTTACCGCTTTCCGATCCGCCTGCTGCTGGTCGCCTGCGCGCTGGGCGTCGCCTATGTGGTGGCGCAGAAAATCAATCCCTACGGCATAGAGCCCGGCCGTTCCGAGGCGTCCCGACTGCTGTTCGAGCTGTTCGACCTCAACGGCGAGAACAACGTCCCGACCTGGTTCACCTCCATGGTCTGGGCGATGGCCGCCGGCCTGGCCATGGTCGCGTCACGCCGCGAGTTCAGCCCCGACGCCCACAGGCGCCTGTCATGGTCCCTGCTCGGCGGCGTCTTCCTGCTGCTGTCGCTGGACGAGGTCGGATCCCTGCACGAACGCCTGCTCGGCCTGGCCGGGGACACCATCAAGCGCTCGCTCGGCTTGGCCGATTCCTTCTATTATAGCTGGGCCCCGATGGGGATGCTCCTGGTGCTCTTGGTCGCCGGCCTGTTCGTGCCGTTCCTCCTGCGCATTCCCAGAGGCGTCGCGGCGCGTCTGATCCTCGCGGGCGGCGTGTTCCTGTCGGGATCCCTGGCCATCGAGACCATCGGCTCGTCCTACGAGGCCGGCTTGATCGCCTCGACCGACGTGTTCCGCATCAGCTGGCACCGCCTGATCTTCGTCGAGGAGGTGCTCGAGATGATCGGCGCCATCCTCGCGGTGCATGCCCTGCTGTGGTCGCTGGCCCTCTCGCCGGCCGCGGTCGCGTCGCCAGAGCCGAGCATGCTGACGAGTGCGCCCAAGCAGCCGGCCCACGGCTAGAGCCAGGACCATGGTCGTCGAGGCAAGAGGCGAAGGTCGCTACAACCTTCAGCGGAAAGGGGCGGTCTGGCGCGCAGAGATACGTCCGGCCGCGCGCATTCCCGACGTTCGCGTCTCCGTCTACGGATTTCCGATCCGGCTGCTGCTGGTCGCCCTGCTGCTCGGCGGCGCCTATGTCGCGGCGCATCGCCTCAATCCTTACGGCGTCGCCCCCGGCGGCTCGGAGCTGTCCCGACTGCTGTTCCAGCTCTTCGACCTGGACAGCGAGAACAACGTTCCGACCTGGTATTCGGCCTTGCTGTGGGCGATGGCCGGCGGGCTGGCGCTGGCCTCCGCCCGCTGCGAGCTTGGCCGCGATGCGATCGTCCGCTGGTCGTGGATCCTGCTCGGCGGCGTCTTCCTCTTGTTGTCGCTCGACGAAGGCGCCTCGCTTCACGAACGCATTCTGGACCCGACCGGCGACCTCCTCCAGGAAGCGAGGGGCGTCGCGGACTCCTTCTACTACAACTGGGTCGTGGTGGCGGGCATGCTGGCGGCGTCGGTTGCGGCCCTGCTCGTACCGTTCCTCCTGCGGATCCGGCGCGACGTCGCCGCGTGCCTGATCCTCGCGGGCCTCCTGTTCCTGGTCGGGTCGCTGGGCTTCGAAACCGTCAGCTCGGCCGTCCACCGGGGCTGGATCGCCTCCATCGGCCACACCGGCCTGACCTGGACCCGCCTGATCATTCTCGAGGAGCTCTGCGAGATGGCCGGGGCGATCATGGCCATCCACGCCCTGCTGAGGGGACTGGCCGCGCCCAAACCCGTCGCCCCCGTCGCCGCCAGATAGTCCCGCACGTCACGGCCCCATGCGCTAGGCTCCCGGTCCGCCGCCGCGAGAATCCAGATGCTGCAAGAGGCCAAACGCTCCGCCGTCCAATCCGAAGGCGCCTGCGCCTGCGGCGCCGTCCACCTGGAGATCGACGTCCCCGCCGTCTGGGCCTGGCACGATCATTCGGCGGCCGGCCGCCGCGCCCACGGCGGGGCCTACGCCACCTATGTCGGCTCCTGGCGCTCGCGCCTGCGGCTGCTGGAGGGCGAGGAGCACCTGACCCGCTACGAAGACCCGGAGACCGGCGTCGTCCGCAGCTTCTGCAGCCGCTGCGGCACGCCGATGCTCTATGAGCGGCCGCGCTCGCCGAAAATGGTCAATATTCCGCGCGGCGTGTTCGCCACCCGCACCGGCCGCGAGCCGCGCTATCACCTCGGCCTGCCCGAACAGGCCGACTGGATCTACGACGGCGCCCCGCTTTCGCCGCTCAAAGGCTATCCCGGCGTGATGCGCGAACGCCCCCGGCGCAGAAAGACGCCGCCGGAGGACCTCTGACGCCCCATTTCGCGCGCGCCCGTGGACCACGGCGCCGCGGGCCGCCTCGGCTGAGGTTCAGCCCACCGGCTCGGTCTCCTTGGGCGCCGAAACCCGGCGCGTCCGAGCCTGCGCCTTGGGCTTGGGCAGCAGCCGGAAGCGCGTCTGGCACCAGGCGAAGTCGATGCCGACGTCGAGCAGCGCGTCGGACCGTCCGCATGGGCAGGCGAACTCCATGACCGCGATCACCCGGTAGGTTTCGCCGGCCTGCAGGGGCACCGGTCTTCCCGTGACATGGTTTGGGGCGGCGTTGACGCAGAGAACCAGGTCGCCAGGGCCGACAGCGTCACTCATGGCTTTCTTCCCTTAGCCCCCGCCCGCCAGACTAGACCCGGACCCGTATCGGGCAAAGGCCGGTTCGGCGTCGCTGCGGCCTCGGAAAATCGGCTCTACCGCCTTCCCGCCAAACGGGTAGCATCACCGCCTGGGCGTGCGGAGACGCGGACATGACGACGAACATCACCGGCGGATGCCAGTGCGGAGCCATACGCTTCCGCGTCGACGGCGAACTTGGCGACGCCTCGATCTGTCATTGCCGCATGTGCCAGAAGGCGACCGGCGGCCTCTTCGGGCCCTATGTCGGCGCCCCCCGCCAGGCTGTGGTCTGGACCCGCGGCCAGCTCAGGCGTTTCCAGAGTTCGAACAAGGTCGCCCGCGGCTTCTGCGCCGACTGCGGCACGCCGCTGACTTACGAGTACGGCGACGGCGATGTGGGGCTGGCCATCGGCGCCCTCGACCGCCCGGCCGACGTGGCGCCCCGCGTGCAGCTCGCCTCGCCGGCCGAGCTGCCGTATTTCGCCGGGCTCGCGGCCCTGCCGGTGCACGCCGCCGACGAGCCGCGGGCCGCCGCTCACCTGGCCAGCATCGTCTCCTACCAGCACCCCGACCACGACACCGCCGAGTGGCCGCCGAGGCCCTAGCTGCCTGCGCTCGCCGCGACAGGTGACGCCCGCCGCATAGCCGTCGCTACGCAAACCTGAACCGTCCTCGCGCCGGTAGCTGAGCAACAGCAGCCGACCCGCAGGTCGACGTTTACCCCGCCCCCAGCTCCCCGGCCAGAAAGCCGCGTTTGCTCGCGCGGAAATTCTCGCGAGCGGCGCCATCGCCGGCGAGCGCCCGCTGGATCGGGTGCGACATTTCCGCCCCAATCGGTCGAACATGCCCTAATTTGAGCTGCGGAATGCAAAAAACCACCCCGCGCCCATTGCATAGTCGCCAAGACATCCCTATTTGCACCGCAACATTATGCTGCGCCGCACACAAAGGAGATGGGCATGGCTAACGCTATCGAACGCGTCATCGACTGGATGATGGGCCCCTTCGCCCGCGAGCTTGCGCGCATGCCGGCATCGTCGTTCCGCTATCTGCTGAACGGCCTCTAGACGCGCCGCGGCGCCCCTCCTCCCCCAGCCGCCCGTCTAGATACGAGAACCCCGCCCCGTCCTCCCCGGGGCGGGGTTTTTCGTTTCCGGAATGTCTCAAGACAATTCCTCCCCCCCTTGGGGAGGTGGATCGGCGCAACCCGCCGAGACGGAGGGGGCCCGCCCGAGTCAGCAGCCCCCTCAGTCAGCCTTCCGGCTGACGGCTCCCCCAGCGGAGGAGCAATGCGTTCCTACTTGCCGGTCGCCGCGCGCTGGGCCTCGCACAGCTCGCCGATGCCCTTGCGGGCCAGGCTGAACAGCTGCTCGAATTCGTCCTGGGTGAAGCCGCGCTTCTCGCCGGTCGCCTGGATCTCGACGATGTCGCCCTTGCCGGTCAGCACGAAATTGGCGTCGGCCTCGGCGTTGGAGTCCTCTTCGTACTCCAGGTCCAGCACCGGGGTGTCGTTGTAGACGCCGCACGACACCGCCGCGACCTGGTCGACGATCGGGTCCTTGGAGATCACGCCCTCGTCCAGCAGGTACTGCGTGGCCATGCGCAGCGCCACCCAGGCGCCGGTGATCGCCGCCGTGCGGGTGCCGCCGTCGGCCTGGATGACATCGCAGTCGATCGAGATCTGCCGCTCGCCCAGCGCCGCCGGATCGACCACCGCGCGCATCGAGCGGCCGATCAGCCGCTGGATCTCCTGGGTGCGGCCCGACTGCTTGCCCTCCGAGGCCTCGCGGCGGCCGCGGGTGTGGGTCGCGCGCGGCAGCATGCCGTACTCGGCCGTCACCCAGCCCACGCCGCGGCCACGCATGAAGCCGGGCACCCGTTCCTCGACGCTGGCGGTGACCAGCACCTTGGTGTGGCCGAAGCTGACCAGGCAGGAGCCCTCGGCATAGCGGTTGACCCCGGTCTCCAGGGTCACGGTGCGAAGCATGTCGGGGGTGCGGTCGGAGGGGCGCATGGCGGTCCTGCGGGCTATTGGAAAAACGGATGGGTCTGGCGTCTTGCGTCCGGCGGCTTATCCTAGATGAAAGAGGTTCCGTCCATGGCCCAGACCGAGCACCGCCGCCCGTGGTGACCAACCCGCTGCTTTCCTCCGGGCCTTCGCTCGGTGAACTCGACGAACGCGCCCGCGAAATCTTCCGCCGCGTCGTGGAGAGCTACCTGGAGACCGGCGAGCCGGTCGGCTCGCGCACCCTCTCCAAGGGCGGCGTGCACCTGTCGCCGGCCTCGATCCGCAACACCATGCAGGACCTGACCCAGCTCGGCCTGCTCGGCGCGCCGCACGTCAGCGCCGGCCGGGTGCCGACCCACGCCGGCCTGCGGCTGTTCGTCGACGGCCTGCTCGAGGTCGGCGACGTCGCCGAGGAGGACCGCCGCAACATCGAGGCCCGGCTCTCGGCCAAGGGCCGCAACTTCGAGGAGGCCTTGAACGAGGCCTCGGCCATCCTCTCGGGCCTCGCCGGCGGGGCCGGCATCGTCGTCACTCCGGTGCGGGACGCCGGCGTCAAGCACGTCGAGTTCGTCGCCCTGTCGGCCGACCAGGCCCTGGCGGTGATGGTGTTCGAGGACGGCGTGGTCGAGAACCGGCTGATGCGGCTGGCGGCCGGCGTCACCCCCTCCTCGCTGCAGGAAGCCTCGAACTTCATGAACGCCCGGCTGCGCGGCCGCACCCTGGGCGAGGCCGGGCTCGAGATCCGCCTCGAGCTGGAAGCCGCCCGCCGCCAGCTCAACGAGGCCGCCGCCCGGCTGGTCGAGGACGGCATGGCCGCCTGGAGCGGCGGCGACGGCGAGGGCCGCGCCCTGATCGTCCGCGGCCGCGCCAACCTGCTGGGCGACCGCGAGACCCTCGACGACCTCGAACGCGTGCGCATGCTGTTCGACGACCTCGAACAAAAGGAGCAGCTGATCGGTTTGCTCGACGACGTGCGGGACGCCCAGGGCGTGCGCATCTACATCGGCGCCGAAACGCGACTCTTTTCCCTTTCGGGTTCCGCCGTCATCGCCGCGCCCTATATGACGGGCCGGCAAAAGGTGCTGGGCGCGATCGGCGTGATCGGTCCCGCCCGCCTAAACTATGCCCGGGTCATCCCGCTGGTGGACTATACCGCCCGCGTGCTGTCCCAGGTGACGAACGCTTAGAGGATTACAAGATGTCCGACGATCAAACGCCGGCCGAAGAATTCAACGACGTCGCCGACGCCGCCGTCGACGAGATCATCGCCCTGAAGGCCGAGGTTCAGGCCCTCAAGGACCAGATGCTGCGCGTCGCCGCCGACGCGGAGAATTCCAAGCGCCGGGCCGAGCGCGAGGCCAACGACGCTCGCGCCTTCGCGATCCAGAAGTTCGGCCGCGACCTGCTGACCGTCGCCGACACCCTCGACCGCGCCCTGGCCGCGCCGGTCGACGACCCCGCGGTGAAGAGCTTCGTGGTCGGCATGGAGATGACCCAGAAGTCGCTGATGAGCGCCTTCGAGAACAACGGCCTGAAGAAGATCGACCCGCCGAAGGGCGAGAAGTTCGACCCGCACCAGCATCAGGCGATGATGGAGCAGCCCGCCCCCGACGTCGCCGCCGGCGGCGTCATCCAGGTGCTGCAGCCGGGCTACGAGCTGCTCGGCCGGCTGATCCGGCCGGCCATGGTCGTGGTCGCCGCCAAGGGCTCGGGCGCCGACCTGCCGCCCGCCGCCGAACCGGCCCCGTCCGCCAATCCCTACGCCGTGGGCGACGGCGAGTCCGGCGGCTCGGTCGACACCAAGGCTTAAGCAGCCAGGAGGGGGCGAGCTGAAACGTCTCAACGGCCGGGTTCGACTGCTGGCCAGCGGCCTTTCAGCCGTGGCCGGCTACGTGGACGCCGTCGGCTTCCTGCTGACCGGCGGCTTCTTCGTCTCGTTCATGAGCGGCAACTCCACCCGCCTGGCGGTGGGGCTGGCCGAGGGCGCGAGCTACGCCGGCCTGGCCCTGGCGCTGATCGCCGCCTTCGTGGCCGGGGTCTCGACCGGGGCCTTCCTCGGCCGCAAGGCCGGCGCCCGGCGCGGGCCGGCGGTGCTGGCCTTCGTCAGCCTCGCCCTGGCGCTGGCCGCCACGCTCGCCGCGCTTGCGCCCCTGCCGGCCGCCATTCTGGTCCTGGCCTTCGCCATGGGGGCCGAGAACACCGTTTTCGCCCAGGACGGCGAGGTCCGCCTCGGCCTGACCTACATGACCGGCGCCCTGGTCAAGCTCGGCAAGGCGATCACCGCAGCGCTGATGGGCGGCGATCGCTTCGGCTGGGCGCCGCACCTGCTGCTGTGGCTGGGCCTCGTCGCCGGCGCCGCCCTCGGCGCCCTGGCCTTCCACCGGCTCGGCCCCGGCGCCCTCTGGATCGCCGCGGCCGCCATGGCGCTGCTGGCGCTCGCCGCCGCTCGCCTCGACCTGGCGCCGGTCACGGCCTGAGCGCCGCCCGCGCCCCGCCTCCAGACATTCGCCTCGCAGCACGCGGGTAAAACCCGATGTCGGCCCGCCGCGCCGGACGCGAAAATCTCGCCCTGGTCTTGCGGGCGAGGAGAATTGCCGTGGCGAAGAAACCCAACATTCTGGTCATGTGGGGCGACGATATCGGTCAGTCGAACCTCAGTTGTTTCACCAAGGGCATGATGGGCTACCGAACGCCCAACATCGACCGCGTCGCCAATGAAGGCATGCTGTTCACCGACTACTACGCCGAGCAGAGCTGCACGGCCGGCCGCGCCAGCTTCATCACCGGGCAGGGCGGGCTTCGCACCGGTCTCACCAAGGTCGGCATGCCCGGCGCCAAGGAGGGGATGAAGGACTCGATCCCGACCATCGCCACCGTGCTCAAGCAGCAGGGCTACGCCACCGGCCAGTTCGGCAAGAACCACCTCGGCGACCGCGACGAGCAGTTGCCGACGATGCATGGCTTCGACGAGTTCTTCGGCAACCTCTACCACCTGAACGCCGAGGAAGAGCCGGAGAACCCCGACTATCCGGACCCCAAGGAATTCCCCAACTTCCGCAAGCGCTTCGGCCCGCGCGGCGTGCTGCACTGCAAGGCCGACGGCAAGGGCGGCCAGTCGATCGAGGACACCGGCCCGCTGACCAAGAAGCGCATGGAGACGATCGACGACGAGGTCACCGAAAAGGCGGTCGCCTTCATTCGCGATCAGGTGAAGGCCGGCGTGCCGTTCTTCGTCTGGTTCAACACCACGCACATGCACTTCCGCACCCACGTGAAGCCGGCCAGCCGCGGCCAGGCCGGGCGGTGGCAGAGCGAGTATCACGACGTGATGATCGACCACGACAAGGCGATCGGCGTGCTGCTCGACCTCATCGATGAGCTCGGCATCGCCGACGACACCTTCGTCATGTACTCGACCGACAACGGCCCGCACTGCAACTCGTGGCCCGACGCCGGCACGACCCCGTTCCGCTCGGAAAAGAACACCAGCTGGGAAGGCGCCTATCGGGTGCCGGCCATGGTGCGCTGGCCCGGCAAGATTCCGGCGGGCTCGGTCTCGAACGACATCGTCTCGCACCTCGATTGGCTGCCGACCTTCGCCGAGATGGCGGGCGCCGGCACGATCAAGGACGACCTCAAGAAGGGCGCCACCCTCAACGGCAAGAAGTTCAAGTCCCACCTCGACGGCGACAGCCTGGTCGGCCACCTGACCAAGGGCGAGAAGAGCCCGCGCAAGGGCTTCATCTATTTCACTGACGAAGGCGAAGTGGCCGGGCTGCGCATGGACAACTGGAAAGTCGTGTTCATGGAGCAGAAGGTCGAGGGCACTCTGGAGATCTGGGGCCGGCCGTTCGTCACCGGCCGCATTCCCAAGCTCTACAACCTGCGCACCGATCCCTACGAGTTCGCCGACATCACGTCGAACACCTACTGGGACTGGTATCTCGACCGCGCGTTCATCCTGGTGCCGTGCCAGGACATCATCGGCGAGTATCTCGAAACCCTGAAGGAATTCCCGCCGGCCCAGCGGGCGGGAAGCTTCAACCTCGAGAAGGTGATGGACACGCTGCAGTTCGGCGCGACCGGCGCCTCCTGAGCCCCGCGCCGCTGGAAGCCGGCATCGGCCGGCTTCCAGCGAGCGGCCCCTAGGTCGTCGCCTGGCCCTTGGCCCAGGCCCAGGCCGAGATCCGCCAGCCGTCCGCGCCCTTGCGCAGCGCGGTCGTGAAGGTCGCCCCCGTCTGGATGACCCGCTGGCCCTTCAACTTGAAGGTCATGGTGGCGGGCGACACCACATAGGCGGCCTCGCCGTTGACGTCGGCATGCAGCGGCGCCCCCAGGGTCACGTGGTAGTCGCGCGCTCCCAGGTGCTCGCCTTCGGCCAGCACGTCGCCATACCAGTCCGTCGCCGCGCTCGGCCCGTGCCACAGGTGCGGCGCCATCCCGTCCAGGATCGTCCCGGGCGTGGCGAAGCACGCCGCCATCGCCCCCGCGTCCCCGGCGTTGAACGCCGCGATATAGCGCCCGACCGCGGCCGCCGCCGCCTCCGCATCGCTCGATTGAACCGCCATCGTCTCGCTCCCTGATCAGCGCCGCCGAGCATGACGCCGCCGCAGCCGCCGACCGATCAGGCGTTCACCGGAGACGCTGCGCGGAAGCTCCGCCCTGGCGCACGGCCAGGCGGCTCGTTCCGACGAAGGTCGGGACGCCGAGCTTGAGCCTTGCCTGTTCGCCGACAGCCGAAACGCCGGTTGACAATAGGCCTCTCGCGCGACGACTTTGACGAGATGTCTCTTGACCGCACAACCTCGATCCGACGCCGACGCTCTTGGGCGTCACGGCCGATTGTGCGCTGCTGCTTGGGCTAGAGCTCCCAACCGTCAGTCATCAGATCACCGTTGATACGCCCGCCTCTCCAGGCGGGCTTTTTTGTTTCAGGGACGCCCCATGAACAATGCAGACAAGCATGCCGACGCCGCGGCCATTCCGGCCCTGTCGCCACGAGGCGCCGGCTGGCAGTTCGTCGTTTTCGGCGATGCATGCTCAGGCGTGCCGGGCGCCCTGCACGAAACTACGTTCGCCCGGGTGTGCGAGGTGGTGCGCCGTCTCGAACCGCCCCCTGAATTCGTGATCTTTCCGGGCGACGAGATCGTCGGGCTAACACCGGACGAGGCCGACCTTCGCGCGCAATGGCGACATTGGCTGGAGACCGAAATGGCATGGCTCGACCGGACCGCTACGCCGATCTGGCACGCGACCGGCAATCACACGGCCTATGACCGCATGAGCGAGCGGGTGTTCGGCGAGGTGCTCGGCATGCCGCGCAACGGCCCACCCGGTCAGGAGGGCCTTTCTTACTACGTGCGGCAGGGCGACCTTTTGCTGGTCTTCGTCCACACGCTGGCCACGGACTTGGGCGGAGAGGGCTATGTCGACGTCGCTTGGCTCGAAAGCATCCTCACCGAACATCGGGACGCCGCCCGCAAGATCGTCGTCGGCCACCATCCGGTCCATTCGGTGAACGGTTTCTCGGGCGCCTATCAGCGCGACATCGGCCCCGAGCACGGGCGCGCGATGTGGGACCTGCTCGTTCGAGAGGGCGTCCTGGCCTATGTCTGCAGCCACATCCTCGCCTTTGACGTGCAGGTTCACCGCGGGGTTCTGCAGCTCTGCACCGCCGGCGCCGGGACGGCTCACAGAATGCCGGAGGGCGTGGAATACCTCCACTGCGTGCAAGCCGCTCTCGACGACGCCGGTCTCCGCTACCAGGTGCTCGACGAGAGCGGGCGGCGGCGCGAGCAGCTGGCGTGGCCGTTGCCCGAGTTCGCGGCGCCGCACCCGCTGAGCCTCGGCCCCCAAGAGGCCCCCCTCAAGGCGCGGTTGGCCGAACGCGGCGTCCTCGACCTCTCGTTTGCGGGCGCCGCGGCAGCTTCGGTCGCCCGGCCGCAAACACTGTTCTGCGCAAACGCGCCCGGGAAGCTTCCGGCGATTTGGATCGGACTGCGCGGGCCTGAGCAGCGGCTCACCGCGATCATCGCGCGCACCCCCGGTCGGAGCCCCCATTTCTGGCACGGGCCGGCCCTCGGCGATGAGGCGCCGTTTGCTCTGGACCTGCGGATCTGTCCCGCCATGGGGGCGGGCGGACTTCTATGGCGGATAGACCGCGCATCGCCGTGGTCGTCGATGATCGGCGCCAGCCCGACCGGTGTGGAAGAGATCGATTGGCCGCCGATTTGGCGCGTCGGGGCGGGCTTGGACGGCGAGACGTTCCCCGGCGCCGGCCTGATGGCGCATTGGGGATGGCGTGAGTTCGCCATCTGACCATCGCGCGGCCCTGGAAGAGATGGCGGGCGACTGTCCGAAGCGCCCCCTACCCCTTCGCCAGCCCATACGCGATCACGTCGCAGACCTCGTCGGCGATCTGCCGCGGGCTGAGCGGGTAGTTGGCCGGCAGCCATTTCGGCAGCCAGAGGAAGATCCCGGCCGAGACCTCGCCGACGAACACAGAGTCGCAGGGCCGCACCGAGCCGTCGGCGATCCCCTGGCGCAGGCTGCGGTTCGAGGTCATCCGCAGCCGCTGGCTGGCGCGCTCGAAGGCCGCCCGGTCGCTTTCCGCCAGGGCCAGCCGCCCCGGCTGCAGCATCAGCGGCGAGGCCGGCCCCGCCTGGGCCTGGACGTTCAGGTGCAGGGCGATCAGCGCCTTGTCGAAGCCGTCGCGGCCCTGCTCGACGGCGGTGTCCATGATCAGGTCGTAGAGCTCGAAGGCGCGCCGGTAGCAGCGGGTCACCAGGTCGGCCTTATCGTCGAAATAGTGGTAGACCGCGCCCTTGGTGGCCCCGACCTCGGCCCCGATGTCGTCGAGCGAGGCGCCGTCGATGCCACGCTGGTTGAATAGCCGCGAGGCCGCCGCGATCAGCTGGGCGATCTTGATCTCGTTGGTCTGCTGGCGGTCGAAGGCGTTGAACGAGCGCGCGGTCAGCGCCTCGATGTCCAGGGCGCATAGCGGCGTCTCGCGCGGCCCGGCGGCGAACCCGTGCAGCATCAGTTCGACGATGGCGCCGGCGATCCGGCGGCGCGCCGCGCGCCCGTCGCGATAGCCGAGCCAGCCGGCCGACAGCCGCCCCCACGAGATCATCCCGATCAGGGCCTGGGCGGCGATCTCGCTGTTGCAGGGCCGCAGGATCCCCGCCGCGGCCCCGTCCTCCAGCCAGCCGCACAGCCGCGCCGCGTTGCGCGCCTGCAGCTCGCGGATCACCCGCCGCTGGGCGTCGGGCAGGAAGTCGACGTCGCTCAGCACCGCCTGCGGCGGCCGCTCATAGGCCAGCTGCGTCTCGACCAGCGCGCGCAGCCGCTCGCGGGGATCCTCGCTGGCCTCGGCCGCGGCGGCCAGATCGTCGGCGTTCGCCTCGCAGGCCCGCTGGTAGGCGCCGAACACCAGGTCGGCGCGGTCGGCGACATAGTAGTAGAGGGCGTTGCGCGACAGGCCGACGCGCTCGGCCACGTCGTTGATCACGATGCCGCCGGCGCCCATGGCGTTGATCTCGCGGGCCGCTTCGGCGAACAGCAGGTCGCGCTTGGCCGCGCGCTTGCGCGCCGGTTTGCCGCCCCCCTGATCGCCAGCGCCCGTCATCGGCCGTTCGTCGCGCCTCCGTCGTCCTTCGTCAATCCGTACACCAGACATACGCAAGTGTCGAAGTTTCTTGACGGCTCGATTTGGTCGTGTCGTTATCCCGCCAAACTCAAGTGTCGAAAAACGGCCCGCCAACGAGCGACGCCGATCTGCGGGGAGGAAAACGATGAGCGATTGCGGACGCATGCGCGCGCGGCTGCTGGCCGGGGCGGCGGTCCTGGCGATGAGCGCGGGGGCCGCAAAGGCCGCCGATCCGGTCGAGATCGAGGCGGTCACCGTCACCGCCCAGAAGCGGACCCAGGACACCCTCGACGTCGGCCTGAACGTCGCCGTGGTCGGCGCCCAGGAGCTGGCCGACCGCCGCGTGGCCCAGGTCAGCGACCTCGTCGCCTTCACCCCCAACGTCGACATCAAGGAGAACATGCCCGGCGTGCTGCCGGTGGTGACCATCCGCGGCGTCGGCCTCAACGACTTCTCGGCGACCAACAATCCCAGCGCCGGCGTCTATGTCGACGAGGTCTACTTAAGCTCGCTGGCGCTGATGAACTTCGACCTGTTCGACCTGGAGCGGATGGAGGCGCTCAAGGGGCCGCAGGGCACGCTCTACGGCCGCAACTCGACCGCCGGCGCGATCAACATCGTCACCGCCAAGCCGAGCTTCGGCGGAACCGCCGGCCGCCTGGCCGTCGGCTACGGCGACTATCAGACCGCCGAGATCGAGGGCATGCTCAACCTGCCGGTCTCCGACAGCTTCGCCCTGCGCTTCGCGGGCAAGGCGGTGAAGCAGGACGAGGGCTTCTTCGACAACCGCCTGCTTGGCCGCGACATCGGCCGCCGCGAGGTCGGGATGGCCCGCGCCCAGGCGCTGTGGGCGGCCACCGAGGACCTCGAGGTCCTGGTCAAGCTCGAGGTCCAGAAGGGCCGCTCCGAGGTCGGCGGCCCGGAGTTCTTCGGCGCCCTGACCCCGCCCGGCGCGCCCGCCGGCCTGATCTGCCCCGGCTCGCCGGCCTGCATGGACTTCCAGGGCTATACCGACACGGACGGCGATCCCTTCGCCGGCGCCTGGTCGGTCGATCCGACCTATGACGTCGACCAGCGCGCGGCCACGGTGCGACTGACCGCCGACCTCGGCTGGGCGGACCTGACCTCGATCACCGGCTATGTCGACTTCAAGCGCCAGTGGGGCGCCGACACCGACGGCGGCCCCTATCGCCAGACCGACTTCGTCGAGCGCGACAAGATCAGCCAGGTCTCCCAGGAGCTGCGGCTCTCCGGGACCAGCGAGCAGACCGACTGGATCGTCGGCGTCTTCGCCTCCCGCGACCGGGTGAAGATGACCTATGACGGCTCGCTGCAGGACCTGTTCAACACCACGCTCCTGACCTTCACCGACCAGACCGCCAAGTCGGCCGCCGCCTTCGGCAACCTCGAATGGCGCTTCGCCGAGGGCCTCAGCCTGGTCGCCGGCCTGCGCTACACCTGGGAGGAAAAGGCCAATGTCGGCGGCGACCTCGATCTGGTCCCGAACTGCCCGGCCAGTTTCCTCTCCATGGTCCCCTGCGGCGCCGGCCCGGTGACGCTCGCCTTCATCGACGAGACCATCGACGACACCAACTGGTCGTGGAAGCTCGGCCTGAACTGGAAGCCCGACCCGCTGACCCTGGTCTACGGCTCGATCAGCCAGGGGGTGAAGAGCGGCGGCTTCTTCTCGGGCGTGGCCACCACCACCGCCCAGCTCCAGCCCTACGAACCCGAGACCCTGATCGACTACGAGGTCGGGGTGAAGCAGCGGCTGCCGGAGCTTGGCCTCTCCTGGTCGGCCAGCGCCTTCTTCTATGACTATTCCGATGTGCAGACCTTCATCCGCGACACCTCGGGCGGCCTGCCGATCCAGCGGCTGGGCAATGTCGACGAGGCCTCGATCTACGGCCTCGACCTCGATGCGACCTGGTCGCCGGCCGCGCTGCCCGGCCTCGATCTCGTGGCGGGCCTCGGCCTTCTGAGCACCGAGCTCGGCGCCTTCGCCTCCTCCGCTGGCGACGTGCCCAAGGGCAACAAGCTCCCCGACGCGCCCGAGGTCAGCTTCACGGTCTCTGCCGCCTACAGCTTCGACCTCGGCCAGGACGCTGTCGGCCGGGTGCAGGTCGACGGCCGCTACGCCGACGACATGTTCAAGGACGCGCTCAACGACCCGCTGATCGCCACCGACGCCTACTGGGTGTGGAACGCGCGGGCCAGCGTCGCCCTGCCGAACGACTGGGAAATCGCCGTCTGGGGCAAGAACCTCGCCGACGAGGAATACGTCACCCAGGGGGTGAACAACCTGCCCCTCGGCTTCGGCTTCCGCGTCTACGGCGCCCCGCGCACCTACGGCCTCACCGTCTCCAAGGCTTTCCAATGAGCATCCAGATCCACGGCTCCGCCGATCCCGCCTTCGCCGCCCTGGCGGCCGAGTTCGAACGCAACTTCGCCGACCGCGGCGACGTCGGCGCGGCGCTCTCCCTGGTGATCGACGGACGTCCCGTCGTCGACCTCTGGGCCGGCAGCCTCGACGCCGCCGGCGCCCGCCCCTGGGCCGCCGACTCGGTGGTCAACGTCTGGTCGACGACCAAGGCGGTGGGCGCGCTCTGCTTCGCCATGCTGGTCGAGCGCGGCGCCTGCGCCTATGACGACCTCGTCGCCCGCTGGTGGCCGCAGTTCGCCGCCCACGGCAAGGACGGCGTCACCATCGCCATGCTGCTGTCGCACCAGGCCGGGCTGTGCAGTTTCCGCGACCCGGCCGTGGTCGAGGACTTCTACGACCTGGAGACCGCCGCTGCGCGGCTCGCCGCCACCGAGCCGCTGTGGCCGCCGGGCTCGCGCTCCGGCTACCACGCCATCTCGATCGGCGTGCTGGCCGGCGAACTGTTCCGCCGCATCGAGGGCCGCAGCCTGACCGCCTTCGTCGCCGAGGAGCTGGCCGGCCCGCTCGGCCTCGACCTCAGCCTCGGCCTGCCGGCCTCGCAGGAGGCGCGCCGCGCCGAAATGATCGCCCCGCCAGAGCTGGCGACCTCGAACATGGCCGCCGACCTCAACCCCTCGCAGGTGGCGGCCTACACCAATCCGGTCATCGAGCCGCTGCTGCCGAACACCGCCGCCTGGCGCGCCTGCGAACTGGTCTCGGCCAACGGCTTTTCCAACGCTCGCTCGCTGGCCAGGCTGTTCGGCGAGGTGGCGGCCGGCCGGCTGCTGTCGCCGCAGACCCTGGCCCAGGCGACGCAGCTGCGGATCAGCGGCGTCGATGAAGTACTCGGCGTGCCGGCCCGCTGGGGCGCGGGCTTCCTGCTCAACACCGACGGGCTCTACGGCCCCTCGCCGGCCACCTTCGGCCACTCCGGGTGGGGCGGCTCGTTCGCCATGGTCGATCCGGGGCGCAAGGCGGCGCTGGCCTACACGATGAACCGCATGGGGACCGACCTGGTCGGCGACCCGCGCGACGTCGCCCTGATCGCCGCCGCCTACGAGGGCCTGACCGCCGCGGCCTGAGGATCGCCACCCGGCGGCAGGTTGCTGGACGCCATCGGCAGGTTTGCGCAACGCCTGCCGATGGCTGCCGATAGCCCCTCCGCAGCCAGGCGCCGCCGGTTGGCGGGGCGCCGCGCCCAGCCCGCCCGCGGGCTGCGGCGCCCGCTTCGCCCGCCACAACCCTGGGGCGGCGCTAAGTCTCTAGAAAAATTGACGGTTTCCCGTATCGGGCGTAGGCTTCGCCGGAACATCAGGGAGCAGAACGTGCTGGTCGGGTCGCAGACTCGCCGCCTCGCGCTCGGCAGGCTCGCCGCCGCCGGTGGCCTGTTGTTCGCCGCGCCGCCGGTCTTCGGGCAGGTTCCTGAGGCGCCGGCCGTAGAACCTGACGATGAACCCACCTCCATCGCCATCACCCGGCAGCTTTTCGAGCACATCACCGCCCCGGTGACGATCAACGGCCTGGGTCCCTATCGCTTCATGGTCGACACCGGCGCCAACGTCTCCTGCGTGTCGTCCGAGCTGGCCGGCAAGCTCGCCCTGCCGGCCGGCCGCGAGCTGCAGGTGCACACCATCGTCGGGCGCCGCGGCCGCCCGAGCGTCGTGCTCGACCGGCTCGAAATCGGGACCCGCGTGCGCAAGAAGGTCCAGGCGCCGGTGCTGCCGATGTCGTCCTTCGACATCGACGGGGTGCTCGGAATCGACTGGCTGAAGGGCCAGCGGCTGGTCATGGGATTCGCCGGCAACACCTTGGAAATCACCAAGTCGCGGCAGGAGGCCAGCGCCAAGGGCAAGGTCGTGGTGCCGGCCCGCCGCAAGTCCGGTCAGCTGACCATCGTCGACGCCGACATCAGCGGCCGCTCCATCAGCGCGATGATCGATTCCGGCTCGCAGTTCTCGCTCGGCAACGCCGCGCTCCGGCGACTGATCATGCGCCTGGATCCCGCCGCCGGCCAGCGCGCCACCCATGTCGGGCTGATCTCCATCGCCGGCGAGCGGTTCAGCGGCGAGCAGCTCTACCTGCCGTTCATCCGCCTGGGCGGCCTGAACCTGGGCAACGTGCCGGTGGTGTTCTCGGACATGCCGATCTTCAAGCTCTGGGACCTGCACGAAACCCCGACGATCATGCTCGGCATCGACCTCCTGACCCAGTTCGAAACCGTCTCGGTCGACTTCGGCCGCTCGGCCGTGCGCTTCGATATCGCCAGCGCCTGAAGGGTTTCCCCCGTTCTGATGGTTTCGCCCCCTTTAACCCGGCCGCATTTCGGCTAATGTCCCAAGTCCCTCCAGCACAGGGGGCGGCGGCGCGGCCTGCGTCGGCGCTTGGAGAGATTCGGACCGGAACATGAAGCTTACGATTGAACGGGCGGCGCTGATGAAGGCGCTGGGTCACGTGCAGAGCGCGGTCGAGCGCCGCAACACCATCCCGATCCTTTCAAACGTCCTCCTGTCGGCGGAGCGCGACCGGCTGACCTTCTCAGCCACCGACCTCGACATGGAGATCATCGACGAGGCGCTGGCCCAGGTCGATCAGCCGGGCCAGATCACCGCCCCGGCCCACACCCTATACGAGATCGTCCGCAAGCTGCCGGAGGGCGCCGACGTCTCGCTGTCGTTCACCGGCGAGGACCCGCGCCTGACCGTGGCTGCGGGCCGCTCGCGGTTCAACCTGCCGGTGCTGCCGGCCGGCGACTTCCCGGTGATGTCCTCGGATGGCCTCTCCAGCCGCGTCAGCGTCGACGTCGGCGACCTGATCCGGCTGATCGACAAGACCCGCTTTGCGATCTCGACCGAAGAGACCCGCTACTACCTGAACGGCCTCTACCTGCACACGGTCGTGGACGGCGGCGTTCAGAAGCTGCGCGCCGTGGCCACCGACGGCCACCGCCTGGCCCTGGCCGAGATGATCGCCCCCGAGGGCTCGGCCGGCACGCCCGGCGTCATCGTTCCGCGCAAGACCATCGGCGAGGCCCGCCGCCTGCTCGAGGACGCCGGCGAGAACGTCGACCTGCAGGTCAGCCCCCAGAAGATCCGCCTGGATTTCAACGGCGCGGCCCTGACGTCCAAGGTGATCGACGGCTCGTTCCCCGACTACAGCCGCGTGATCCCGCAGGGCAACGACCGCATCATGCTGGTCGACAACAAGCTGTTCGCCAAGGCGGTCGACCGCGTCGCCACCATCTCGGCCGAGAAGAGCCGCTCGGTGCGCATGGCCATCGAGCCGGGCCGGATCATCCTGACCGTCCGCAACATGGAAGCCGGCCAGGCGGTCGAGGAGCTGGAAGTCGACTACAACGGCGAGGCCTTCGAGCTGTCGTTCAACGCCCGCTACCTGCTCGACGTCACCGACCAGATCGCCGGCGAGACCGCCGAGTTCCGCTTCGGCGGCCCGAACGACCCGGCCCTGGTGATCGACCCCGTCGACGCCGACGTCCAGTACGTGCTGATGCCGCTGCGGGTCTAGGCCCCGCAGCGTTCAGCTGGGCTCGCACTGACGCTCCGCACAGAACGTCTTGCGGGCCTGCGCCGCGCCGATGACGGCGGCGGCTTCAGCTTCGACGGCGAACGCTGCGGTCAGGGCCTGCTCGTTGGCGGTCCAGGCGCGGCCGGCAGGGCTGCGCCGAAAGGCCAGCAACTGACGCAACTCGTCCTCGGAATAGACCTGCGCATAGGCGGCCGCGGCATTGTCGAGCAAGGTCGCGAACCAGCTGTCATAGGCGTTCAGCAAGGCTTCGGTCGCCGCGGCGGCGGCCTCGGGCGGCGAAGTCGCCATCCCGTCCTCGGTCAGCGCGCCCGCGAACTTCGCCCGGCCCCTGGCCCGAACATCATCGGCCTCGTCCTTGGCCAGTTGCAGGGCGGCGAGCGATTGGGTCAGCGGCAAGCGTGCAGCGCTCGCCGCGTCCGGCAGGCGCAGCACCGGGAACGGGGAGAAGACGAGGATCGGCTCTCCCGCCGCGCCTTGCGCCATCAGGCTCGGCGCCAATCTGTAGGCGGGGGCCAACGATAGGGCCGCGTCGCCAAACCCCAGGCCTTTCGGACTGTCGACCACCACTTGGCATCCCGCCAGCAGCCCCATGTCGTCGACCCGGCACTTGAGAACAGCGTAGCCTCCGATAGCGAGCACCTTGCCCACCCCCGGATACGCGCCCCATCGCGCCTTCGGCGAGGGCTCCTCGCTCCACTCGGGCCGAGTGATCGCGGCGTCGTCCTGGACGCTCCGCAGGTCTTGCAGCGCAGGCGTCTCCTGGCAGTCGCGGGCGCGGCAGAACTCGATGCGCGCCATGCGGCGAATTTCGCCGCCCGTCGCCATCCCGACGTCGCGAAGCTGCTGACTTTCGGCGAGCCGCGCCGAGGCCGCAGTGCGCCCGGCGGACGTCGCCAGAAAGGACGCGATGCCCTCGAGTTCCGGCGCCGTGAACAGGTCGGCATAGATTTCCGGCGCCGTCTTGAGCACATAGTCCCGGCCAGCCGCCATGCCAGCGGCGACGGCGACCTTGGCCGCTGCAACCGTCTCGGCGTCCACGCCTGGGCCGCTGACCTCCATCTTGCCGATCGCGTCGTCCGTTGCGGCCGCAATATTGACCTCGCTGAAGAGGATCGCCGAGATCCGGCGGGCGGCCGCAAGTGCGCGCGGCGAGGCCGGCGGGCGCGGTGCGGGCATCGGCTTCGAGGCCGGCAGTATGAACCGGATCGGAATGCGCACGTCGCCACCAGCGACCGCCCGCCCGTCCACTGTCTTGGGCTTCATCCGGAACTTAGAAGTCAGGGCCAGCGCCGCCTCGCCGAAGCCCTGCCCGGTCGGCGAGGCGCTTTCAATCTTGCAGCCTTCCAAGGTCCCGTAGGAATCAACTTGGCACGCCACCGCGGCGCGGCCGGTGATCGACATGGCCATCGCCAACTTGGGATAGAGGGCCGCCACATCCTGGGAGCTCGGCCGCTCCAGCCAGTCGGGATTGGTGATGACCGGCGCGGGCGGCGCCGCGCCCGCCGCCCCACCCCACATCAACGCGCAAAACGCCGCCGCGCATACCCGAACTGACCGCATCGCGCCCCCGCAACTTCCGCGCGCAGCCTAGTCGATCCGCCACCGCGCTCAAGCCTTCGCCCCGGCTCGCGAAACCGGCTATGAGGCGGCGGTGACCACCGCCTTCACCCGCCTGACCCTGACGGACTTCCGCTCCTACGAGCGGGCCGAGCTCGCCCTGGATGGGCGACCGGTGTTCCTGGTCGGGCCGAACGGGGCCGGCAAGACCAACTTCCTGGAGGCGGTCAGCCTGTTCACCCCGGGCCGTGGCCTGCGCGGCGCGGTCGGCGCCGAACTCGGCCGCCGCCGGCCCGGCGAGGCCCAGGGCCGCGCCTGGGCGGTCGCCGCCGTCATCGAGCAGGACGGCGAGCCGGTGCGCATCGGCACGGGGATCGAAAGCGCCGGCGCGGCGCGGCGCGCGGTGCGGCTGGAGGGCGAGCCGGTCCCGCCCGGCCGGCTTTCCGACCACCAACGCCAAGTCTGGCTGACCCCGGCCCAGGACCGGTTGTTCCTGGAGGGCGCCGGCGACCGCCGCCGGTTCTTCGACCGGCTGGTGTTCGCCGCCGAGCCGGGCCACGCGGCTCACGCCAGCGCCTATGAGAAGTCCCAGCGCGAGCGCATGCGGCTGCTGAACGACGGCCCGGCCGACGCAGCGTGGCTGACGGCGCTGGAGGCCAGGATGGCGCAAGCCGGGGCGCTGATGGCCGAGGCCCGCGCCCGCACCCTGGCGGCGCTACAGGCCGAGATCGACAGCCGCGGCGACCGGCCGTTCCCGCAGGCCCGGCTGTCGCTGACCGGCGACTGGGAGCGGATGGCCGCGGAGGGGCTCAAGGCCGAGGAAATCGAGGCCCGCCTGGCCCGCGCCCTGGCCGCCGCCCGCGAGCGCGACGCCGCCGCCGGCCGCGCCCTGACCGGTCCGCACCGCGGCGATCTGGCCGTCATCCACGCCGAAAAGGACCGTCCGGCGGCAGAGTGCTCCACTGGCGAGCAGAAAGCCCTGATTCTGAACCTGGTTTTGGGCCAAGCGGCGCGTCTTTCGCGTGCAGAATCGGCTCCAAACCCTATATTGTTGCTGGATGAAGTCGCAGCGCATCTGGACCGTCGCAGGCGGGCCGCGCTCTTCGACGAAATCGAGGCGCTCAAGCTGCAGGCGTTCCTGACCGGAACGGACGAGCATCTCTTCGAGGATTTGAAGGGCCGGGCCCAGGGCGTCCATGTGGACGGCTCGAACCTGGCGATTCTGGATACGGTATGACCGACGAAACCCAAGGCGAAACCAACGGGCAGGCCGAGTACGGCGCAGAGTCCATCAAGGTCCTGAAGGGCCTGGATGCGGTGCGCAAGCGGCCCGGCATGTACATCGGCGACACCGACGACGGCTCTGGCCTGCACCACATGGTCTACGAGGTGGTCGACAACGCCATCGACGAGACCCTGGCCGGCTACGCCAGCCGCGTCGAAGTGATCCTGAACGCCGACGGCTCGGTGACCGTCACTGACGACGGCCGCGGCATTCCCGTGGATATCCACGAGGGCGAAGGCGTCTCTGCGGCCGAGGTCATCATGACCCAGCTGCACGCCGGCGGTAAGTTCGACCAGAACTCCTACAAGGTCTCCGGCGGCCTGCACGGCGTCGGCGTCTCCGTCGTCAACGCGCTGTCCGATTGGCTGCGCCTGAAGATCTATCGCGGCGGCAAGGCCTACGAGATGGAATTCCGCCGTGGCGACGCGGTCTCGCCTCTGGTCGTCACCGGCGACGCGCCCCTGCGTGAGAACGGCGAGCCGCTGTCAGGCACCGAGGTCACCTTCATGGCTTCGACCGAGACCTTCGCCTTCATCGAATACGACCGGAAGACCCTGGAGCATCGCCTGCGCGAGCTGGCCTTCCTGAACTCCGGCGTCACCATCTGGCTGAAGGACAACCGCGAGGCCGAGCCCTTCGTCGAGCTGCTGCACTACGAGGGCGGCATCGAGGCGTTCGTGCGCCACCTGGACAAGGCCAAGACGCCGCTGCTGAAGACCCCGATCGTGGTCCGCGGCAAGAAGGACAATGTCGAACTGGACCTGTCGCTCTGGTGGAACGACGGCTACCACGAGAACGTCCTCTGCTTCACGAACAACATCCCGCAGAAGGACGGCGGCACCCACCTGGCGGCGTTCCGCTCGGCCCTGACCCGCATCATCACCGGCTACGCCGAGAGCTCGGGCGCGACCAAGCGCGAGAAGGTCTCGCTGTCGGGCGAGGACGCCCGCGAGGGCCTGACCTGCGTGCTCTCGGTCAAGGTTCCGGACCCGAAATTCTCGTCGCAGACCAAGGACAAGCTGGTCTCCTCGGAGGTGCGCCCCGCGGTCGAAAGCCTGGTGTCGGAAGGCGTCAGCACCTGGTTCGAAGAACACCCGAACGAGGCCAAGCTGATCGTCCAGAAGATCGCCGAGGCCGCCGCCGCCCGCGAAGCCGCGCGCAAGGCCCGCGAACTGACCCGCCGCAAGTCGGCGCTCGACATCACCTCGCTGCCCGGCAAGCTCGCCGACTGCTCGGAGAAGGATCCGGCCAAGTCGGAAGTCTTCCTGGTCGAGGGCGACTCCGCCGGCGGCTCGGCCAAGCAGGCCCGCAACCGCGAGAACCAGGCCATCCTGCCGCTGCGCGGAAAGATCCTGAACGTCGAGCGCGCGCGCTTCGACAAGATGCTGTCGTCCGACCAGATCGGCACCCTGATCACGGCGCTGGGCGCCGGCATCGGCCGCGACGACTTCAACATCGACAAGCTGCGCTACCACAAGATCGTCATCATGACGGACGCCGACGTCGATGGCGCCCACATCCGGACCCTGCTGCTGACCTTCTTCTACCGGCAGATGCCGGAGGTGATCGAGCGCGGCTACCTCTATATCGCCCAGCCGCCGCTCTATAAGGCGACCAAGAGCCGTCAGTCGCGCTACCTGAAGGACGACACCGAGCTCGAAAACTACCTGATCGACGAAGGCGTCGAGGGCGCGGCGCTCGACCTGTCGACCGGCGAACGCCTGGTGGGCGCCGACCTGCTCGCCCTGGTCCAAAGCGCCCGCGGCGCCAAGGCCAACATTGAACGCCTGTCGGCCCGCGCCCCGGCCTTCGCCATCGAACAGGCCGCCATCGCCGGCCTGCTGGCCGAGGACGGCGGCGACCTGGCCAAGGCGGCCAAGCGCATGGATCTCTACGCCGAGGAAGGCGACGGGACCTGGAACGGCGAAAAAGCCGCCACGGGCGGCTACGTGTTCTCGCGGATCAAGCGCGGCGTGTCCGAGCGAATCGTGCTCGACGACCTGCTGCTGCATGCGGCCGACGCGCGCCGCCTGTCGGAACGCGCCGCCGCCATGGTCGAGACCTTCGACGGCGTCGCGACCTTCACCCGCAAGGACAAGACCGCCACCGTTCGCGGCCCGCTGGACCTGTTCAACGCGGTGATGGAGGCCGGTCGCCGCGGCCTGTCGATCCAGCGCTACAAGGGGCTGGGCGAAATGAACCCCGACCAGCTGTGGGAGACGACGCTCGACGCCGACGCGCGCACCCTGCTGCAGGTCAAGGTGACCCACGCCGACGACGCCGACGACATGTTCACCCGCCTGATGGGCGACCTGGTCGAGCCGCGCCGCGAGTTCATTCAGGAAAACGCCCTAGACGCCGAAGTCGACGTCTAGGGCCGCATTCAGCGCGCTCGAAAGCCTAGCTTCGCGGCGGGCGGCCGCGGCCGCTGCGCAGTTCTGCGCCATGTCTGGCGTGAAGGAGACGGCGGCCGACCGTGACCCCAGTCTCGCCGGATCGAACACGTCGTCATCCGTACCGTGCGGTCTTCGACGCGCGTCGACTGATGCTCCCCCCTGCGACGGGCCGGGGGTCCTACCCGCGGGCAATGAACCTAGGAGACCGGCGCACATCGGGCGCGTAGCATGCTGACATCGGGGGAAAGGCATGGAGGTCACCGTGTCCCCAATCGACGAACATCCCTCTTTCGCCGCGGAATCTTCAACCACGACGGGCCGGAAAAAAGCCGCCGCCGGATCGTCTGAACAGGCGCTCGCACCGCTCCTATCCATTAACGTCGATCCTGGCACGGGGCGGGTGATCAGCATCGAGAGCATGGACGCCTCCGGCGATCGCCGGGAACTTTCCGATGAAGAGCGCGCCCGCCTGTCCGAGCTGAAGCCCGAAGCGACATTGAGAGACATCGTTGAACGGGCGTTCGAAGCTGGCGTCGCCTGCGTTCTGGACCAGCAGGCCCGGGGCGACGAAACTCCGGAGTCCGAAGAGGACGCCGAGCTGTCGCGGATGCTGTTGCGTTCGCTAATTGCTGAAAGCGCGGCCAAGCGTCTAACCCAGTTCGATGTCTTGAGCCCCGCGATCGTGGGCACGCTGATCGAGCGAGCCGCGAGCCGCGACCGAGCCTCGGACGCCGGCGCCGACCACTAGTCACTCACGTCAAGTCGGGGATGAAGCTAACCGCGCCGTCCGGACAGCGTGCCTTTTGACGCGGCCTGTAAGCAAACACACGAGGAGCACTCGATGACGTTTGACACCAATTACGATGGCAATGGCAGAGACATCGACGACATCGCCCGCCTGCTCGCTGGCGGCAAGGTACGGGGCCGCAAGCGCATGCGGCGGCTGCTGATCGCCCGTCTCATCAGCGACAAGCGTGGAGCCGAAGCCGACGACGAGTACGAAGGCATCGATGAAGATGAAGGCGGCGACGAGGATCATACCCTCGCTCGCCTGCTGGTCGGCGGAGCCGTGCGCAAGCGGCGTCTGCGTCGCTTGGTGCTCGCCCAGATGCTCCGTCAACGCGGCGACGAAGACGAGGACGAGGGCATCGAGGATGAGGAAGGCGGCGATGAGGATCGGCGCCTGGCTCAAGTCCTGGTCGGGGGCCCCAGGCGCCGGCGGCGTCTGCGCCGACTGGTCCTGGCCCACGTGCTCAGCGAGCGCAGAGACGAGGACGAGAGCGAAGGCATCGAGGATGACGACGATGATCGCCAACTGGTGCGCTTCCTGGTCGGTCAAAAGGCCATGCGTCGCGGTCGGGCCCGGCGAATGGCCGGCGCCCGCGAACTGAGGCACTAGGGCTAACCACTGCCGGAGGGGCTCGCCCCTCCGGTTCTCTCATCGCACGCTGCAACAGATCCTACGGCTTCGGCGCAAGGGTCGGCTTCGGTCTCGGGAACACGAAGGCCAGGGTGGCCAGCGCCAGCAGCGACATGGTCAGCGCCGCGCCGGGGATCGCCGGCACGCCGTAGGTCGCCAGCGCCAGTCCGCCCATGGCCGAGCCCAGCGCCTGGCCGACCGAGATCACCGAACCGTTGAGCGCCAGGGCGACTGGCGCGCCCTCGGTCATCGCGATCAGCCGCGACTGGATCACCGGCGTGATCGAGAACAGCGCCGTCGCAGCCACGAAGATCCCCAGGGCGACCAGGGCGGCGCTGGGCCAGCCGGCCGGCGCGACCTGGTGGGTGGCGGCGAAGTGGATGCTCATCGCCGTCGCCTGGATCGCAAAGCCGATCAGGATCCAGCTGCGCCCGAGGTCTCGGTTGGCGGCCCGCGCCCCCAGCCACAGGCCGACGATGGAGCCAAAGCCGATCATCGACTGGAAGGCGCCGACCCCCGCGCCGGTGACGCCGGCCCCGACCCGCACGATCGGGGCGATGTAGAGGTTCAGGGTCATGTTGGCCGCAAAGGCCAGGAAGGTGGTCAGGTAAAGCGGCCAGATCGCCGGCAGGTCGAGGCTGCCGCCAGCGCGCTTGGGCGGCGCCGGCACCCGCGGCAGGAACAGCAGCACCCCGGCCAGGGCGATCGCCGACAGCACGGCGGCGGTCACGAACGTCGCGCGCCAGCCGAACAGGTCGCCGACCACGCTGCCGATCGGAATGCCGACCACGAAGGCCAGGGTCATGCCGCCCGACACCATGGCCAGGGCCGATCCGCGCCGATCCGGCGGTGCCAGCGAGGCGGCCGCGACGCTGGCCGCGGGCCCCGACATGGCCCCGGCCAGGCCCGCCAGGGCGCGCAAAACCATCAGCGCCTCGAAGTTCGGGGTCAGGGCGCAGGCGATGTGCAGCACCAGGCCGAGGCTGAGGCCCGCGATCACCATCACCTTGCGGTCGACCCGCGCGAACAGCCAGGCCGCCACCGGCCCCAGCACCGCCGAGGTCAGCACGAACACCGTCTGCAGCTGCCCGGCCACGGCGGTGGTGACGCCAAGGTCCGCGGCCAGCGCTTCCAGCAGGCCAGCGAAGATGAAGGCGCCCGACCCGAACGCGAACGTCACCATGGTCAGGACAAAAATGCGCGGGTTCATGGCGACCAGCTTAGCCGCGCGAACATACCGCCCGCCAGACATTTGCGAGCACGGTTCGCCCGACCGGCCGAATCCGCGTCAGGCCGCCTTGGCGACCGGCGCGCGCCGCTTGCGCTTCTGGGTCTTTGGCCCGGCCCAGAAGGTCCAGACCGCCAGCGAGCCGAGCAGCGCCAGGGCCAGGCCGGAGACGCTCATCACCAGCCGGTAGGCCAGGCCGCCGACCTTCGCCGCGTGGATCGGATACTCGGCGTTGGCGATCCGTAGGCCCAGCGGCATCGCCTGGGCGTCGCGGCTGGCCAGCAGCCGTCCGTCGGCCGGATCGAACCAGAACATGGTCCGTCCGTTCGGCAGCCATTCGGCCTGCTGACGCAGGCGCAGAGAGATCAGCCCGCCCGGCTTGGTCGGCAGGCTGATGATCCGCAGCTCGCCATCGGGATACCTGGCCCGGGCGCTCGCCAGCAGGGCGTCGACATCGAGGTCGGCGGCGAGCGGGCCGCCCTTTTCGCCCGGCGGTTTGGCGGCGGCGGCCATCGCCGCGGGCGACGTGAACGGCGCCAGCAGCAGATCCTCGACGACAGGCAAGGTCATCATCACCCCGGTCAGCATCGAGACGAACAGCAGCGGCGCGGTCACGACGCCGAGGTCGCGGTGCTGGCGCACCACGGCGTTGCGGCTCATGTTCGCCGGCCAGGCGCGCAAGGCGAACAACCGCCGCGCCGGCCACCAGAGGATCATCCCGGTGACCACGAAGCCGAGCCCGACCAGCGCCATGATCCCAGCGGCCAGTTCGCCGGCGTCGCCGGTCAGCAGGTGATGGTGCAGGTCGAACAGCCAGATCTCCGGCCGCTCCCACTTGGACGTCCAGGAGGCGACGATCTCGCCGCTCTGATCGGCATAGGCGCCGCGGTCGGCGTCGACATAGTTCAGCCGATGCAGGCCCATCCGCTCGCTGGCCAGGATGATCGAGCGCGGCGCGTCCGGCCCCGCGAAGATCTTTTCGGCCGCCGCGGCGATGCTTGCTGCGTCCTGCACCTGCGGATCGGCGGCGTGCGGCAGGGTGGCGCCCAGGAAGTCGTCCTTGTGCACCAGCAACGCCCCCGAGAGGCCGAGCACCGCCAGGAAGAGACCCACCAGGCCTCCGGCCCACCGGTGCAGGAGCCTCAGGGTCGGCATCAGAACTTGCGCTCCAGGCCGAGCGTGAAGACCCGACCGCGGCCCGCGAAGTAGCGCAGGTTGTCGGTCGCGTTGCTCGTGTCGGATGCGTAGCTCAGATAGTACTCGTCCATCAGGTTCTGGACGCTGAAGAACACGTCGCCGAAGCCCGCCTCGTAGCGGACCGAGGCGTCGACCAGGGTGTAGCCGCCAAAGCTGTTTCGCGGATCGGCGCCCTCGAAACTGCGCTCCAGGTAGGACTGGCTCTGCAGCCGCGCCGACAGCGGGCCGTCCTGGTAGATCAGCGCGAAGTTGAAGCGGTCGGGCGAGATGTTGGCGCCGTCCAGGTCGATGTCGACACTGCCGTCGCCGTTGCTGTCGGCGCGGCCCTTGAGCTTGGCGTAGCCGGCGTTGACGCTCACCCCAGGCACAGGGGTCCTGGCCGAGACGTTCAGCTCCACGCCCTCGATCTCTACGCGCTGACGCTGCACGTCGTAGACGTTGGTGGCCGGGTTCAGCACCAGCAGCTGGCCGAGCTTGGACGTCGACCAGAAGTACGCGGCGCTGGCCTCGATCGGGCCGTACTTCCACTCCGCGCCGATCTCCTGGTTGTCGGAAACCACCGGGCTGATGTCGAGGAAGCTGTCGACGTCGACGCCGTCGCGGTTCACCCCGCGCAGGATGCGGCCGACGTCGGGAACAGTGTAGCCCTCGGCATAGCTGGCGTAGAGGCGCAGGCCCTGGATCGGGGTCACGACGATGCCGCCGTTGACCAGGGTGGCGTCGAAGCTCGGCTCGCCGCCGCCGACCGCGCGCGAGCCGTAGGTCGCCAGGGTCGTGTAGTCGCCGACCTTCAGGGTCACCGACTCGTAGCGGGCGCCGCCGGCCAGGTGCACCTTGTCGCCGAACAGGGCCAGGTTGGCTTGTACGAACGGCGCGACGCTGCGGAACTCGGTCGGCGGCACCCAGACGCGATTGGTGGCGATCAGGGTCTGGGCGGTTTCGTCACGCAGGGTGTCGAGGCCCAGCGTGCCCCTCAGTCCGGGCACGAACGGCACTTCGCGCTCATAGCTGGCGCGGGCGCCGAACTTTTCGGATTCGTTGGACGACTGGTCGAACAGCGTGCCGAGCGGGGCCAGACGCACGTCCTGGAACGTGGCGCTGCGGTCGCCGCCGAAGGTATCGCGCGAGCGGTTGTAGAACAGCTGGGCGTTAAGATCGCCGCCCCACAGATCGTCGTCGGTCAGGGCCAGCGACACGGTCTCGACGCGGTTGGCCGCGGTGCGTCCTTCGGGCGAGCCGCGCATCGAGCTGGCCGGGCGGTTCTTCGTGCGGTCGCCGGCCACGATCACATAGTCGCCGTCGCCTTTCAGCTCGAAGCGGTTGGCGATCAGGTCCAGGCGCAGGCTGTCGTCGATCTGCCAGCCGAAGCGGCCGAAGATCGAAGTGCTGGTGGAATCCTGGATTTCGCCCTGGGTGTTGTCGACGCCGATGCGGGCGCCATGGCCGTCATAGAAGGCGCCGCGCGCCTCGTAGGCGAGGCCGAGCGTCGCGTCGAAGGCGCCGCTGCGCCAGGCGCCGAGGCCCGCGGTCTTCCAGCCGAGGCCGTCGCCGTGCGCCTGGGCGTCGGTGCTGGCCTGGACCAGGACCCGGCCCGACAGGCCGTCCTCTTTCGGCGGGCCGACGGTGACCTGGTTGACCACCCCGCCGGTCGCGCCGATGCCCTGCAGGGCGTTGGATCCATAGATCAGCTCGACGTGGTCGATGAAGAAGGCGTCGATGGTGAAGCCGTCGCGCGACCCGTCGCGGATCGGGGTCGACTGCGGAATGCCGTTGATGGCGTAGAGCGGCGAGCGGCCGCGCAGGGTTTCGCCGCTGCCCGACAGCTTCTGGCGGGTCGGCGAGAACGACGGCGACAACGACGACACCGCATCGACGATCGAGCCGCTGATCGACACCTGCTGGGCCAGGTCCTCGGAGTCGACCACATCCACCGTCATCGGCAGGGCGCTGGCCGGCAGGGTCGTGCGCGCGGCGGTGATCACCAGTTCCGAGACCTCGGTTGCGCCCCTGGCGTCCTGCGCCTGGGCCACGCCCGCGATCGTCAGGGCCAGCAGGCTGGCGCCCGTCGCCAAGCCTGCGCGCGCGATCCGCGCTCCGCCGATAACCGTCATCAGATCCCCGAACGCACTGTGTCTGTTTGAGCCGCGCTCTATAGCGGCAAATGCGACTTACTCTCAACAGACTTCTGCACGCCCCGTCGGGGCGAGGTGTCGCGGGGGGTCAGCCGGTGAACCAGCCGCCGACGACGCAGCTGACCTGGCCGTCGCGGACGGTGACCGTGGCGCGTTGGCCGACGCCGGGCTTGTAGAGACTGGTGCGTCCGCCTGTCGTCACGGCCAGCGCCGCCGGGGCGCTGAACTGGCAGACCCGATAGACCTCGCCGCCGACCATGCCGCGCTTGGCCGGGGCCACGCAGCTGACGTGGCCGAACCGCCGCTCGAAGCGGATATCCCCATACTCGAAAGCCTTGGGCCCCTTGGCTCCGAACAGGGTCGGCGAGGCCTCGACGACAGGACATGCAGGGCCGGCGATGTTCCAGGCCCGGCGCATGGCCGCCTGTTCTGACCAGGTTTCGTAGATCGTCAGAGCCGGAACGGCCAGGATGACCAGCATCAAGCCGATCAGATTGATGATCTGACCGGCCTGCGAGTCCAGCACACCCTGCCGCTGCGACCATCCCATGGCGGCAGTTGAACCCGAAGACCGCCGTTCGGCAACCCTGAAGGGCATCGCGGCCCGGCTGCAATTCGTCAGCGCAGTGGAACGCCCCTCGCCTGGCGCAGGGCGCGCGGCGAAGTCCCCCACCAGTGCGCGACCGCCCGCGAGAAGGCGCTGGTCTGCGAATAGCCGAGCAGCCGGCTGATCTGGGCGACGCTGGCCTGGGATTCGACCAGCAGGATCAGCGCCTCCTCCATGCGATAGCCTTCGAGCAGCGTCTTGAAGCTGGTCCCCGCCTGCGCCAACCGCCGCTGCAGGGTGCGCGGCGAGCATCCCACCTCGGCCGCCACCGACGGCACGTCGGCCGCGCCGGGCCCCAGCTTGCCGATCGCCGCGCGCACGTTGTGGCGCAGGCCGTCCATCCGCCGGCGACCGGCCAGCAGGGACTCGGCATAGGCCAGGTTGAGGTCGCGCAGGGCCGGGTCGGCGCCTGGGATCGGCGTGGCCAGGGCGGCGGCGTCGAAGTCGATGGTCGCCGCCGCCGCGCCCATGCGCACCGGACAGCCGAGCAGGTCCGCAAACGGGGCGGGATCGACCTCGGCGCGCCCGACCAGCTGCACCAGGACCGGACGCGGCCGGCGGCCAGCGGCGGCGGCCACCACCGAGTCGATCTGCAGCGGGTCGATGCCGACGGCCGCCTTGCTCGGCTCGTACGTCAAGCGCAGGCCGCCGCCCTCCCGCGCGGTCGGCGTGAACCGCCCGCTGTCGCTGAGCAGCACCTGGTAGCGGGCCATGTGGCGCAGCGATTCCTCGAAGGTCCCGCTGTGGGCCCGAACCACGCTGACCACGTTGGCGGCCTGAACCGGCAGCCGCGAGCCGACCTTCAGGCCCAGCAGCGGGTCGTCACTGAGCGCCCGCGCCCGTCGCCAGATGCGTCGCGCCAGGCCGACCTCGACCTGACCCGCGTCCGGCGCCCGCCCGTCGACGACTCCGCGCAGCCCCTGGGTCAGGGCGGCGCGCTCCAGTCCCTCGCGGACCAGGCCGTCGAGCACCGCATTGATCCAGACCGAGGCGATCGTCAGCGCCGACATTCGACTTCACCCGCCAGGCCGAGCGGCCATCATTGGCGCGCAATATCAACAATGGGGCGCGCGCCGTCACCTCGCGATCGTCGTTTCCGCCCGCCCTCCCCTTGCCTTCCCCAAGGGGAACCCAAATTGGATAAAGCGGTATGTTTCGGGAGGCATCGATGGCGGATTCAGCGGAACTCGCGGACGCGGCGACCACGGGACTGGGCTTCGACCCGGCGAAGCTGCGCGAGAAGTACCGGGCCGAGCGCGACAAGCGCCTGCGCGCCGACGGCAACGAGCAGTACGTCGAGGTCGCGGGCGACTTCGCCCGCTATCTGGACGACCCCTATGTCGAGCCGGGCTTCACCCGCGCCGCCCTCACCGACGAGGTCGAGGTGGTGGTGATCGGCGGCGGCTTCGGCGGCCTGCTGGCGGCGGCCCGCCTGCGCGAGGCGGGGATCAAGGACATCCGCGTCATCGAAAAGGGCGGCGACTTCGGCGGCACCTGGTACTGGAACCGCTATCCGGGCGCGGCCTGCGACGTCGAGAGCTACGTCTATCTGCCGCTGCTGGAGGAGACCGGCTACATGCCGGTCGAGAAGTACACCCGCGCGCCGGAGATCCTCGCCCACAGCCGCGCGATCGCCCAGCAATACGACCTCTACGCCAACGCCTGCCTGCAGACCGAAGTCACCGGCATGAGCTGGGACGAGGCCGCCGGCCGCTGGATCATCACCACCAATCGCGGCGACGCCATGAAGGCCCGCTTCGTGGCCATGGCCAACGGCCCGCTGCACCGGCCCAAGCTGCCGGGCATTCCCGGCGTCGACAGCTTCAAGGGCCACACCTTCCATACCAGCCGCTGGGACTACGACTACACCGGCGGCGACTCGAACGGCGGGCTTACCGGCCTGGCCGGTAAGCGGGTCGGGATCATCGGCACCGGGGCCACAGCGGTGCAGTGCGTGCCGCACCTGGGCGCGGCCGCCGGCGAACTGTTCGTCTTCCAGCGCACGCCCTCGTCGATCGACGTGCGCAACAACCGCCCGACCGACCCCGACTGGGCGGCCGGCCTGACCCCCGGCTGGCAGCAGGCGCGGATGGACAACTTCAACACCCTGGTCAGCGGCGGCTTTGCCGAAGAGGACCTGGTCAACGACGGCTGGACGGACATCATCCGCAACCTCGGCATGATCGCGCGCAACCGGAACGCAGCAGCTGGGGTCCAGGACCCGGGCGAGCTGGTGCAGCTGGCCGATTTCCAGAAGATGGAGCAGATCCGCGCGCGGGTGGACACGGTGATCGAGGACCCCGCCACCGCCGAGGCGCTGAAGCCCTACTACAACCAGTTCTGCAAGCGGCCCTGCTTCCACGACGAGTACCTGGCGACCTTCAATCGCCCCAACGTCACCCTGGTCGACACGCAAGGGCGCGGCGTTCAGCAGATCACTGAGAAGGGCGTGGTCGTGGACGGCGTCGAGTACGAGCTCGACTGCCTGATCTTCGCCACCGGCTTCGAGGTCGGCACCTCCTATGCGCGACGCGCCGGCTACGAGGTGGTCGGTCGCGGCGGCGTCACCCTGACCGACAAATGGGAGCCCGGGGTCGCGACCCTGCACGGCATGCACAGCCGCGGCTTCCCCAACTGCTTCATCATGAGCAACAGCCAGTCCGGCTTCACCGTGAACTACCCGCACATGCTCAACGAGCAGGCCAAGCACATCGGCTACATCCTGGCGACCTGCGCCGAACGCGGGATCGGGCGGGTCGAGGCCTCGCAGGCGGCCGAGGACGCCTGGGTGCAGACCATCATCGACTCGGCCCTGCAGCGCGCCAAGTTCGCCGAGGAGTGCACCCCCGGCTACTACAACAACGAAGGCCGGCCCTCGGCGCTGGCGGCCCGCAACGGCCCCTACGGCAAGGGTCCGATCGCCTTCGTCCAGTTGCTCGAGGCCTGGCGCGCGGCCGGGGCGCTCGAAGGCCTGGAGACCGCCGTGCTCTAGCGCCGATCACGAACGCGCGCGGGCTGGAACCGGCTTCGGCGGCGACCGTTGGCAGATCGTCCGCCATCGAAGGAGGCTCCCATGAGCGTCAACGGCCTGGACGTCTTCGACAGGACCCTGCACACGACCAACGCCTGGCTCAAGGAGCTGTCCGAGGAGCTGGACATCGACCGGCACGCGGCGTGGAAGGTGCTCAGCGTGGTCCTGCACAAGCTGCGCGACCGCCTGCCGGTGGACCTCTCGGCCCACCTCGGCTCGCAGCTGCCGCTGCTGATCCGCGGGGTCTATTACGACCAATATCAGCCGGCCAAGCAGCCGAACCGCTGCAGCAGCCTGGACGAGTTCGTGGACGACGTCGGCGCCTGGCTGACCGACGCCCACAGCATCGATCCGCGCCGCGCGATCGAGGCGGTCTGCCGCGTGCTGTCGCGCCACCTGGCCCCCGGCCAGGTCGAAAAGGTGCGCGCCAATCTGCCCAAGGCGCTGCGTCCGCTGTGGAGCGCGCCGGCCGACACCCCGCCGCGTCGCCGCCCGGCCAAGACCGCGCAGGCCGCCGCGGCTATGGCGAGCGGCATCTAGGCGCCGCGGCCCGATTGCGAGGCGCCGGCGCCACAGACGGCGCATGTCGTGTCGACGACACGCCGGTTACACTTTTGCGACTCCGCTAAGCCCCCTAAAACGCAGACGAATCGCTTGAGCCCTTCCCCACTCACGATGGGTCATCGTGAGTGGGTAGGGAGGGCTCAAAATTCAAAGGAATCGACCCTGTTCATCCCGGTTGGCTTATTTCAAGCCAACCGGGACAGGGTCTAGGGGGACCCAGCCAATGACCATGCGTACGCGTTTCTTGAACCGAGCCGCGCACGCCGCGCTGGCCGCCGCCGCCGGACTGGCCGTCTTCGCGCCGGTCCAGGCCCTCGCCCAGGATACCGAACTCGGCGAAGTCGTCGTCACCGCCCAGAAGCGGTCGGAGAACCTCAACGACGTGCCGGTCTCGGTGACCGCCATCTCGGCCGAGAAGCTGGACGTGATCCAGTCCTCGGGCGGCGACATCCGGGTGTTCTCGGCCCGCATCCCCAACGTGACGCTGGAATCCAGCTACGCGCGGATCTTCCCGCGGCCCTACATCCGCGGCCTTGGCAACACGGACTTCGACTTCAACGCCTCGCAGCCGGTCTCCTTCGTCTACGACGAGGTGGTGATGGAGAACCCGGTGCTGAAGAGCTTCCCGCTGTTCGACATCGACCAGGTCGAAGCCCTGCGCGGGCCGCAGGGCACGCTGTTCGGCCGCAACACCCCGGCCGGGGTCCTGAAGTTCGACTCCGCCAAGCCGACCCAGAACTTCGGCGGCTACGCCCAGGCCTCCTACGCCACCTTCGGCACCGCCAACGTCCAGGGCGCGGTCTCCGGCCCGATCATCGACGGCGTGCTGGCCGGACGCCTGTCGGGCATCTGGATGCACCGCGACGACTGGATCGACAACGGCTTCACCGGCAAGGACGACGTCACCGGCGGCTATGACCAGAGCGCCCTCCGCGGCCAGCTGCTGTACACGCCAACCGAGGCCTTCAGCGCCCTCTTGAACCTGCACTACACCAAGCTCGACGGCTCGCCGCAGATCTTCCGCGGCAACGCCATCCAGCAGGGGACCAACGACTTCGTCCCCGGCTTCGACCGCGAGACGATCTATCAGGACGCCGAGCCGCGCACCGGCCAGACCATGGAAGGCTCGGGCGCCAATCTGAAGCTGACCTACGACTTCGGCGACGAAGGGCCGACCCTGACCTCGATCACCGCCTACGAGCACGTGACCGCCTATTCGCGCGGCGACGTCGACGGCGGCTTCGGCGCGGTCTTCGCCCCGCCCTCGGGTCCGGGCCTGATCCCGTTCACCGCCGAGAGCGCCGACGGGGTGCCCTATCACGCCCAGTGGAGCCAGGAAGTCCGCCTGGCCGGCGACTATGCCGGGGTGAACTACACGGTCGGCGCCTTCTACTTCTTCGAAGACCTGAAGATCGACAGCATCAATTTCGACACCCTGGCCGGCGGAACCCGCAACGGCTTCGCCTACCAGCACCAGAAGACCAAGGCCTGGGCGCTGTTCGCCAACGCCGACTACAAGCTGACCAACCAGCTGACGATCGGCGGCGGCATCCGCTACTCCAACGACAAGAAGGAGTTCATCGCCCAGCAGACCCTGTCGCCGATCGGCCTGCCGCAGACCCCGATCCTGGCCGCCGATCCTGAAAGCGACGACGTCAGCTTCAACCTCAACGCCACCTATGCGGTGAACGACGACGTCAACGTCTACGCCCGCATCGCCAAGGGCTATCGCGCCCCGTCGATCCAGGGCCGCCTGCTGTTCGGCTCGACCATCTCGGTCGCCGAAACCGAGACCCTGATGTCCTACGAGGCCGGGGTGAAGGCCGACCTGTTCGACCGCCGGGCCCGGGTCGACGCGAGCGTCTACTACTACAAGGTCGACGACATGCAGCTGACCGCGGTCGGCGGCGGCGCCAACTTCAACCGGCTGGTCAACGCCGAGCACGCCGAGGGCTACGGCTTCGAGTTCAATGGCGAGGCCAACCCGATCGAGCACCTGCTGCTGACCGCCGGTCTCTCGTACAGCTACACCGAGATCCAGGACCCGAACCTGGCCATCCAGCCGTGCGGCGCACCCTGCACCGTGCTCGACCCGCCCGGCGCGCCCGGCACGGTGCTGGTCGACGGCAACAGCCTGCCCAACGCGCCGCGCTGGATCGCCAACGTCACCGCGCGCTACGCCATCCCGTTCCGCGACGGCGAGTTCTACGCCTACACCGACTGGGCCTACCGCTCGAAAATCAACTTCTTCCTCTACCGCTCGGTCGAGTTCACCGACGACAAGCTGCTCGAGGGCGGCCTGCGCCTGGGTTACGCCACCGCCGACGGCAAGTGGGATGCGGCGGTGTTCGGCCGCAACATCACCGACGACGAAAGCCTGGAAGGCGGCATCGACTTCAACAACCTGACCGGCTTTGTGAACGACCCGCGCACCATCGGCGTCGAGCTGAAGACCCGGTTCTGACGGCGAGAGCGGCGAGGGGGCGACCCCTCGCCGCACCGCGATTGACGGAGCCTTAACTACGCTCAGGGGCAGATGGGCCGACGAATTGGGAGCGCCGCCTTGAGCCTCAGACTGGTTGAACGGCCCGAGGGCTATTACGAGATCGAACCGCGCCCGACGCCGGACGAACTCGCCGCCTATTATCGCGACAAGTATTTCGGGGCGACCGACGGGCGCACGCCCTACGCCCACGGCTACACGGCCGAAGAACTTGAGCACAAGCTGCTGCAGCCGGCCGAGACCGAGCAGGTCTGGAACCGTGCTCCCGGCCGCCTGTTGGAAGTCGGCGTCGGCGAAGGCTTCACGCTCGACTATTTCCTGAAGCGCGGCTGGCAGGCCAAGGGCCTCGATTTCACCGACGACGGCGTGCGCGAGTTCCATCCGCACCTGGCCGAGCACCTGATGCTGGGCGACGCCTTCGCCCTGCTCGACGAGGAGATCGCCAAGGGCGAGGTCTACGACCTGGTGATCTGCAACAACGTCCTCGAACACGTCATCGACCCGATGGGCCTGCTGCAGCGACTGCGCGCCATCGTCGCGCCGGGCGGCCTGCTGCGCGTCGCCGTCCCGAACGACGGCTCGTGGCTGCAGGACCAGATCGTCCGGCGCGGGCTGGCCGATCCGCAATTCTGGCTCGCCGCGCCCGACCACCTCAACTACTTCAACACCGACACCCTGCCGCGCGCCCTGGCCGCCAACGGCTGGGAAGTGGTCGAGCACCTGGGCGAGTTCCCGATCGACATCTTCCTGCTCAATCCGGACACCGGCTACATGCGCGACCGCGCCAAGGGCCGGAACTGCCACTTCACCCGCGTCGCCTTCGAGATGGGCCTGTGGCGCGAGCGGTCGCTGGACGCGGTGATCGAATTCCGCCGTGGCTGCGCGCGGGCCGGCGTCGGCCGCAACCAGACCGCCTACGCCCGGCCGGTCTAGGCGCGGGTCCGGCGGGCGGCGATGAACGTCCTCATCCTCAGCGCCGCCGCCAAGGTCCTGCTGGTCCAGGCCTTCCAGGCCGCCGCCCGTCCGCTGGGCGGGCGGGTGATCGCCGCCGACATCGCCCGCGACAACGCCGCCCTCTTCGCCGCCGACCAGGCGCTGATCCTGCCGCGCAGCGACGATCCGGCCTTCGAGGGCGCCCTGCTGGCCGCCTGCGCCCGCGAGGCGGTCGGCCTGATCGTGCCGACCCGCGACGGCGAACTGGCGAGGCTGGCGCAGTTGCGTCCTCGGCTGCAGGCCGCCGGCGTCAAGATCCTGGTTCCATCGCCGCAAGCTCTCGCCGTCTGCCGCGACAAACGCCGCTTCGCCCAGGCCTGCGCCGAGCTCGGCCTATCCACACCGCGCACCTACGCGCCAGGCCAGACCCCTGACGCCTTCCCGGTCTTCGTCCGCCCGGTCGACGGCGCCGGCGGCGCCGGCGCCCGCCGGATCGACGATCCCGCCGACCTGCCGGTCGACGAGACCCTGGTCGTCCAGGCCTTCGATGACGGCCCGGAATACACGATCGACGTGCTGATGAGCCTGGACGGCGCGCCGCTGCAGGCGCTCGCCCGCCGCCGGCTGCAGGTCCAGGGCGGCGAGGCGACCAAGTCGCGGACCGAGGACCTACCGGTCCTGGCCGATCAGGCGCTGCAGCTCTGCGCGGCGCTCGGCCTCGTCGGCCACAATGTCGTACAGGCCTTTCACGACGAGACCGGAACCCGCTTCATCGAGATCAACCCGCGCTTCGGCGGCGCCTCCAACCTCTCGATCCAGGCCGGCCTGGCCTCGCCCGAGCGCATCCTGCAGATGGCGCGCGGCCAGGACGCCGAGGCCGCTCGCCCGCGGGCGCTCGCCTACGGCTTGACCATGCTGCGCTATTCCCAGGACCGCATCGTCACCGACGCCGAGCTGGCGGCCCTGTGATCGCCGCCCCATGATCTCGGCCCTGCTCATCGACCTCGACGACACGCTCTACGACGAGCGGACCTACGTCCTCTCCGGCTTCCGCGCGGTGGCGCAGGAACTAGCCCGCCAGCATCCGCGCCTCGACGCCGACGCCCTCGCCGCCGGCATGGAGGCCGAACTCGACGCCCACGGCCGCGGCCGCATCTTCGACGTCGTGCTGGACCAGGCCGGCCTGTCCGCCAGCCCGGCCTTGATCGGCGACCTGGTCGGCATCTACCGCGACCACCGCCCGACGATCAGCCTCTGGCCAGGCGTCCCCGAGACCCTGACTAAGCTCGCCCAATCCTACCGGCTGGCCATCGTCACCGACGGCCTGGCGCTGATGCAGTCGCGCAAGATCGAGGCGCTGGGCGTCGCCGACCTGGTCAACGAGGTGCTGCTCTGCTGGGAGCACGAGGCGCCCAAGCCCGATCCGGCCTGCTATCTTGAGGCCCTGCGCCGGTTGGGCGCCTTCCCCGCCCAGGCGGTGGTGATCGGCGACAATCCCGGCCACGACATGGCCGCCGCCGCCGCCGTCGGCTGCCGCTCGGTGCGAGTGCGGACCGGCAAGTTTGCGGCCCTTGGCGACAACGGCTTCCCGGCCGACGCCGAGGCGCCGAGTTTTGTGCAGATCGCGCCCGTGCTGGCGCGGCTCGAACCTGGAGACGGCGCGTGAGCCAACCCCTCGTGACCATCGCCGGCCGCAAGATCGGTCCCGGCCATCCGCCCTACATCGTCGCCGAGATGTCGGGGAACCATAACGGCGAGATCGAGCGCGCCCTGGCCCTGATCGACGCGGCCAAGGCTGCCGGCGCCGACGCGGTCAAGCTGCAGACCTACACCGCCGACACCATCACCATCGACCATGACGGGCCCGGCTTCACCGTCCACGGCGGCCTCTGGGACGGGCGGCGGCTATACGACCTCTACCAGGAAGCCCACACCCCCTGGGACTGGCATGAACGGCTGTTCGCCCACGCCCGCGAGATCGGCATCACGGTCTTCTCCTCGCCGTTCGACCCGACCGCCGTCGAGCTGCTCGAGAGCCTGGGCGCCCCGGCCTACAAGATCGCCTCGTTCGAGCTGGTCGACATCCCGCTGATCGAGCTCTGCGCCCGCACTGGCAAACCGCTGATCATGTCGACGGGCCTCGCCTCGCCGGCCGAGATCGCCGAGGCGGTCGCCGCCGCCCGCGGCGCCGGGGCGAGCGAGATCATCGTGCTCCATTGCAACAGCGGCTATCCGACCCCGCCGTCGGACATGAACCTGATGACCTTGCCGCACCTGGCCGCCCAGCACGGGGTCGTCACCGGCCTTTCAGACCACACGATGGGCGTCACCGCCTCGGTGGCGGCCGTGGCGCTGGGCGCGTGCTTCATCGAAAAGCACTTCACGCTCAGCCGCGCCGAGGGCGGCGTCGATTCCGACTTCTCGCTCGAACCGGCCGAGCTCGAACGCCTGGTCGTCGAATGCCGCGACGCCTGGCTGGCGCTGGGCTCGGTCCGCTACGACGAGGCCCCGTCCGAGGCCTCCAGCCGCGACCACCGCCGCTCGCTCTACGTCGTCGCCGACGTCGCCGCCGGCGAGGTGCTGACCCCCGCCAACGTCCGCTCGATCCGCCCGGGCTTCGGCCTGCCGCCCAAGCATCTGCCGGACGTCCTCGGCCGTAAGGCCGCCCACGCCCTCCAGCGCGGCGCGCCGCTCGACTGGTCGATGGTGGAATAGCACTGCCGACCCACCCGCCGTCGTGTCATCCCGGTTTGCGACGCAAGACCGGGACCCATGAACACCCAACGCGGCGCGAATGGGCCACGGTCTTCGGCTGCGCCGAAATGACAGTTGGAATAAGGCGCCCTCCCCTGAAGGGTCCGCCTCCTAGCCCTTGCGGAACAGCCACCAGGTCGCGTCGTCCAGTCCCGTCGCCCGCTTCCAGAAGAACCCGTAGTCGACCAGTTGCAGGTCCGGGAACCGGTCCATGTAGAGGCCGCCGAAGTCGTTCTTGAACAGCAGCCCTTCGTGGCCGCGATAGCTCAGCGTCTCGGGCCGCGGCGAGAAGTATTCAGCGCACAGCACGTACTTCGACGACACCCGGTGGATCTCGTCCATGGTCGCGGCCAGCCGCGAGGGATCGACGTGGATCAGCACCCCGGTGGTGAAGGCCATCTCCACCGCGCCGTCGGCCAGCGGGATCTTGTCGCCGAAGCCTTCGTACAGCCGCTCGGCCGGCAGGATGCCGTCGGCCAGCACCCGGGCCCGCGCCGTGGCGTTCGGCTCGATGGCCGACAGTTCAGCCCCCAGCAGCCGCGGCATGACCCGCAGGTTGAGGCCGAGATTGCAGCCGACCTCCAGGATGGTCTTCGGCGGGTCGCCGGCGAAGGCCTGGGCGAAGCGGCCCCACATGAAGGTCCGCGCGCGCAGCGCCTCGTCCGAGGCGACGTTGCGCTGCGTGTATTCGGCGCCGAAGTCGCCCGCCCAGGCGGATTTCGGGTCGGCCGGCGTGCCGGTCATGGGAAGGCTCCTAGGTGTCGGGTTCGAAGTGGGAGAAGGGCAGGGCCCGGATGTCGTCGGACGTGAAGTCCGGCTTGGTGGGATAGAGCGCCCCATAGACCTTCGCGACGAAGGCGTAGTCCTCGGGCGTGTCGACAGTCCAGCGCAGGGCGCTCTCGTCGCGGTCCTGGACCAGCTCGCCCTGGGTGAAGGGCGCGCCCGGGCGATAGAGGAACGGCGTCACATGCTCACGGTCGTAGGGATCGGTCGCCTGCCGCCCGGCGGTCAGCAGGTCCTGCGCATTGAACACCTCGACGTCCAGCCCGCGCGGATAGGTGCGGTTGCGGCCGTTCGAGCAATAGTCGACGCCCAGGCTGGCCTGCAGTCGCACGCAATCGTCGATCACGCCCGGGTCGGCCAGCGGGCAGTCGGCGGTCAGCCGCACGACCTGGCCGCTGATCCCCAGCGTCTCGATGGCGCCGATATAGCGGCCGAGCACGTCGGCCAGCGGCCCGCGATGGACCGCGACGCCGATGTCCGTAAGGAAGCTCGCCAACACGTCGTCGCTGGGGTCGTCGCTAGTCGCCACCACCAGCCGGCTCAGGGTTTCGCAACGGCGCAGGCGTTCGATCTGGCGTTCGACCATCGGCCGTCCCGCCAGCGGCTTCATCACCTTGCCCGGCAGCCGCGACGAACTCATCCGCGCCTGCAGGATCGCGACCGCCATGCCCGTTCCCCTCGACTGGCGCGAGGTTAGGGCCAGAGCCTTTCGCCGGTCTTAACCGTGCGGGGGCAGGCGGGTAGCCAACAGGCGGCGGACAGGTCTATGGAACCCTCCTCTCCTCTCGCTCAGGTAGTCATTCATGTTGCCTCCCGACGACGCCAAGGCGGTCGCCGCCGCCGAAACTCTCGCCGCCTCCGGGGCCGGCGTGGACCAGGTACTGGCCCAGCTGCGCGCCACGCTCTCGCTCGACGCCTTCGGGATGCTGATCATCGACCTGCCGCGCGAGGACCTGCCGCACCTGTCGGCCCTGCTGCCACGCATGGCCAGCGACGAGACCCAGCGCAACTTCACCGGCAACGCCGGTCTGACCCTGCTGCGCGAGACGGTCAGCTTCGTCCGCGCCCTGGCCTACAACTACGCGGCGGTCCGCAACCGCTCGCTCTCCCAGGCCCGCGTCCTCGACTACGGCTGCGGCTACGGGCGCATCACGCGGATGATGTACTACTACACCGACCCGGCCAGCATCTGGGCGATGGACCCGTGGGACTTCGCGGTCGGCCTCTGCCGCGAGGCGGGGCTGATCGGCAACCTGGCGCAGTCGGACTACCTGCCCAAGTCGCTGCCGGCGCCGGAACGCTCGATCGACGTCGCCTTCGCCTTCTCGGTGTTCACCCACACCTCGCGCTCGGCCACCGACACGGCCCTCGGCGCCCTGCGCCGGCACATCGCCGACGACGGCCTGCTGGCCATCACCATCCGCGCGCCGGAGTACTGGGACGTCAACCCCGACTACGCCGACAAGGCCGAGACCTACAAGGAGCTGCACGCCCGCGAGGGCTTCGCCTTCGTGCCGCACCAGCGCGACACCGTCGAGGGCGAGGCGACCTACGGCGACACCTCGATGACCCTCGACTTCATCGCCGCCAACTATCCGGACTGGAAGATCGCCGGCTCCGACTGGACGCTGGCCGATCCCTACCAGCGCTACGTCTTCCTGCAGCCGGCCTAGCCCAAAGCTCAGGCGTCCATGCCGCGCAGCACGGCGAGCACCGCCTCGCCGTAACGCTGCAGCTTGCCCTCACCGACGCCGGAGATCGCGCCCAGGGTCGAAAGATCCGAGGGCCTGCGCCCTGCGATCTCGGCCAGGGTGCGGTCGTGGAAGATCACATAGGGCGGCAGGTGCTGGCGCGCGGCCTCGTCCCGGCGCCAGGCGCGCAGCGCCTCGAAAACCGGCTGGTCGTGGGCGCCGACCGCCAGCGCCGCCCCGCTCTGGCCCTTGCGCCGGCCGCCGGACCGCGCCTTCGGTTCAGGTTCCTGCGGTTTGCGCAGCGAAACCTGCCGCTCGCCGCGATAGATCGCCTTGACCCCCTCGGCGTCGCCCAGCCCGATCAGCGGCCGCCCGTCGTTGGGGTCCTCGCGCAGCAGGCCGTCGAACAACAGCTGGTCGATCAGGTCGCGCCAAGCGACGGCGCTCAGCTCCTGGCCGATGCCGAAAGTGGTGAGGCTCGCCTCGAAGCTCGACGGATCCTTGGTCTTGCCGAGCAGGTGATCGACCAGCCGCCCGCGGCCGAACCGGCCGCCCATGCGGTGCACCGCCGACAGCGCCATCTGCGCCGGCCGGGTGGCGTCCACCGTCTCGACCTCGCCCAGGCACAGGTCGCACTGGCCGCAGGCCTTGACCCCTTCTTCGCCGAAGTAGCGGCGCACGGCGGCGGCGCGGCAGGTCGTGCCGTCCAGCATGGCGTAGAGCTGGCGCACCTTTCGGCCCTGGACCTGCTTGACGCTCTCATCGACGTCGCGGCCATCCAGCCGCCGGAACGCCCAGGCCATGTCGGCCGAACCGTAGAGGGTGATGCCTTCGGCCGGGTCTCCGTCGCGTCCGGCGCGGCCGATCTCCTGCCAGTAGGCCTCGATCGAGGCCGGCGGATCGGCGTGGATCACATAGCGGACGTCGGGCTTGTCGACGCCCATGCCGAAGGCGATGGTCGCGACCATCACCGCCTCGTCTGCCTCGAGGAACTTCTCCAGCCGGTCGGCGCGGACGTTCTTGTCGAGGCCCGCGTGGTAGGCCAGGGCCGGAACCCCCGCCCCGCGCAACGCCTCGGCCAGCTTGTCGACTCCGTCGCGCGACCCGGCATAGACCACGCCCGAACGGCCCGGCCGCGCGGCGACCAGTTCCAGCACCCGCTTGTGGCCGGCTCCTCGCTTGCGCTCGGCCGACAGCGCCAGTTCCGGCCGTGCAAAGCTGGCGACGAACTCGGCCGAGTCCTCCAGCCGCAGCTCGGCGCGGATGTCCTCGCGGGTGCGGTTGTCGGCGGTGGCGGTGACCGCCAGCCGCGGCACGTTCGGGAAGATGTCGGCCAGCCGACCCAGCATCCGGTACTCGGGCCGGAAGTCGTGGCCCCACTGGCTGACGCAGTGCGCCTCGTCGATGGCCAGCAGCGCCAGCGGCACGCGCGACAGCCGCTCCAGCATCGAGGGCTGCATCAGCCCTTCCGGCGAGATGTAGAGCAGGTCCAGTTCGCCGCGGTCGATCTTCTCCCAGGTCTCGGCCCGCTCCCACGCTTCGCCCGTGGAATCGAGCTTGGCGGCGGCGACGCCCGACTGCTGCAGGCCCGCGACCTGGTCGGTCATCAGCGCGATCAGCGGCGAGACCACCAGCCCGAGGCCGGGGCGCATCATCGCCGGGATCTGATAGCAGACGCTCTTGCCGCCGCCGGTCGGCAGCACCGCCATGGCGCTGCGGCCGGCCAGCACCTCGGCGATCACCTCCGCCTGCCGCCCGCGGAAATCGGCGTGCCCGAACGTGCGGCGCAGGATCTCGCGCGCCCCGTCCAGGGTCGGCGTGTCGTCGAGGTCCATACGCGGCGCAAGGGAGGCGGCCATCCCGCGCTTATGGCCTGCGTCGGCGGTCAGGGCCATGGGGAATGGCGCCGCGCCGTTCGCCCGCCGCTGGAAACCGGGCTGGCTATCCGGCGTCCGCCTGAGGTCTACGCAGCAACCCTTCCATCAGGGCCTTGAAGGCCGGAACGGTCTTGCGGGACGCCGAGGCGGCGTCCGAGGCGTTGGCGATCCACATGGCGGCGTCCGTCGAGGCGCCGGAGATCAGCCGCGCGGCGACATCCGCGTCAACGTCGTCCCGTACCACGCCGTCTGCCTGCAACTGCTCCAGATTGGCGCGGATCGCCGCAATGCAGCCGTCGGCGCTTGGCCAGCGCGACGGATCGCCCAGCACGGCGGGACCATCGCGCAGCATGATCCGCTGGATTTCCGGCTCCAGGGCCATCTCCACATAACCGATGTTCTCCAGGACGAAGCCCTCCCACGGCGTAGGAGCGGCGGCGGCGATCAGCTTCAGCCGCTGCGCCATCTCCGAGTCGATCTGGCGAACCACCGCCTCCAGCAGGCCCTTCTTGTCCCCAAAGTGGTGGTAGAGCGCGCCCCGCGTCAGGCCGGCCTTCGCCGTGAAGTCGTCCATCGAGGCGTCGGCATAGCCCCGCTCGCCAAACGCCTTTCGCGCCGCGGCGATCAGCTTGGCGCGGGTTTCGGCGATCATCTCGGGGCGCGATCTTCGCGTCATCTGGGGCTCCGGTCGGAAAGCGGCGGGGGGCGGTTGACATACGAGACGTATGTAACCACCTCACTGGCATACGAGGCGTATGTAGGACTTCGGGACGTGCGCCGCCACCATCGAAAGGCCAGGCCATGCCCAATCCCTATCGCGAGATCTTCCAGGCCCCTGGGACCAAGGGCTTCGCCGCCGCGGGTTTCGTGGCGCGGCTGCCGATCGCCATGGCCCCCATCGGCATCGTCACCATGTTGTCCCAGGCCCGGGGCGAATACTGGCTCGCGGGGGCGGTCGCCGCCGTCTTCACGCTCACCAACGCCTTCGCCGCGCCGCAGATCTCGCGTCTCGTCGACCGCTTCGGCCAGAGTCGGCTCCTGCCCCCGACAGCGGCGATTTCCGTGCTGGCCTTCGGCGCCCTGATCCTCGCCTCCCGCCTGGATTGGCCGACCTGGACCCTGTTCACGTCCGCGTTGCTCGCGGCGGCCATGCCCAGCATCCCGGCCATGGTGCGCGCGCGCTGGACCGAGATCTTCCGCGACCGGCCCGAGCTCAACACCGCCTTCGCCTTCGAGTCGGTCGCCGACGAACTGGTCTACATCGCGGGAGCTTCCCTCTCGGTCGGTCTCAGCGTGGCCGTATTCCCGGAAGCTGGGCTTCTGGCCTCCACCCTCTTCCTGGCCGCCGGAATGACCGCGTTCGTACTCCAACGCCGCACCGAGCCGAAGGTCCGGGCGACGGCGAGCCGGGCTCGCACGTCGGCCATCGGCCTGCGGCCGGTCCAGATCATCACCGCCGCCCTGATCTTCGTCGGCGCGATCTTCGCCACCGCCGAGGTCAGCACTGTCGCCCTGACACGGGAGCTGGGCCAGCCGGACGCCGCCAGCCTAGTGATCGGCGTGTACGCCCTCGGCTCCTTCATCGTCGGGCTGATCATCGGCGCCTTGAACCTGAAGGTTCCCCTGCAGCATCAGCTGCTGGCCGCGCTGGGCGTCGTCCTGCTGACCACCCTGCCCCTGCTGCTGGCAGACAGCGTGCCCGTCCTGGCCGGCGCGATCTTTCTCAGCGGCGTGGCGATCTCGCCGACCTTCATCACCGCCTTTGGCCTGATCGAGCGGCGCGTGCCCCCGGAGTCGCTGACCGAGGGGGTGACCTGGGTGATGACCGGCATCGGCATCGGCATGGCCCTAGGCGCCTTCGTCTCCGGCCTGGTCGTCGACGCTTTCGGCCCCCGCAGCGGCTTCTGGGTGTCGGTGGTCGCAGCAAGCTCGGCCCTGCTGATCGTCACCTTGGGCCAACGCGTCCTGGGCGAGGCTCGGGCCGACGACACGAGCGTCGAACCCGTCCCGGCGGAGTGATCGTTCGGCTACTCCGCCGCGATCGCCGTCGGCGCCGCCCGCGCCCCGCGCAGCAGCCGGCCCGGCAGGGCGCCGGTCGGCTGACCGTCGCGATAGGTCACCTGCCCGGCCACGATGGTCGCCACATAGCCGTCGGCCCGCTGCACCAGCCGTCGCCCGCCGGCCGGCAGGTCGTAGGCGACGCTCGGCGCGCCCAGGGTCAGGCCGTCATAGTCGATGACGTTGAGGTCGGCGCGGTAGCCCGGCGCCACCAGCCCGCGGTCGTGCAGGCCCAGCGCCGCGGCGGTGTCGTGGCTCTGCATCCGCACCATCGCCTCCAGCGCCAGCTTCGGCCCGCGCGTTCGGTCCCTCGTCCAGAGGGTCAGGTTCGAGGTCGGGAACGAGCCGTCGCAGATCATCCCCACATGCGCGCCGCCGTCCGACAGGCCCGGCACCGTGTCCGGGTGGTTCAGCATCTCGTACGACGGGTCCAGCGAGCCGCCGGCATAGTTGAGGAACGGCAGGTACAGCATCCCCCGGCCTCCGTTCGTCAGCATGTGGTCCAGCGCCAGTTCCTCGGGCCGCACGCCGCGTGCATTGGCGAGCGCCAGCACCGTACGGTCGGGCGTCTGCTCGTAGTCCGGCGTCTCGCCCATCAGGAACATGACCTTCCAGTTCTGGGTCATATTGGCGGCGAACGCGGCCGAGGCCTCGTTCCCTTCGCTCAGCAGCTGGGCGCGGAACGCCGGATCGGCCAGCTTGGCGGCGCGCTGCGCCAACGGCTGGGCGGCGATCGCCTTGTAGCTCGGATAGTGCGTGAACGGATTCAGCGTCAGTTCCAGCCCGAACAGCACCCCCACCGGTCGCCCGCAGACCTGGGCCCGCATCGGCAGGCCCGCCCCGCTCGCCTCTTCCAGGCGGTCGAGCAGCAGCCGCCACTGGGCCGGTTGGATCGGGCTCTGGACCAGCGAGAACGACAGCGGCCGCCCCGACGCCTCGACGATCCGCCGCAGCATCGCGAACTCGGCCTCCGGGTCGCCGAAGTCGGACACGAACTGCAGCGCGCCCTTGCCCGCCGCGGCCAGCCCCATGGCGATGCCGGTCAGCTCGTCCTCGGAGGCGGTCAGGGTCGGGGTCGGCTGGCCGTCGCTGGTCCGATGGTTGAGCGTGCGCGAGGTCGAAAAGCCCAGCGCCCCGGCCTCGACCGCGCCCTTGGCGATGGCGGCCATCGCAGCGATGTCGTCCGGGGTGGCGTCCTCGCGGTTGGCGCCGCGCTCGCCCATCACGAACACCCGCAGCGCCGCGTGCGGCAGCTGGGCGCCGATGTCGACGTCGAACTGGCGGCCCTCCAGGCTGTCGAGATAGTCCGGGAAGCTCTCCCAGTTCCACGGCAGGCCCTCGGTCAGCACCGGGAAGGGAATGTCCTCCACCCCCTCCATCAGCCGCACCAGCCGGTCGTGGTCGGCGGGCCGGCAAGGCGCGAAACCGACGCCGCAATTGCCCATCACCACCGTGGTCACCCCATGCCAGGACGAGGGCTGCATCCGCTGATCCCAGGTCGCCTGGCCGTCATAGTGGGTGTGAATGTCGACGAAGCCAGGCGTCACCAGCTTGCCGCGGGCGTCGATCTCCTCGATCCCGGCGCCGCTCACCTGGCCGACCGCGACGACGAGTCCGTCCTTGACCGCGACGTCGGCCGCATAGGCCGGGCCGCCCGATCCGTCCGCCAGCGTACCGCCCCGGATCACCAGGTCATAGGCCCGTTCCATGGCGTTCTCCCTTATGCCGCCGTGTGTCCGACGCTCGGGCGGATTACCCGCCCGCAGAGGGGATCAGGTCAAGGGCGCCGTGGCGGCAGCCCGCCGGCGGGTCGATACAATTTTTGATTGCGCCGCGGCATGGAACGGAACCGTACGCAGGCGCATTTTCCGGCAGAGCTTGTTCGCCCCGCTTGGGGCCCCGATCCGTCCAGGAAACCCGATATGCGTCCTTCACAAGTCACCGCGGCCCTCGTCGCCGTCGCTCTCGCCATGCCCGCGACCGCGGGCGCCCAGCCGACCTTGCGCCAGGGCAGCCCGCTGTCCTCGATCTTCGGCTGCGACGCCGGCGGCAACAAGCAGGCCGGCGGCGCGGTGATCGGCGGCCTGGTCGGCGGCGTGGTCGGCAGCAACCTCGCCAAGAACGAACGCACGCTGGGCACCGTGCTCGGCGCCGCGGCCGGCGCGGCCGCCGGCTCCTACATCGGCTGCCGCATGCAGCGCAGCGATCAGCAGAAGGCGCAGTACGCGGCCCAAAACGCCCTCGACCGCGGCGGCTCGCAGTCCTGGTCCAACCCGGAGACCGGCGCTTCGGGCGACGTGCGCGTTGTCTCCACCTCGAACGGCGGCGGCCAGCCGGTCTCGCTGAGCGGCCTGCGCTTCGCCAATGGCGTCGAGCCGGCCTCGGCCTACGAGTCCGCCTCCGGCGCCTACACGGCCCCCAAGACCGTCAACGTCCGCGCCCGGCCGACCACCTCGGCGCCGGTCGTCGGCAAGCTGTCGGGCGGCCAGAGCTTCGACGCCCTGGCCCGGGTCAGCGGCACGCCTTGGCTGCTGGCCGGCCGCGACGGCCAGGCGATCGGCTACGTGTCCGACACTGTGGTCCGCCCGGCCCGGGGCAATCAATACGCCGGCGGCAACTCGGTCTGCCGCACCTTCGATCAGACCATCCGCACCCAGAGCGGCGCGCCGGAAACCTCACGCCACACCGCCTGCAAGGGCTCCGACGGTCAGTGGGTGGTGCAGGGCTAGTCCGACTGCCGGCCCGGCCTAGCTCGCCGGGCCGTCGCCCGCCCCGCGACGGTGCGCGCAGGCCGTGTCATAGCTTGAGCATGAGCAAGTCGATTGTCTCGCCGGACCTGACAGCGATCATCCGGCCCCACCTGCACGCCGACGAGACGATCGAGAAGATTCTGTGGGTCGGACGCCCGCCCCAGGGCACGCTCCGCTGGCCCTGCTACAACGGCCAGGTCAAGGCGGCCGCATTCACGGCGCTGATGTTGGCGCTATCGCCGTTGCTGATCCTGGTCGACCCAGCGATGGCGGGGCCTGAAGCGGTCTGGGTGAGCCTGGCGGGGCTGATCGCCTTTCCCATCATCCTCAAGGGCGACGCCGAATGGCGGATACGCACCATCTACGCGATCACCAATATCAGAGCCCTCTCCTGTCGCGCGGACGGGTATGGAACCGCCAGCAGCGTTCCCATCCCCAACCAGGTCCGCATCGAACGCGAGCGAAAGGGGAGAGCGACGATATTCATCGGCGAGAAGCCTCAAGCGACTCTGACGGTCGGGATCTGGAACTTCGGCACGGAAAACCAGATCGTGTTCCGCTCGGTCGAAGACGTCTCCACGGCCTATGCCCTGCTCCGCCGCGGGTACTGGCCCTCGCAGTGAGTGGATCGGCCGACGCCCCCGGCGCCAAATCCTTGACCTATTCCATCCACAGGGGCATAAGCGCCCCCTTCTGGCGCATAGCATTCGCGCCCTCCACCGCCACGACCCCCACGACTTATGTGGGACGAGGGCGGCGAGGCCCCCCGTCGACGTGATCGTCCACGGGGGTCGATTGCGTTTGGGCCTATAGGAGTTCCGCCGCGTGTTCGACGCACTGACAGATCGGCTTTCCGGGGTCTTCGACCGCCTCTCCGGGCGGGGCGTGCTCTCGGAAAAGGACATCGACGAAGCCCTGCGCGAGGTGCGTGTCGCCTTGCTCGAGGCCGACGTCGCCCTGCCCGTCGTCCGCGAGTTCATCTCCAAGGCCAAGGAACGGGCCGCCGGCGAAGAGGTGATCCGCTCGATCCGCCCCGCCGACCAGGTGGTGAAGATCACCTATGACGGCCTGGTCGAGATGCTGGGCGGCGATGTCGCCGAGGGCCTGAACCTCGCGCTCAACCCGCCGACGGTCATCATGATGGCCGGCCTGCAGGGCTCGGGTAAGACCACCACCGCCGGCAAGCTGGCCCTGAAGCTGGCCAAGGACCGCAAGAAGGTCCTGCTGGCCTCGCTCGACACCCGCCGCCCGGCGGCCATGGAGCAGCTGGCCCTGCTGGCCAAGCAGGCCGGGGTCGAGAGCCTGCCGATCGTGCCCGGCCAGTCGGCGCCCGACATCGCCCGCCGGGCAATGTCCGCGGCCAAGCTGCAGGGCTTCGACGTCGTCATCCTCGACACCGCCGGCCGCACCACCATCGACGAAGCGATGATGGCCGAGGCGGCCGAGATCGCGAAGATCGCCAGCCCGACCGAGACCCTGCTGGTCGCCGACAGCCTGACCGGCCAGGACGCGGTGCGCACCGCCACCGCCTTCCACGAACGCCTGCCGCTCACCGGCCTGGTGCTGACGCGGGCCGACGGCGACGGCCGCGGCGGCGCGGCCCTGTCGATGCGCGCCGTCACCGGCCTGCCGATCAAGTTCCTCGGCGTCTCGGAAAAGATCGAAGGCCTCGACGTCTTCGACGCCCGCCGCGTGGCTGGCCGCATCCTGGGTCAGGGCGACGTCATCGCCCTGGTCGAGAAGGCCGCCCAGGACCTGGACGTGGCCAAGACCGAGGCCATGGCCAAGAAGCTGGCCAAGGGACAGTTCGACCTCGACATGATGGCCGAGCAGTTCAATCAGATGAAGCGGATGGGCGGCATGGAAGGCCTGATGGGCCTGCTGCCGGGCGTCCAGAAGGTCAAGAAGCAGCTCTCGGAAGCCAACGTCTCCGACAAGATGATCGACCGCCAGATGGCGATCATCTCCTCGATGACCAAGGCCGAGCGCAAGAAGCCCGACATCCTGCAGGCCTCGCGCAAGCGCCGCATCGCCGCCGGCGCCGGGGTCGACGTGGCCGAGATCAACCGGCTCCTGAAGCAGCATCGCCAGATGGCCGACGCCTTCAAGATGATGAGCCGCGACGGCGGCAAGGGCTTCGCCCGCATGGCCGGCATGATGGGCGGCGGCGGCATGGACCGTCTCAAGGCCCTGGGCGGCGGCAAGATGCCGGCGCCCGATCCCAAGCAACTGGAAGAACTCGGCAAGCTGGCGAGCCAAGGGGGCGGTCTGCCCGGCCTCGGCAGTCCCGGCGGTCCGAAGCTTCCTGGCCTCGGCAATCTGCCGCCGGGCTTCAACCCCTTCAAGAAATCCTAGAGCTTACAAAGGACTAACCCATGCTCAAGATCCGTCTCGCCCGTGGCGGCGCCAAGAAGCGCCCCTACTACAACATCGTCATCGCCGACTCGCACTCGCCGCGTGACGGCCGCTTCATCGAGAAGGTCGGCGCCTACAACCCGATGCTCAAGAAGGACGACCCGGCGCGCGTCACCCTGAAGGTCGAGTCGATCCAGGCGTGGCTCAAGAAGGGCGCCCAGCCGACCGACCGCGTCGCCCGTTTCCTGGCCAACGAAGGCCTGGTGAAGTGGGAAGCCGGCAACAACCCGAACAAGGCCGAGCCGGGCCGCAAGGCCAAGGAACGCGCTGAAGAGCGCGCCCAGCGTGAAGCCGATCGCGCCGCCGCCGCCGCCGAAGCCGCCGCCCAGCCGGCTCCGGAACCGGAAGCCGCTCCGGCCGAGGAAGCCCCGGCTGCGGAAGCTCCGGCCGCCGAAGCTCCGGCCGCTGACGAAGCCGCTCCGGAACAAACCGAAGGCTAACTCGAACCCGACATGGGCGACGAAACGCACAATCTGATTTTCGTCGCCCAGGTCGGCGCCGCCCATGGCGTACGCGGCGAGGTGAAGGTCACGACCTTCACCGCCGACCCCATGGCCCTGGCGAGCTACAAGGGCTTGATGCGTCAGGACGGTTCGCCCGCCCTGACCATCGCCTCGGCCCGCCCGACCAAGGGCGGGATCGTCGCCCGCCTCAAGGGCGTGGACGACCGCAACGCAGCTGAAGCCCTGCGCGGCCTCAAGCTCTACATTTCCCGCGACAGCCTGCCCGAACCCGACGAGGACGAGTTCTATCTCGCCGACCTCATCGGCCTTGCCGTCGAGACCACGGCTGGCGAACTGCTGGGCAAGGTCAAGACCGTCCAGGACTTCGGCGCCGGCGACCTGCTCGAGATCCAGCCGAAGGCCGGGGCCAGCTGGTGGCTGCCCTTCACGCGCGAGGCGGTGCCGGAAGTCCGTATCGCCGAGGGCAGGCTGATCGCCGAACCGCCGGCCGTCATCGAGGCCGACCCCGACGAAGGCCGCGACCAGGACTGAGTCCTGGCGCTTCGCTCCGGCAAAAGGCTAGGTTGCACCAAACAACCAGTCGGGGGGCGACCATGGACCAGAACGAACAGACCATCCGCGACTTCATCGCCGCCTGGTCGCGGCTCGACCCCGACGAGCTGACCTGCTTCTTCACCGACGACGGCACCTACTACAACATGCCCACCCGGCCGGTCACAGGTCGCGAGAACCTGCGCGCCTTCATCGCCGGGTTCGTGCGCGGCTGGACGTCGACCCAGTGGGACGTGCTCAACCTGATCTCGCGCGGCGACGTGGTGATCGCCGAACGACTGGACCGCACCATGGTCGGGGATACCGCCGTCGACCTGCCATGCTGCGGCGTATTCGAGATGCAGGACGGCAAGATCAAGGTCTGGCGCGACTACTTCGACCTCGCCACCTACACGCGCCCGCTGCAGCCGGCGTCGTGATCCGCCGCGGCGGTCAGGCCCGCTGGGCCAGCACCGCCGCGCGCTGCCGTGCGAGGTCGGCCCGCGCCTTGGCCATCAGCCCCTGGATCGCCGGATCCTCGCGCAGCGCCGCCAGGTTCGGCTGCTGGTCGAGCCAGAGGCTCTCGTCCCACAGGAAGATGCCGCGCCAGCCGTTCTGATAGGCGCTCTCCAGCGCCGCGACCGCCTCGGCCCGCATGCCCTTCTCGGCGAACACCTTGGCCCGGGCGACGAGCCAGTCGTTCGGCGGCCGTTGCCCTGGCGTCGGCGCGGTCACCTTCAGCACCTCGTCCAGCAGCCGCTTGGCCTGCGCCCGGTCGCCCGTGCGATTCAGCGCGTGCGCCGCCACGGTCGGCATGGCCAGGTCCAGCCCGGTCACCGCCGGCTCGGGCGAGAAGATGTCGGGCCGCAGCTTCTTCAGCGCCGCGACGCCCTCAGCGTACTTGCCGGTCATCACCGAGGTCTGGAACACCACCATCGGCCAGAACGGCTCGTCGTCCTTGGCCATCAGCGAGCGGCCCATGGCCAGCGCGCCTGGCCAGTCGCCGTCGTAGCAAAGGATGGTGACCTCGCCGAGTTCCTTGGCCGGCGACTCGCTGATCGCCCGGAGCACCGCATCGGCGTCGTCGCGCAGACCGAGGTTCATATAGACCCATGACGTCTGGAGCGAGATGAACGGGTCCTGGCCGTCGGCGATCGCCTTCAGCCATGGCTCGGCCTCGTCGAACCGGCCCTTCTCGGTCAGCACCATGGCCAGCTGGTATTTGGCCTGTTCGTAGTCGGGGTACAGTTCGGTGGCCGAATGGAACTGGCGCTCGGACTCGTCCAGCTGGCCGACGTTCATCAGCGCCTTGCCGTAGGTCATGATCGTCGAGCGGTTCAGCGGATCGAGGGTCAGGGCCTTGCGTCCGAACACCACCGCCTGCTCCGACTGGCCCAGGTCGTTCAGCCGCGAGGCCTTGGCGCTCAGCGCCTCAGGCTTGTTAGGCGCCAGCTTCAGGGTGCGGGCGATGGCCTCGTCGAACGCCTTCTCGTACTGGGGACCGCCGATCCGGATGCTCTGCACGCGGGCGATCATCGCCTTGGCCATCCAGACGTCCGGCGACTCCGGATCGAGCTGCACCGCCTTATCGATCGCCCCCTGCGCGACACGACCGGCCTCACCGATATCCATCGACAGGCCCTGTTGGGCCAGCACCATCGTCGCCTGGGCGTAGCCGGCGAAGGCCGCGGCGTTCCGCGGCTCCAGGTCCATCAGTTTCTCGAACCCCGTCCGCGCCTGCTTCAGCGACTCCGGATCCTGGCGGCGAAGCTGGGCCATCGAGGTGAGCTGCAGGGCGTAGGCGTCCGGGCTCCGCGGCTCACCGCCGGGCCGCGCGCCGCGCAGGGCCAGCTTGACCTTCATCGCCTCGGCCACCGCTTCGCCGATCTCGGTCTGCAGGGCCAGGGCGTCGATCATCTGGCGGTCATAGGTCTCCGACCACAGGTGGAAGCCGTCCTTGCAGGCGACCAGCTGGCAGGTGACGCGCAGGCGATCGCCCTCGCGCCGCACGCTGCCCTCGACCACGTGCGCCACGCCCAGCTTCTTGCCGACCTCGCGCAGATCCTGGTTCTTGCCCTTGAAGTAGAAGCTCGAGGTGCGGCCGGCGACCTTCAGCTCCGGCGACTGAGCCAGACTGTTGATCACCTCCTCGGTCAGGCCGTCGGCGAAATACTCGGCGTCCTGAGCCCGGCTGAAGGTCGTAAACGGCAGCACCGCCACCGACTTGTCGGGCGGTCCGCCCAGCATCTGCAGCGGCCCGCCGCGCATCACCCCGCTGACCATGGCCGCGGTCACCCCGAGCACCAGGCCCATGCCGCCCAGCAGCATGACGTCCAGCCGGGTCAGCCCCGTCCTCGGCGGGGCCTCGTCGCCTTCGGGCAGCGTCGTGCGGTGAATGCTTCCATCCGGCGCGCGTTCGAACGCCCAGGCGATGATTGCGGTGATGGGCAGGCCGAGCGCCAGCACCACCAGAGCCGCCTGGCTGGTCCACTTGGGAAAATCGAGGGTCTCGAAGATCGTCTTGGCGACCTGGAAAATCCCCCAGGCGGTCACCGTGTAGAGCGCAGCCACACGAATGACGTTTCGACGCTTCAACTCACTGAGGAACTGTCCGAACACTCGCACGCCCCCTTCGAGGAAGCGCCGAGCCTAACAGTCGGAAAACAAAGGCGGCAAGCCGGAGCTCGCCGCCATTTGGGATTACTTCTTCATTCGCATCAGGCCTTCCTGGGCCACCGAGGCGACTAGCGTCCCGTCCTGGCCGTAGATCGCGCCGCGCACGAAGCCGCGGCCGCCCGAGGCGCTGGGGCTGTCTTGGGTGTAGAGGTGCCAGTCGTTGAAGTTCGAGGCCTTGTGGAACCACATCGCGTGGTCGAGGCTGGCCGACTGCAGGCCCGGCGTCTGCCAGGCCACGCCGTGCGGGCGCATGGCGGTCGACAAGAGGTTCATGTCCGAGGCGTAGGCCAGGATCACCTGGTGCATGCGCGCATCGTCGCCGATCGGGGCCACGGCCCGCATCCAGGTGTCGCTCTTGGGCTCGCTCGGCTTGGGCTTGCGGCCAAAGCCATAGTTGTCGCGGCCGACCATCTCGATCGGGCGCGGCCGGTTCATCATCCGGCGCATCTCTTCGCTCATGCCGTCCAGCACGGCCTTCTTGTGGGCCTCGGCCTCGGCGGCCATGTCGTCAGCGCTGCGCACGGCCGGCATCGGCGCCTGGTGCTCGAAGCCGTCTTCGGCGACTTGGAACGAGGCGGCCAGGTTGAAGATCTGCTTGCCGTTCTGCACCGCGATCACCCGGCGGGTGGTGAAGGTGCCGCCGTCGCGCGAGCGGTCGACCTCGAACAGGATCGGGATCCGCGGGTCGCCCGGGCGGATGAAGTAGCAGTGCAGGGAGTGGCAGATCCGCTCCTCGACCGTCTCATAGGCGGCCAGCAGCGACTGGGCGATCACCTGGCCGCCGAAGATCCGGCCCGGTCCGTCCTCGGGCGAAACGCCGCGGAAGGTGTTCACCTCGATGCGTTCGAGGGCCAGGGTCTCGGTGAGGATTTCGGGCGTTTCCATCGGATCTCTAAAAATGCTGCAACTGCGAAAGGCATCGGCTTAAGCCGATAGCGGCGTTCCGGCAAGTTGGGCGATCCCCTAAGCGCCATCCCGGTTGCGCGCGGACGCACCGGCCCTCCGCAATCAGGCTGGGACGCATGCGGCCCGCACGTCAGTGGAATTTCAACGCCCAATGGTCCAAAAGCCGCCCATGTCCTTCGACGCCACCGTTCTGACCATGTTTCCCGAGGCCTATCCCGGCCCGCTCGGCGTCTCGCTGATCGGCACGGCCTGGCGCGAGCACGGTCTGTGGACTCTGGAAACGGTGGACATTCGCCAATTTTCCAAGGATAAGCGCGGCTTCCTCGACGACACCCCTGCCGGTGGCGGTCCTGGACAGGTTATGCGGGCGGACGTCATCGCAGCCGCGCTGGACAGCGTGGATCGGCGGGGACGGCCGCTTTTGTACATGAGCGCTCGGGGTCGGCCCCTGACCCAGGCGCGTGTGAGTGAGTGGGCCAAGGGCCCGGGACTGATCGTCCTGGCCGGTCGGTTCGAAGGGGTGGACCAGCGGGTGCTCGACGCCCGGGGGTTCGAGGAGATCAGCGTCGGAGACGCGGTCCTCGCCGGCGGCGAGGCGGCGTCCCTGGTGGCGATCGAAGCGTGCGTAAGGCTCGTGCCCGGCGTCCTCGGCCAGGCCGAAAGCTTGAGTGAAGAGAGTTTCGAGGACGGGCTCCTGGAGCACCCGCAGTACACCAGACCGCGGGAATTCGAGGGGCTTGAGATACCGCCCGTACTACTCAGCGGTCACCACGCCGATATCGGCAAGTGGCGGCGGAGCCAGCGCGAAGCGGCCACGCGGGAACGACGTCCGGACCTCTGGGCGGCGCATCTCGCCAATCAACAGGCAAAGGGCGAGTAAAGCCCAGTAGGACAAGGACGACTGACATGAACATCATTCAGCAGCTCGAAAAAGAAGAGGCCGATCGCCTCATCGCCACCCGCTCGATCCCGGACTTCCAAGCCGGCGACACCCTGCGCGTGAACGTGAAGATCAAGGAAGGCGATCGTGAACGCGTGCAGGCCTACGAAGGCGTCTGCATCGGCCGTCAGGGCGGCGGCATCAACGAGAGCTTCACCGTCCGCAAGATCTCCTTCGGCGAAGGCGTGGAACGCGTGTTCCCGCTGCACTCCCCGAACATCGAATCCATCGAAGTGAAGCGTCGCGGCGTCGTCCGTCGCGCCAAGCTCTACTACCTGCGCGACCGTCGCGGTAAGTCGGCCCGGATCGCCGAGCGCCAGACCGCTCGCAACACCGAGACCACCGAAGCCTAAGGCTTTCGGACACTTCCGAATTGAGGCGGCGGCTGGAGCGATCCAGCCGCCGCTTTTCGTTTGGCCCCTCCCCGTCAGAAGAACGAGTATCTGCTCTCTGTCCCTGAAAGCGGGGAGAGGGAAATTCAACGCCGCTCCCCTTGCGTCCGGCTCCGCGCCCACTAACTCCAATCATAAGAGTTACTGAGGAGCCTGACCGATGCGCGCCAAGTCCTTCGCCGGCATGACCTGTTCCGTCGCCGGCGCGCTCGAGGCGATCGGCGACCGCTGGGCGGTGCTGCTGCTGCGCGACCTGGCGCTGGGCCTGTCGAAGTACGACGAGCTGCAGGCCTCGACCGGCATGCCCAACACCACCCTCTCGACCCGTCTCAAGCACCTAGAGAGCACCGGCCTGGTCGAGCGCCGCCCCTACCAGGACAATCCCCCCCGTCACGACTACCGGCTGACCGACAAGGGCGCCGACCTCTGGAAGGTGGTCACCGCCCTGCGCGAATGGGGCGACCGCTGGGACGCCAACGGCCTGGGCGCGGCGACCATCGAACTGGTCGACAGCGCGAGCGGCCACCCGCTGGTGCTGGCGCTGGTCGACGCCGAGACGGGCCAGCCGGTGCCGCGCGAGCGGGCCCGCCTGCGCCCCGGCCCGGCCGCCGCGCCTGGCCTCAAGAAACTGCTTGGAGGAAACCCATGACCGACGCCCTGACCCGCACCCGCTTCTTCTTCGATTTCCGCAGCCCCTACAGCTACCTGGCCAGCACCCAGCTGGACGACCTGCCCGGCGAGTTCGACTGGCGGCCGTTCGACGTGCTGGAGACGATGAAGCGGGTCGGCAACGTGCCGACCACCGTCATCTGCAAGCCCAAGCAGGCCTATGCCCGCCAGGACCTCGGCCGCTGGGCCGCGCTCTACGGCGCCCAGCTCAGTCCCAATCCCGGCATGAGCGGCGTCGACGGGCCGCGGCTGCTGCACGCCGCCCTGGCCGCCCGCAAGCTCGGCCATGGCGAGGAGGCCGCCCGCCGGCTGTTCCGCGCCATGTGGGCCGGCGACGCGCCCCTCGCAGTTTCGGACGACGTCGCCGCCCTGCTCGCCGACCTCGGCGTCACCGCGGACCTGATCGACGCCCCCGAACGCGCCGCCGAGCTGGAGGCCAACACCGCCGCGGCGGTCGAGGCCGGGGTCTTCGGCGCGCCCAGTTTCGTCACCGAAGGCGGCCTGCTGTTCTTCGGCAACGACCGCCTCGACTTCCTGCGCCGCGCGCTCGCGGCCTAGTCCTCTCTCCCCCAGAAGGAACGCCCAGATGAAACCGCTCGCCATCATCACCGGGGTCGGCCCCGGGACCGGAGCCTCGATCGTCCGCAGGTTCGCCGCCGACGGCTACCGCGTGGCCATGCTGGCCCGCGATTTCGACCGCCTCGCCGCCCTGGCCCAGGAGATCCCGGACGCCGTCGCCGTGCCCGTCGACGTTTCGGACGCCGGCGCTCTGACCGCCGCGGTCGATGACCTGATGGTCCGCTTCGGCACGCCGAAGGTCGTAGTCCACAACGCCGTCGGCGGCGCATTCGGCAACTTCCTCGACATCGACCCGTCCGTGCTCGAGCAGAACTTCCAAACCAACGTCATGGCGCTCTACCACCTGGCCCGCCAGGTGACGCCGAAGATGATCGAGGCCGGCGGCGGCGCGCTGATCGTCACCGGCAACACCTCGGCCCTGCGCGGCAAGGCCCACTTCGCCGGCTTCGCCCCGACCAAGGCCGCCCAGCGCATCCTGGCCGAGGCCATCGCCCGCGAGGTCGGGCCCAAGGGCGTGCATGTCGCCTATCTGGTGATTGACGCGGTCATCGATGTGCCTTGGACCCGCGAGCGCTGGAAGGACGCGCCCGACGACTTCTTCATCGCCCCCGACGACATCGCCGGCGAGGTCTTCCACCTGGCTCACCAGCCGAAAAGCGCCTGGTCGTTCCTCGCCGAGGTGCGGCCATACCGCGAGACTTGGTAGCACCCAGCTTGTCGGGGTCGGGGCCGCTCGCTAAGCAGGGCGGCCATGCCGCTCGCGCTGATCATCTCCAGCCACGTCGCCGCCAGCCACGTCGGCGGAACGGCCCAGGCCAGCGCCCTCTCAATCCTGCGCATCGACACCATGGTCGCCCCGACGGTGCTCTACGGCCGGCATCCCGGCTGGGGCCCGCCCGGCGGCGCCAAGGTCGAGCCGGCCGTGCTTGAGGGCGTGCTGGCCGGGATCGAGGCCAACAAGCTCTTTGGCCAGACCGACCTGGTGCTGACCGGCTACTTCGCCTTTACCGAGCAGGTGCTGGCCGCCGCCGCCGCCATCGACGCGGTCCGCGGCGCCAAGCGCAGCGGCTATGGCGGCGAGGCTCCGCGCGCGCCGGCGGTCATCGTCGACCCGACCATCGGCGACTCCGGCAAGGGGCTCTACGTCCCCGACGTCGTCGCCCAGGCGATCGCCGAACACCTGGTCCCGCGCGCCGACATCCTGGCCCCCAACGCCTGGGAGCTGGCCCACCTGACCGGCCTGGAGACCCGCACCCCGCAGGACGTGCTGGTCGCCGCCCGGCGGCTCGGCAAGCCGGCCCTGGTCTCCTCGATCGGCGGGGCCAAGGAGATCGGGGTGATCTATGTCGATCCGCACGAAGCCTGGATGGCCGCCCACCCGCGCCTGCCCTCGGCCCCCAAGGGCACCGGCGATCTCCTGAGCGCCCTGTTCGGCGCGGCGATCCTCGACGGCTTGAGCGGCTCCTACGCGCTCGCCCGCGCAGTCGGCGGGGTGGCCGAGACCGTCGCCGCCGCCCATGCGGCCGGAGCCGCCGAACTTCCCATCGTCGCCATGGCCCAGCGGCTGAAGGCGACCTCCCCCAGCGTGCGATTGGAGCGATTGGCATGACCCCCGAGATCCACGGCCTCTGCCCCGAACGTTTCGCCGGCGTCCGCGCCGCCTTCGAGGACAACTTCGTGACCGGCCAGGAGCTGGGCGCCCGCTTTTCCCTGGTGCAGCGCGGCGAGCTGGTGGTCGACCTCTGGGCCGGCTTCGCCGACCGCCAGCGGACCAGGGCCTTCGACGAGACGACCCTGACCCCGGTGTTCTCGACCACCAAGGCGATCGCCGCCCTGCTGATCGCCCGGCTGGTCGACGCCGGAAAGCTCGACTACGCCCAGCCCGTCGCCGACGTCTGGCCGGAGTTCGCCCAGGCCGGAAAGGGCGCCATCACCGTCGAACAGGTGATGAGCCACCAGGAGGGCCTCTCCGGCTTCCCCGAGGAGATGGAGCCCTCGCTCTGGTTCGACTGGGACGCGATCTGCGCCAAGCTCGCCGCCATGGCCCCGCTGTGGCCGCCCGGAACCGCCAGCGGCTACCACCCGATCACCTTCGGCTACCTGGCCGGCGAGATCTTCCGCCGGGTCGACGGGCGCACCATGGGGACCGCCCTGCGCGAGGACCTGGCCGGACCGTTCGGCCTCGACCTCTGGATCGGCCTGCCCGACGCCGAGCACCACCGCGCCGCCGACCTGCAGCGCCCGAGCGGCCTGCCGACCTTCGGCGAGATCAACGCCGCCACCAAGGCCGCCTTCCTGACCCCCTGGTCTTCGCCAGCCGGCCGCGGCCAGGCCGAGTGGCGGCGGATCGAGATCCCCTCCGCCAACGGCCACGCCACCGCCCCGGCCCTGGCCCGGCTGATCGGGGCTCTGGCCAATGACGGCTGGCTGGACGGCGAGACCATCCTGTCGCCGGCCCTGATCGCCGAAGCCTCGCGCGAGCGGATTCACGGCCAGGACCTGGTGCTGCCGTTCGTGATGAGCTGGGGCGCCGGCTTCATGCGCAATTCGGCGGTCAAGGTCTGGGGTCCTGGCGAGCAGACCTTCGGCCACTCCGGCTGGGGCGGCTCCTGCGCCTTCGCCGACCCGGAGACAGGCCTGGCCGGCGCCTATGTCATGAACAAGCAGTCCACCGACCTGATCGGCGACGCCCGCGCCAAGCGGCTGATCGAGGCCGCCTACGCCGCGCTCTGATCACTTCGTCATTGCCGGGCGCGTCCCGGCCATGACGCGCATGGGCTAGGCCGCCGCCAGCATCCGGCTGCGCCGCCAGGCCCCGAAGGCGAACACCGCCGCCCCGCCCCAGATGAAGGCGAACGAGACGCCGCGCAGCGGGGTGAACGCCTCGCCCTGCATCACCCCCATCACGAAGGTCATGCTGGGGGCGATGAACTGCAGAAAGCCCATGGCCGAGAACGGGATCCGCCGCGCGGCCCAAGAGAACATCATCAGCGGCAGCGCGGTCATCGGCCCGCAGGCCAAAAGCCAAGCCGCGGCGGACGGGCTGGCGGTGAAGTGACCCTGCCCCTGGCTCTGCAGCCAGCCGATCAGGAACACCCCGGGCAGGGCGAGGATCAGGCACTCGATCAGCAGGCCGGTCTGGGCCTCGGCCGCCACCCGCTTGCGGATGATCCCATAGGCGCAGAAGCTGGTCGCCAGGGTCAGCGAGATGATCGGCAAGTGGCCGAGCGCGAAGGTCTGGATCACCACCCCCACGCCGGCCAGGGCGATCGCGCCCTTGCCGATGCCGTCCATCCGTTCACGGAAGATCAACGCCCCGGCGGCCATCGCCATCAGCGGGTTGATGAAGTAGCCGAGGCTGGTCTCCAGCACCCGGCCGTTGTTCACCGCCCAGATGAACACCAGCCAGTTGATCGCGATCACCCCGGCCGACAGCGCCAGCCAGGCCATGGTCCGGCCGTTGCGCAGCACCGTCGCCAGCTGCCTGGTCTGGCCGGCCATCGCCACGAACAGGAAGGCGGTCGGCACGGCCCACAGCGTCCGGTGAGCGAGGATCTCCCAGGCGCCGATCCCCAACCGGCCCATGATCTGGAAGGCCAACGGCACCAGCCCCCAGATCAGGTAGCAGCCGGCCCCGACCGCGAGGGCCGAGCCGTTGATGCGGGCGGAGTCGTCCTGGGCCATAGCTGGCCTTTCACCGGTCGGGATGGGCTTGGAACCGGGCGAAGACCGCGCCGGTCCCCCTACCTAGGCCGCGCTGTCCGCCGGGCAAGCGGAATTCGCGCGGATTTCGGACGCCGCGCTCTCAGAGCCCCAGCACATCCGCCAACGCTGCGACCACCCGGTCGACGTCGTCGTCGGCCATGCCCGGATAGAGCGGCAGCGACAGGCAGCGCTCGTACCAGGCGCTCGCCCCGGGCAGCTCCAGCTCGCCATAGCGTTCGCGGTAATAGGGCTGGGTGTGGACCGGGATGTAGTGGACCTGGGTCCCGACGCCGCGGGCGCGCAGGGCCTCGACCACCTCGCGGCGGGTGCGGCCGGCGGCCTCGAAGTCGATCAGCGCGACCATCAGGTGCAGCACCGGGTCGCTCCAGTCGGGCCGGCTCGCCTGCACGACCCGCGGGGCCAGCGGCTTCAGCGCCTCCTCGTATCGCGCCGCCAGCGCCCGGCGGCGCGCGGCGAATGCGTCCAGCTTGGCCAGCTGCGAGATCCCAAGCGCGCAGAGGATGTCGGGCAGCCGGTAGTTGAAGCCGATCTCCGGCATCTCATACCACCACGGATCGCCGTCCTGCGGCCGGATCATGCCGTGGCTGCGCAGCCGGCGCAGGCGCTCGGCCAGGCGCGCGTCGTTGGTCGTGACCATGCCGCCCTCGCCGGTGGCGATGGTCTTCACCGGATGGAACGAAAAGGTCGCCATCGCCGAGTGGGCGCAGTCGCCGACCCGCTGCACGGTGTTGCCGAATTTCAGGCTCGAGCCCAGGGCATGCGGCGCGTCCTCGACCAGCACCGCGTTCGCGCTCTTGGCCATCGCCTCAAGCGCCGGCAGTTCGGCGGTGTCGCCGCGCAGGTGCACCGGCAGCACCGCCCGCAACCTGCGCCCGTCCAGCCGCGTCATCGCCTCGGCCAGGGCGCCCGGGGTCATCAGTCCGGTCTGCGGATCGACGTCGGCGAACACCACCTCGGCGCCGACGAAGCGCGCGCAGTTGGCGGTGGCCAGGAAGGTGATCGACGGGGCGATCACCGCCTCGCCCGGCTGCACCTCCAGCGCCAGCATGGCCAGATGCAGCGCCGCCGTGCCGTTCGAACAGGCCACCGCGTGCTGAGCGCCGACCTGATCGGCGAAGGCGTCTTCGAACGCCTCGACCGTCGGCCCGGTGGTCAGGAAGTCGCCGCGCAGCGCCTGGGCCACCGCGGCGATGTCGTCCTCGTCGATGGTCTGGCGGCCGTAGGGCAGCATGGCGCTCAGTCCGTCGCCCGGCGGTGGCGATGCTCGGGCGCGCCGTCGGCCAGCAGCGCCAACAGCCCCTCGCCGCTCAGCCACTCGTCATTGGTGTCGCTGGCGTAGGAGAAGGTCTCGGCCACCATCGGATGGGTCTTGGCGTAGGACTCGCGGCCGAACTCCACAAAGGCCGGTTCGATGGCGTAGCGGTCGCCGAGGTCGACCGTGGTGCGCGCGTCGTCGGCCGAGATCATCATCTCGTGCAGCTTCTCGCCCGGGCGGATGCCGATCACCCGGACGCCGACGCCGGGCGACATGGCCTGCGCCAGATCGGTCATCTTCATCGACGGGATCTTGGGCACGAAGATCTCGCCGCCGCGCATGATCTCCAGCGAGGACAGCACGAAGTCGACGCCCTGGTTCAGGGTGATCCAGAACCGGGTCATGCGCGCGTCGGTGATCGGCAGCTCCTTGTCGCCCCGCGCCAGCAGCCGCTGGAACAGCGGCGCGACCGACCCGCGCGAGCCGACCACGTTGCCGTAGCGCACCACCGAGAACCGGGTGCCGATGTCGCCCGACAGGTTGTTGGCCGCCACGAAGGTCTTGTCGGAAGCCAGCTTGGTCGCGCCGTAGAGATTGACCGGATTGCAGGCCTTGTCGGTCGAGAGCGCCACCACCTGCTTGATGCGGTTGGAGAGGCAGGCCCAGACCACGTTCTCGGCGCCCATGATGTTGGTGTGGATGCACTCGGACGGATTGTACTCGGCCGCCGGCACCTGCTTCAGCGCCGCGGCGTGGATGACGATGTCGACCCCGCGCATGGCCAGGGTCAGCCGCTGACGGTCGCGCACGTCGCCCAGGAAGAAGCGCATGCAGGTCAGGGTCTCGGGATCGAACTTCTCGGCCAGGTCGATCTGCATCTCGTGCTGCTTGAGCTCGTCGCGCGAGAACACGATCAGCTTGCGCGGCTTGGCGCGCATCAGCACGGTTTCAATAAAGCGGCGCCCGAAGGAGCCCGTCCCCCCGGTGACGAAGATCACCTTGCCGTCGAGGTCGAGGTTGGTGGCTGCGAACCGGCCCAAAAGCGGCGCTCCAATACAAGAACTGCGAATCGTCGCCGCACTGTCCGGCCAAGCTCGTAAAGAGAGCTCTAACCATGATGTGGCGTGGTGTCGCCATGGACCGTCGCCGTCTCCTCGCCCTCGTGCTCGCCGCGCCGCTGCTGACAGCCGCCGCGCCGAAGAAGGACGAGCAGAAGAAAGACGAGAAGAAGACCGGCGTCGGCACCTATGTCGAGATCCACACCCTGGCCGCCAGCGTCATGCGCCCGAGCGGCCGGCGCGGGGTGCTGACCGTGCAGACGATCCTCGACGTGCCGGACGCCAAGCTGCGCGCCAAGGCCGAACAGGTCGTCCCCCGCATCCGCGCCGCCTTCGTCCAGACCCTGCAGACTTATGCCTCCGGCATGACCCCCGCGACCCCGCCCAACCCAGACGTCCTCGGCCAGGCCCTGCAACGCGACGCCGACCGCATCCTGGGCCAGAAGGGCGCACGGGTGCTGCTGGGAACCATGCTGATCAACTAGAGGACGCTGTGCGCCATCGCGCCGCCGAACTGGGCTCTTAGCTCACGTCGGCGACCTCCGCCGGGACGGCGAACGGTCTCACCCGACCCGAGCCATGATCGGCGCGCGACTAGGACTTCGTCATGGCCTGGAACACACCGGCCAGCTTCTTGACCGCGACCTCGATCTCGTCGGGCGTGTAGGCGGCGAAACCCATCAGGAAACCCGGCTGCCCGGACTCACCGACGTGGAGCCCCGATAGTCCGAGCAACTCGATCCCGGCTCGCCGCGCCGCTTGGACGACCGCGCCCTCGGACAGGCCGCAGGTCAGCAGGCAGGGCATCTGCAGCCCCCCCGCGGGAGGCTGCGCCTCGACGAAATCCGACAGGTGCGTTTCGACGCGGTCGACCAGGACGCCCAGCCGTTCGGCGTAGACGCCGCGCATGGATCGGACGTGCGCGCCGAAGTGCCCGCCTTCCATGAACCTCGCGAGCGTCAGTTGCGCGATCGGGGCGGAATGCCCGTCAAGCAGGGTCCGCGCCACCGTCATCGGCTCCACGAGCTGGGGCGGGAGCACGACGTAGGCGATCCGCAGTCCGGGGAAGAGGGACTTGGTGAAGGTGCCGACATAGAGGGTCCGGTCGTGCGGATCGAGGCCTTGCGCGCAGGCTGTCGGCTTGCCGGCGTAGTGAAATTCGCTGTCGTAGTCGTCCTCGATAAGCCAGGCCTGCCGCCGGGCCGCCCACTCGATAAGCACCAGACGGCGATCGAGCGACAGCGTCGCCCCGGTCGGGAACTGATGGGATGGCGTGAGAAAAACGGCCTTGGCGCCGCGCGGATCGTCCAGGATCTGTTCGACCAGCAGGCCCTGACGGTCGAGGCCGACGGGCGCGCACTCCAGGCCCGCCGCGTCGAACGCTTGGCGCGCGCCGTAGTAGACCGGGTCCTCGATGAAAATGCGATCGCCCGGGTCCAGCAGCATGTTCGCGCAGAGCGTCAGCGCCTGCTGTGAGCTGGTAAGGACCAGAACCCGGTCAGCCGTGGCGCGCGCGCCGCGCTCAAGGTTCACATAGTCGGCGATAACGCGCCGCAGCGGCTCGACACCTTGCGGATCGGCGTGGAGGAGAGCCTGCGTGCCGCTCTCCTTCAGCACCTGCCGTTCCAGCCGCTCCCAAAGATGGAGTGGGAACGTGCGCGTCTCGGGCGCTCCGTGAGCGAATGGTCGTAGTGAAAGCCGCTCGCGGACCCCGCCGCTGCGGAACACGGCGTTTCCGCGCTTGCTGAGATTAGGCGGCCCCGATGGCGCGGCCTGCGGGGTGGACCGCCGCCCGGCCGTGAGCTCGGTGACCTGCGCCACGAAGCTACCGCTGCCGACGCGGCGGTCGATGAACCCTTCGGCGTGAAGCTGCCCATAGGCCGCCTCGACCGTGTCGCGCGACACCCCGAGCGATTTGGCGAGCGCGCGTGAGGCCGGCAACGGTTTGCCCGCGCCCAGCGCATGATCGAGGATCAATTGGCGGATCGCCCGTTGAATTCGCGCGTGAAGCGGCATGGCCGCGTGGGCGGGGTGGACGAGCCAGGCCTTCACGGACTCAAGCTGCGAATGTCTGAACAATTGGTCTGGGTAACTCGGTCAAAATGGCGGGGCCAATCAGGCCATTGCGCGGATAGATGTCAACCCGCCGCGTCGGCCCGCGCCTAGACTCAGGAGCTTCCATGTCCCCCAGCCCATCGCCCGTCCGTCTGCGCGACCTGACGCATCCGGTCGTGGCCGGGCTGATCTCCGTCATCGTCAACTACGGCGGCACGTTCATTCTGGTCTTCCAGGCCGCCAAGGCGGCTGGTCTCAGCCCGGAGCTGACCGCCTCCTGGGTCTGGTCCGTTTCGATCGGCGTCGGACTGTCCGGCCTCTTCCTGAGCTGGCGGTATCGGGAGCCGATCATCACCGCCTGGTCGACGCCGGCGGCGGCGTTCCTCGTTACGGCGTTGGCCACGACGCCCTATGGCGAGGCGGTCGGCGCCTACATGGTCTCGGCGGCGGCTTTCGTCGTCCTCGGACTGTCAGGTTATTTCGACAAGGTGATCCGCCTGATCCCGCCGGGGATCGCCTCCGGGCTGCTCGCGGGCATCCTGCTGCAGTTCGGGATCGGCGCGTTTGGCGGCGCCGGCGTCGACCCGCTGCTGGTGGGCCTGCTGATCGTCGCCTATCTGGTGATGAAGCGCTTCCACGCCCGCTATGCGGTGGTCGGCATCCTGGTTCTCGGACTGGCTTTCCTGCTCGCGCAGGGCCGGGTCGATCTGGCGGGACTGAAGCTGGAGTTCGCAGCCCCGGTCTTCACCAGGCCGGAATTCTCGCTCAACGCGCTGCTCTCGGTCGCGCTGCCGCTGTTTCTCATCACCCTGACCGGCCAGTACATGCCCGGGATGCTGGTGCTGCGGAACGACGGCTTCAAGACCAGCGCCGATCCGATCGTCACCGCGACGGGGCTTGGGTCGCTGATCATGGCGCCGTTCGGCTCGCACGCCTTCAACATCGCAGCGATCACGGCCGCGATCGCCACCGGCAAGGAAGCGCACGAAGATCCGACCAAGCGCTGGGTCGCCGGCATCGCCGCGGGCTGTTTCTACGTGCTGGTCGGGGTGTTCGGCGTGACGCTCGCCGCCGTCTTCATGGCGTTCCCGGCGACCTTCATCACAACGCTCGCCGGCCTCGCCCTGCTCGGCACGATCGGCGGCGCTCTCGCCAGCGCGATGGCCGATCCGGCGTCGCGCGAGGCGGCGCTGATCACCTTCCTGGCCTCGGCCGCGAACATCAAGCTGCTCGGCGTGGGCGGCGCGTTCTGGGGGCTGGTGATCGGCCTTGTCGCCTATCTCGTCCTGAACGGCGTCCTGCCGCGCCGCGCCCGCACACGCCTTTCCGCCTAAGTGGTGCGTCGCGGCTGCTTAAGCCGCAACTCGGCCGTCGCCGGGCTAGCCCGGCCTCTCACATCGCCGATATCCCGCCGTCGAGCTTGATCTCCGCCCCGGTCATGAACTTGCTCTCGTCGCTGGCCAGGTAGACGGCGGCGTTGGCGACGTCCTCCGGCTCGCCGATGTGGCCGAGCGGGATCTGGCGGGCCAGCTTGCCCTCGGCGACCTCCTTGCCGAGCTGGTCGCGCAGCCGGTCCAGGATCGGCGTATCGATGAAGGTCGGGTGGATCGAGTTGGAGCGGATATCCAGGCCCTGCTTGGCGCAATGCAGGGCGATGCCCTTGCTCAGCAGCCAGACCCCGGCCTTGGAGGCGTTGTAGGCGGGCGAGTTGTGGGCCGCGATCAGGCCGGCGATCGACGAGATGTTGATGATCGAGCCGGGTTGGTTCTGGCGCATGTACTTCAGCGCATGCTTGGTCCCCAGGAATACCGAGTCGACATTGACCTCCATCACCAGCTTCCAGTCCTCGAAGGAAAGCTGCTCGATGTTCCCGCCGCGGCTGATCCCGGCGTTGTTGACCAGCACCGAGATGCCGCCCATCGCCGCGTCGGCTTCCTCCAGGGCGAAGATCCACTGGTCTTCCTTGGTCACGTCCAGCGGAAAGGCGAAGGCGGTCCCCTCGCCGTGCTCGGCGTTGATGGCCGCGGCGACCGACTGCGCGCCCGCATAGTTGATGTCGGCGATCGAGACCTTGGCGCCCTCGGCCGCCAGCTTGCGCGCCATGGCCGCGCCCAGTCCCTGGGCTCCACCGGTGATGAAGGCCTTCTTGCCCTCGACCCGTCCCGACATCGTCTGCTCCCTGGTTGGCTAGTCCTTCGCGCCGGCCGCCTTCGCCGCTTCGTCCATGAAGCTCGCCATGGCGAGGTCGAGCTCGGTGACCCCGTCGGCGTCATGGGTGGTCAGCAGCACCTCGACCCGGTTGTAGACGTTGAACCACTCCGGATGGTGGTCAAGCTGCTCTGCGCGGATCGCCGCCCGCGTCATGAACGCGAACGCGATGTTGAAATCGGCGAACCGGTAGGTGCGGGCGATCGCCTCGCGATCGCCCGGCGCCCGGCTCCAGCCCGGCAGTTTGGCCAGCGCCGCCTCGGCGCCGATCTTGGTTGGGCGGGTCACGCCAGCTCCTCTTCCTCGAACGTCAGACCGGTGGCGGCGGACAGCTCGGCCAAGGTCTGGTCGACAGCCACCACCTTGATCGCCCGCATGCCCAGGGCCGCGGCCGGTTTGCAGTTGATGCCCAGGTCGTCGAGGTAGACGCAAGCCTCCGGCGTCACGCCGAGCGCCTCGCACATCATCAGGTAGATCTTCGGGTCGGGCTTGCGCACCCCGGCCTTCGAGCTCTCGATGATGTGGTCGAACAGCGGCATGACCTGGCCCATGGCCCCGGCCGCGCGCTGCGGGGCGTCGGCGCCCGGGCTGTGGTGGGTGACCATGTTGTTGGTGATGCAGCCGACCTTGAAGCGCGCCTTGCAGGCCTTCAGCGCCGCGACCATGCGCGGCCGCAGGTGACCCGACAGCAGCGGCAGCACGTCGGCGCCGGGCACCGGATGGCCGAGCGCGGTCGATTCCTCCAGGAACAGCGCATCGAAGCCCTGGGTGTCGATCTCGTTGCGCTCGAACAGGGCCCAGGCGTTGCTGTCGGGATTGGTCGAGTTGATCTTGCGGATCAGGCCCTTGGGCAGCCCATTCTCGGCCTCGTACCGCGCGAACGCCTCGAACGGCGAGGAGGTGAACACCCCGCCGAAATCCCAGATCACTGCTTCGATCGCCATCGATTTAAACCCGTGTTTGAATTTTCCCGGAAGCTAGCGGGCCAGGCGGGCTTTTGAAAGGCTCGCCGTCGCCGCGGGGCGCAGCTATCAGATGGACATGCACGCCTTCTTCTCGTTCATCCCGCGGCCGCTGCGCGTGGCGATCTTCGGCGCCGCGGTAAGCGTGATCCTCTACCTAACCCTGGCCCCCACCAACGATGTTCCGGGCGCCAAGCTGGTCTGGGACAAGGCCGCCCACGCCATCGCCTTCGGCCTGCTGGTCGTCATCGGGCTCCTGATGTCGACCCATCGGCGCAAGACGGTGATCGTCTGCGTCTGGGGGCTGTCGGCCGGGATCGAGGTCGCGCAGGCGCTGATGCCGTTCGGCCGTCAGGGCGACTGGATCGACCTCTTCGCCGACACCGTCGGCATCGTGATCGGCGTCGGCCTGTGGGCGCTGGCCCGCCGCTTCAAGCCCCAATGACCATCCGCCACGCCCCCTACGAGGAGGCCGCGGACTTCACGATCGGCCTGCGTCCCATTCCCGAGGCCGCCTGGCTGGAAGGCGGCGAGGCCGATCCCGCCGCCCGCAAGGACCCGCTGGCGGCCGCCCACCGCGACATCGTCTGGGGTGAAGCCGAGGGCTCCCGCCCCGGCCAGGCCGAGGCCGCCGCACTGGTCGCCGCCGCGCTCGGCGCTCCCCTGGACGGCGCGGACCTGCCGCCGCTGCTGGCCGCCGCGCGCCGCGTGCCAGACGACCTGGTGCTGATGGAGAAGGCGCATGGCGAATGGCGGGTCAGCGCGCTGTCGCTCTGCGCCCCGACCTTCTTCACCGCCCACGAGGTGCTCGGCCGCGCGCTCGGCGATATTCACCGGCCCGTGCACGGCTTCGAGCGCCGCTTCCTGACCCGCGTCGTGCGCATCTTCGACGGCCTGCGGCCGGGGCTGGTGCTGGAACGCCGTAACTGGAGCGTCGTGAACTCCCCCGAGACCTTCACCCCGCAATCGGGCCCCATCCGCGCGCGGCTCGCCGATTTCGCCCCTGTCTCTTATAAACAAAACCGAGCCCACCACACTAGCCTCATTATGTGGGTTTGCGTGTTCTGGTTGTTAAAAAGGG
>NZ_JAPMTQ010000012.1:0-110739 GCF_026411515.1 Phenylobacterium sp. 58.2.17 | reverse complement strand
TTATATTGAATTGTCTTCCAGACGGTGCGTGTGGGGGTGGTCGGGCGCCGGCGACAACACAGCCGCCCGCGCCGGGGGGGGCGCGCCCGCGCGGCCCGGGCCGGCGGGGGCCCGAGCCTGGCCTTGTCGAATGACGCCATCGTCCCGCTCCACTCTGTTCCGATTGTGCCGGATTCCGCCGATGCCCGGCGAAGCCGTGCTCGCCCCGCCAAACGTCGTAGTACGAACGCAGTTCCTTGCATTTGGGGGCTCGGGGCGTTCCCGCAAGCCGGAACGGTTGCCCCAAGGACGCGTTGAGGTCCCACGAAAAGCGTACGGCCCGTCGAGGGGATCGGGCGTTTCGAGGACAGCATGGGCGGAGACACCGAGTGGCGCAACGAGGTGGTGGCGATGATCCCCGCTCTGCGCGCCTTCGCTTGGTCCCTCAGCCACAACGGCTCCGACGCCGACGATCTGGTGCAGGACACCCTGATCAAGGCCTGGTCCAACCGCGACAAGTTCGAGCCTGGCACCAATCTGCGTGCCTGGCTGTTCACCATCCTGCGCAACACCTACTACACTCAGGTGATCCGCCGCCGGCGCGAGGTCCGTGACGAGACCGGCGAGTACGCCAACAACATGCGCACGCCGCCGACCCAGGACTGGAGCATCGCCATGCGCGCGCTGCAGGCCGGCCTCGCCCAGCTGCCCGATGAACACCGCGAAGCGCTGATCCTGGTCGGCGCCGCCGGCCTCTCCTACGAGGAAGCCGCCGAGATCTGCGGCTGCGCGCTGGGCACCATCAAGAGCCGGGTCAACCGCGCCCGCGCCCGGCTGCTGAAGATCATGGACGCCGAGGAAGCCGCCGACGTCATGGTCCTCGACCACGCCGAGGCCAGCCGGGCCTGAATCCGCTCCCCCACAGCGCCATTCCGGTTTCGACGAAGCCCGGACCAGTCCCAGCCCGGCCACACCCCATCCAGCCCTTTCGAGGCAAATGGATCCCGGTCGTGCTTCGCAAAGCGGGATGGCGCCGGAGCGGACTGTTCAAAGGCTCAGCGGCTGGCGGAGCCAAGTCCGGCCGCTACTATGCCCGGCGACTCGTTTCGCCTGGAGTATCCATGTCCCGTTCCCTGCCCGTCGCGCTCGCGCTGTCCGTCCTGATCGCCGCGCCGGCCTTCGCCGCGCCAAAGGACGACGCGGCCAGGATCGTCGCCAGCCCCGCCTTCAAGGCGGCGACCGCTGTGCTCGACCGTGAGCATGAGCGCACCGTGCAGGACATCATCACCCTGACCGAAATCCCGGCCCCGCCCTTCAAGGAAGAGGCCCGCGGCAAGGCCTACAAGGCGATGCTGGAGGCCCACGGCCTGACCGACGTCGAGGTCGACGCCGAGGGCAACGTCATGGGCCTGCGCAAGGGAACCCGGCCGGGCCCGCTGGTGGTGGTCTCCGCCCACCTCGACACCGTCTTCCCGGAAGGCACCGACGTGAAGGTCCGCCGCGAGGGGACCAAGCTGTTCGCCCCGGGCATCGCCGACGACACCCACAACCTCGCGGTCCTGCTCGCCTGGATCCGCGCCCTCGACGCCGCCAAGATCAAGACCGCCAGCGACATCCTGTTCGTGGGCACGGTCGGGGAAGAAGGCCCTGGCGACCTGCGCGGCGTCCGCTACTTCTTCAACCAGGGCAAGTACAAGGACCGCACCAAGGCGTTCTTCTCGGTCGACGGCCTCGACCCTAGCGGCATCACCCACGTCGGCGTCGGCTCCAAGCGCTATCGCGCGACCTTCAGCGGTCCGGGCGGCCACAGCTACGGCTCGTTCGGGATCGTCAATCCGATGGCCGCCATGGGCAAGGCGATCGCCGACTTCTACGAAGTCCAGGTCCCGACTTCGCCGAAGGTCACCTATTCGGCCTCGGTCACCGGCGGCGGCACCTCGGTCAACGCCATCCCCAACAAGGTCTTCACCGAGTTCGACATGCGCTCGGCCGACGCCGGCGAACTGGCCAAGCTCGACGGCCGCTTCAAGGAGATCATGCAGGCCGCCGTCGACCACGAGAACAAGGCCCGCTCCACCCGCGTCGGGCAGGTCAGCGTCGAGATCAAGCCGATCGGCGACCGCCCGGCCGGCCAGACCGCCAAGGACGCCGCCCTCGTCGCCGGCACCGCTGCGGCCATCGAGGCGCTCGGCTACAAGCCGCAGTACGAGGCCTCCTCCACCGACGCCAACGCGCCGATGGCGCTCGGCATTCCCGCCATCACCATCGGCGGCGGCGGCTCGGGCGGCCGCGCCCACTCGCTGGACGAATGGATCGACGTCGAAAAGGCCAGCAGCGTCCGCGGCATGAGCGTCGGCCTCGCCGCCGTCCTCGTCGCGGCGGGCATGAACTAGCGGCTGAAGACCGACAACAGCCCGCGCAGCCAGTTCACCAGCGCTCCCCAGAGGTCGGCCAGCCACGACGTCGGCGTGGCCGGCTTCTCGGGAACGAACCAACTCGGCGCGGCCGGCGGGGCGCAGTTCATGTTCATGCCCACGCCCTTCAGGTAGCCGCGCCGCACGCCGCCGGCCTTGATCGCCGCCTCCACCGCCTTGCGGTGGCGGTCGGCGCCGCTCAGCTTGCGCACCCAGCCGCGGAACGGCAGCAGGTCCTGCGTCTCGCCGCGCACCTCGGCCACCGCCGCGGCCTTGGCCTGCGCTCCCAGCTTCTGCATCCGCGTGCGCTCGTCGGGGGCCGGCGCCTCGTCCAGGTCCGGGCCCAGCACCGCGTCCAGCCGGCCGATCTCGGCGGCGATCGCCTCGCAGCCGATCAGCTCGCGGGCCTCGTACGGATCGGCGAGCGCCCGAACCAGCACGTCCGGGATCTGGGCCTGCTTTAGGTTCAGGTCCTCCAGCGGCGCGGTCACCGCCCCGCGGAAGCCTTCGTCGACCTGGGTCGTCCCCCGGTCCGCCGCCGCCCCCGGCCCCGCCGCCAGCAGCGCCGCGGCCGCCAGCCACATCTGTCTCGTCACCATTGCTCCACCCTAGCCTTTGGCCGCGCGTTGGCGCTGCGGCGTTTCGCGCGCCGGTGCATCGCCGGGGGACGCCAGCCATTGCCCGAGTCGCCGCGCACGGCGACGGAACACCCCCTCGGCCCCGTCGTTTTCGAAGGAAGGAGCTATCGAGGATCAGGTCCATGCCCCATCGCCCGACCCCGCCCGACGAACCGCGCCGGCGCAGCCGCCGCTGTGACGAGGCCAAACGCCCCGCGGCGGAACCTCACAGCTTCGGCGAAGAAGGCCGCTACTCCTCCGACCAGGCCCGCTACTACGGCGCCGATCCCCGCTCGTTCGACGCCTTCGGCGCCCACCGGCCCAGCGAGACCCGCCCCGATTGGCGGCGCGGCCGCTATGAGTCGGGCCGCGACAGCGCGCCGGACGCCCCCTTCGACGAGGCCGACGCCCTGGCCCGCGGCTACTACAGTCTCGACGCCCCGCACGGCGGCCAGGAGTACGGGATCGAGCCGCACGGCTATCGCCAGTCCATCGTCCGCCGTCGCGCCCGCCCGCCCGGCGCGGCCCCCACCGAGGCCGAGCGCGCGCCTTACGGCGACCAGCCGCTGGATCCCCGCGACCTCGGAGTGCGCGAGTTCGGCCCTCCCGCCGACTACGCCTATCACCCGGGCGCCGAGGCCGAGTTCGAACTGGAGTACCTCGACTGGCGCGAAGCCAAGCTCGCGGCCCACGATCGCGACTACGCCGTCTGGCGCGCCGAACAGCAGCGCCGGTACGACTCCGAGTACCGCACCTTCCGCGGCGAGTGGCAGGAACGCTTCGACCGCGGATTCGCCGAGTGGCGCAGCCGGCACGACGGCGCGCGCCCCGCCGACGATGATCCGCCGCCGGACGATCGCATGTAGTTCTCCTCACGCGCGATCCCTTCGCGCAGGAGGCGAAACGTCGTTCGCCGACCATGTCCGGGGAGCGCCGAAAACGGCCGGAATAGTCCTATCGGCCAGATGACTCGCCTGCCCGAACCCCATACTAGCGTTACGTCAAATTGACGGGCGGCGCGTAGAGGCCGCCAGGGGGTGCGTGATGCGTGTGGTCGTGGTGAGCAGACAACCGCTTTGGCGGGACGCCCTGAGCGTCCTCGTGGCGGCCCAGCTCCCCGGCGATCCCGTGGTGACGCTCGACGATGTCGCCCAGCTGCCCCCGCTCGCTCCGGATGCAGACGACCTGATCCTCCTCGACCCGCCGGCCCAGAGCGACCCTGGCGATTGGATCGAGCGTCACGCCGACCAGCTGAGCGTCGGTCGCCTGGTCCTGATGCCGCCGCACAAGAATGTCCGCTGGGCCAAGATCGCCTACGCCCGCGGCTTCCGCGCGCTGGTCCCCAAGGACACCGCCTCGGACATCCTCGTCGCCGTGCTGCGGCTGGTGGTCGTCGGCGGCGAATACTTCCCCTGTTTCGAGGAACTGGGCGCCATCCCCGACCCTATTCCCGGCCATGGCCCGCGCCTGTCGCCGCGCCAGATCGAGGTCCTGCGCGAACTCGAACGCGGCCGGACCAACAAGGAGATCGGCGAACACCTCGGCATCGCCATCGCCACCGTCAAGCTGCACGTCCAGGCGATCCTCAGCGCCACCGGCGCCCGCAACCGCACCGAGGTGGTCAGCCGCATGGCCTCCGGCCAATCGCGCCCCCAGGCCTAGCCGAACGGCCACCCCAATATAGCCAAGCGCACTACCAAGAATAATTACACCACTATACTTTTCTATTACTTTTGATATTCGTCATTTTAGGACATCGTTAACGAAAACGCGTCCAGCGTCCCACCCAATATAGCGGGGGACTGACATGTCTATTACTGCGCAACTCAGTGAACGACTAAGCTTCATGCGTATGGACGACCTCGCCTGCGAGAGTCTCCGGGACATCAAACCCATCGTCATGAGCGCCCTGCCCGGCGCGCTCGACGCCTTCTACGGCCAGGTCTCGCAACGTGAGGAGACCCGGGCCTTCTTTTCCGGCTCCACCCACGTGGCCAGCGCCAAGGGCCGCCAGATCGATCACTGGGAGACGATCTCCAGCGGCCGGTTCGACGAGAAGTATGTCGCCGCCGTCACCACCGTCGGCGAAACCCACGCCCGCATCGGCCTGGAGCCGCGCTGGTACATCGGCGGCTACGCCCTGGTGCTGGAGGGGCTGATCGCGGCGGTGACCGCCGCCCGCTGGCCGCGCGGCGGGATCCTGCGCCGCGGCGCGACGCCGGACCAGATCGCCGCCGAGCTGGGCGCGCTCACCAAGGCGACGCTGCTCGACATGGACTATGCGATCTCGGTCTATCTCGCTGCCGCCGAGGCCGCGCGCCGGCGAGCGGAAGCCGAGGTCCTGGCCGCCGAGCGCGCCGCCATCGTCCAGACCATCGGCTCGGGGATGAGCGCCCTGGCCGGCGGCGACCTCGGCTACCGGATCGAGGCCGGGCTGGCGGCCGAGTACGCCCAGATCCGCGAGGACTTCAACGCCGCCCTCGTCCAGCTGGAGGAGACCATCGCCTCGGTGGCCGGGAACGCGGCCGGCGTCCAGGCCGGCGCGGCCGAGCTCGCCCGCGCCTCCGACGACCTCTCCCTGCGCACTGAGCGCCAGGCCGCCGCCCTGGAGGAGACCGCCGCGGCGCTCGACCAGATCACCGCCACGGTGAAGGCCACCGCCGACGGCGCGCGCCAGGCCGGCGAGGTGGTCGCCGTCGCCAAGGCCCAGGCCGAGCTTTCCACCAGCGTGGTCGAGCGCGCCGTGGGGGCCATGGGCCAGATCGAGCAATCGTCCGGCCAGATCGGCCGCATCATCGGCGTGATCGACGAGATCGCCTTCCAGACCAACCTGCTGGCCCTCAACGCCGGGGTCGAGGCCGCGCGCGCCGGCGAGGCTGGGCGCGGCTTCGCCGTCGTCGCCTCCGAGGTCCGCGCCCTGGCCCAGAGGTCGGCCGACGCCGCGCGGGAGATCAAGGATCTGATCGGCGCCTCCGCCGGTCACGTCGACGAGGGCGTCGGCCTGGTGCGTGAAACCGGCGCGGCCCTGCAGGCCATCGCCGACAAGGTCGGCGAGATCGACGAGGTGGTCACCGGCATCGCCGCCTCGACCCAGGAACAGGCTTCGGGCCTGGCCCAGATCAACTCGGCGGTGAACCAGATGGACCAGGGACTGCAGCAGAACGCGGCCATGGTCGAGCAGGCCGCCGCCGCCACCCGCGCCCTACGCGGCGAGGCCGCCGAGCTGACCGCCCTGGTCGCCCGCTTCCGGCTATCGGGCCAACCGCCGCACCGCGACGTCGGGCCGGTCGGCGCGATGACCCGGGCGCTGGCCTCGGCGGTCTCCGGCGGCCGGCTCGCCCATGGTTGAGGACCGCCTCGAGCGGGTGCAGCGCCTGGCCAACGCCGGCGCCTGGGAGTGGACCGTCGCCGACGGCGCCCTCTCCTGCAGCGAGCCGGCCCTGCGCCTGCTCGGCCTGCCGCCCGGTCCCTGCACCGCCGACCAGGCGCTGGACATGCTCCCAGACGACGACCGCCGACGTCTTGTGGAAGCCGTCCGGCGGGCGCTCGACACCGGCTGCGCCTACGCTCTCGACCACCGCGTCAGGCTGCCCGATGGGGCGGTTCGGGTCCTGCGCCACCAGGGCGCGCCGCGCCTCGACCAGACCGGCGCGGCCGTCGGCCTCGTCGGCGCGGTGCAGGACGTCACGCCCTTGCGCGTCGCCGAAGCCGCTTCCCATCGCAGCCAGCAGATGCTGGCCGGGATGCTGAAGATCTCGCCCGAGGCGATCGTCGTCGCCGACGCCGACGCGCGTATCATCCTGTTCAGCGCCGGGGCCGAGGCCATGTTCGGCTACAGCGCCGATGAGGCGCTCGGCCGCAGCGTCGAGGACCTGATGCCCGCCCGCTTCCGCGCGCGCCACCAGCAGGCGGTCTACCGGTTCGCCTCCAGCTCGCGGCCCAGCCTGCGGATGCACGAGCGCGCCGAAATCCTCGGCCTGCGCAGCGACGGCGAGGAGTTCCCCGCCGAGGCCTCCCTCGCGCGCCTGGAGACCCCGGCCGGCACGGCCTTCACCACCATCGTCCGCGACCTCACCGAGCGGAAGGCCGCCGAGGCCCGGCTGGTCCAGGCCCGCGAGGAAGCCGAGGAGGCCAGCCGCGCCAAGTCCACCTTCCTGGCCAATATGAGCCACGAGATCCGCACCCCGCTGAACGGCGTGCTCGGCGTCGCCGGCGCCCTGGCCCGCACCGAACTGGCCGAGACCCAGCGCGAAATGGTCCAGCTGATCGAGACCTCCGGCCGTGCGCTGCAGGACCTGCTCAGCGACATCTTAGACCTGGCCAAGGTCGACGCCGGCCGGCTCTGCATCCGCGACGATCCCTTCGACCTGGCCGAGATGGTCCGCGCGGTCTTCGCCCTGTTCCAGGCCAGCGCCGCCGAAAAGGGCATCGGCTTCCGGCTGGAGATGGACCGCGAGGTCTGCGACCGCTTCCACGGCGATGACCTGCGCATCCGCCAGGTGCTGTCCAACCTGCTCTCCAACGCCGTGAAGTTCACCGCTCGCGGCGAGGTGCGGCTCAAGGTGCTGTCGCGCGGCGTGGCCGGCGATGTGCGCCGCGTGCGCTTCGTGGTCGAGGACACCGGCGTCGGTTTCTCCCAGCAGGTCGCCGAGGCGCTGTTCGACCGCTTCGAGCAGGCAGACTCCTCGATCACGCGTGAGTTCGGCGGCACCGGCCTTGGCCTGGCGATCTCCCGCTCGCTGGTCGACCTGATGGACGGCGAGATCGTCGCCTCCTCCAGCCCGGGTCAGGGCGCGACCTTCGCCTTCGAGCTGCCCTTGCGGCGCCTCGCCCGCGACCTCGCCCCGCAGGCGCCGGCCCCGGCCTCCTCGCTGCCGCCCGCCGACCGCCCCGTGCGCGTGCTGCTGGCCGAGGACCATCCGACCAACCGCCGGGTGGTCGAGCTGATCCTCGGCGGCCTGCCGGTCGACCTGACCTGCGTCGAGAACGGCCAGCAGGCGGTTCAGGCCGCCGCGGCGGAGACCTACGACCTCATCCTGATGGATATGCAGATGCCGGTCATGGACGGGGTCACCGCGGTCAGCCGCATCCGCGCCGCCCGGCCGCTGCGCCTGGGGCCCCGCATCTGCATGCTGACCGCCAACGCCATGCCCGAGCACCGCGAGGCCAGCCACCGTGCCGGCGCCGACGCCTTCCTGGTCAAGCCCCTCGACGCCGCCGCCCTGATCGCCGAGGTCATGGAGGCCCGCGACGCCGGCGCCTGACCGCGCGTCCCGCTTCGCGGCCGCTGCCGACGCTCTCCGTTGATAGCGTCGGCGACCTGTGCGCAAGACAGGCGGCCCGCGCAGCAGGAGTCCGCATGGAATCGGCCGAAACGAGCAGCGCCGCCACGGCCGAGCGCATCCTGGAGGCCGCCCGCCTGCGCCTGGCCGCCGGCGGTTTCCGCGACCTCACCCTGCGGCCGCTGGCCGAGGCCAGCGGCTCGACCGTCGCAGCTCTCACCTATCACTTCGGCTCCAAGCGCGCGCTGATCGAGCGGCTGGTGCGGGCCGAGCGCCAGGCCGACGCCGCTCGCCATGCGGCCTTCCTGGCGCGCTTCGCGGGCCTGCGCGTCCTGGCCCCGGCCGCGCTCGTCGCCCTGCTCGAACACTATCTGGACGAGGCCGCCGGCCGCGAACGGGCGACCAGCCTGATCTGGTGCGAACTGCTGTTGGCCGCGGTCAGCGACCCGGAGGCCCGCGAACTGGTCGCCCCCTGGATCGCCGAGCGCCGCGCCTTCTGGGACGCGGTGTTCGAGGGCCGCATCCACGATCCCCAGGCCTGGGCCCGCGCCTGCCTGGGCTACGTGACCGACGAGACCGCCCACGGCCTGGCGCAGCAGGATAGCCCCGACTACCGGCTGATGCGGACCATGACCCTGGAACGGCTGGCGGGCCGCGGGGCGTGCCTCGGGCTGTCCGAACCAGCCTTCTTCGAAACCGTCATTCGCCGGCTGGACCCGGCGCTCGCCCTGCCCGGCCCGGCCTCCCAGGCGCCCTACGCCGGGCGCGCGCTGGACATCGCCATGGCCGCCGGCGAGGTGATCGTCGCGCGCGGGGCCGAAGGGGTCACCCACCGCGCGGTCGGCGAGCGGGCCCAGGCCCCGGCCTCCTCTGTCGCCTATCACTTCCGCACCCGCCTCGACCTGCTGCGCGCCGGACTGACGGTGATCTATCTCGTCGCCCAAGGCCGGCTGGCGCCGCGCCAGGACCAGGCCGAGATCGAGGCCTTCGTCGCCCGCGGCACGGTGTCGGTGGCCCTGGCCGCGGCCCGCGAAAGCGAACTGCGCCCCTACGCCGTCGACCTGCGCCGCCTGCGCGGCGAGAACCTGCGCCGGCGCGCGGCCGAGCGCCTGGGCCGCGACCTCGACCTCTGCGCCGCCCAGAGCGCCTCGGTCGCCCGGCTCGGCGCCACCCTGCTGGCCCGCGCCGAGGGCTCGCCGCCGCAAAGCGCCGAGCTGGTCGACTGGATGCTCGCCCGCGCGACCTGAACATCTGTTCTGTTGCGCGCGCTTTTCAGCCGCAATCGTCGCAAATATTTCGCACAACTGTTTTCCTGAACGCCGTGCAGACCCCCTAGAAGGCCCGCGTCCGAGCCACAGGGGATCACAAATGCTCAAGACCGCCCATGCCCGCCGCCATACGCTGCGGGCGCTTCTGGCCATCGGCGCCAGCGCCATCGCAACTGAACAAGCGTTCGCCCAGGCCGCCGCCGCCGACCCGCTGGCGATCGAGGAAGTGGTGGTCACCGCTCAGAAGCGCGAGCAGAAGCTGAAGGACGTGCCGATCTCGATCGCCGCCTTCGGCGGGGCCAACATTGAGCAGCAGAACTTCACCGACTTCGAGCGCCTGTCGACCCGCACCCCGGGCTTCTTCGTGCAGCAGCAGACCGACTCCTCGGCCAGCTTCGTCATGCGCGGCATCGAGGCCGGCAACGCCGGCGCGGTCTCCGAGCCGAGCATCTCGTTCTTCCTGAACGACGTCGACACCAGCCGCTCGCGCGGCATGCTCAAGGAGCTGTTCGACATCGAGCGGGTCGAGGTCGCCAAGGGCCCGCAGGGCACCCTCTACGGCCGCGGCTCGCAGATCGGCGCCGTCGCCGTCGTCACCCGCCGCCCGGACCTGTCGCAGACCGGCTGGTCGCTGGAGGGACAGTACGGCTCCTACAACCTCTACAGCATCACCGGCATGGCCAACCTGCCGATCATCGAGGACGAGCTGGGCCTGCGCGTCTCGGTCCGTCGCCGCGAGCGCGAGGGCTACGTCACCAATCTCGGCGGCTCCAAGAAGCTGAACGACGACGACCTGTGGGCGGCCCGCGCGTCGCTGCGCTGGGCGCCGAGCCAGGACCTGACCTTCGACCTGATCCTCGACCACCAGGCCGACAATGACGCGGCGGCCGCCACCAAGGCCATCAACATCGCCTCCCCGGGCGGCGACACCGGCTGGTTCAGCGACGCCGGCCAGAATCGCTACCAGCCGCCGCAGAAACGCCGCCAGACCGGCGCCACCCTGCTGGCCGACTGGGACCTCGCCGACGGCTGGAACCTCAAGTCGATCAGCGCGTGGCGCGAGGTGGACTTCTCCGAATCCTGGGACGTCGACGGCACGACCTACGAGTTCCTGATCGGCCGCAACCTGGCCGACGACCAGAGCATCCTCAGCCAGGAATTCCGCCTGGCCTACGACCAGGGCGGCCCGTTCCGCGCCGTCGGCGGGATCAGCTACTACAAGGACAAGACCTTCAATCAGTCGGAGTTCGTGATCAACGAACAGCTGCTGCTGGCCGGCTTCCCCAAGCGCACCACCCCGGTCACCATGTTCCCCGTTCCGGGCACGAGCCTGGTGCTGCCGGTCACCACCGGCAACTCGACCCTCTCCAACACCCGCAACAACCGCGAGAGCTGGTCGGCCTACATCAACGGCGGCTACGACATCACCGATCGCCTGGTGCTCGACGCCGGCGTCCGCTTCACCCACGACGAGGCCACGGTCCGCAATTCTTCGCTGGTCACCACCGTCGACGGCGTGCGCCCGATCGCCCTGCCCAACGGGCTCTCCAACTCGCTCGGCCAGGAATTCTCCAACAGCGCCGACTACGACATGGTCCAGCCGCGGATCGCCCTCACCTATCGCCTGACCGACCAGATCAACATCTATGCCGGCGCCTCGCGCGGCCTGAAGGCCGGCTATCCACAGACCACCTTCGCCGCCCCGGTGAACGGCCAGGCCCGGCCGATCTACGGCGAGGTGAAGACCGAGGAGGTCCTGAACTTCGAGGTCGGCGCCAAGGGTACGGTCATGGACCGGCTGTACTTCGACGCCGCCGCCTTCACCTATGACTACAACGACTTCCAGACCCGCGCCGTCGATATCACTGTCGGCGTCGTCAACGCCGGCAAGGCCTCGGCCTGGGGCGTGGAGCTGAACGGCGGGCTCAAGGTCACCCCCGAACTGACCTTGTCGGCCGCCTACGCCTATCTGCACACCCAGTACGACGAGTTCCGCGAGGTGGTCGGCGGCCAGCTGGTCGACCGGTCGGGCAATGTGTTCCGGATGGCTCCCGAACACACCGCCTCGCTCAGCGCCGACTACCGCCGGCCGATGGCCGAGGGCTGGGACGGCTTCGTCAACGCCAACTACGCCTGGCGCTCGGAGTACTTCCTGAACAACGACAACCTCGACACCGAGATGCAGAAGGCCTTCGGCCTCGTCGACCTGCGGATCGGCGCCGAAAGCGCTGACGGCCTCCTCGTCGAGGCCTACGCCGAGAACCTGTTCGACCAGGACTGGGTCCGCGACGTCGGCAACGGCGGCAAGTTCTTCGGGGTGCCCACCTCGGTGCGCGCCAATCCGCGCATGGTCGGCCTCCGCGTCCGCATCGTCCGCTAGCTTCGAGAGAGCCCATGAAGACTCTGATGACCAGCCTCGCGGCCCTGGCGCTCGCCTCGGCCGCGGCGGCGGCGCCCGCGCCGGCCCCCCAACCTGGCGACCAGCTGAAGCTCAACCAGATCCAGGTGGTCGGCACCCACAACAGCTACAGCCAACCAGCCGACCCCCGGGTGTTCGCGGTGATGAAGCCGCTGATCCAGCCGACCCTCGACGGCATGATGAAGATGATGCCGCCGGCCATGGCCGCGCGCATGGCCGACGAGCATCCCAATCCGCTGGGCGCCGACCTGCAGGCGGGGCTCGAATACGTCCACCCGCCGATCGAGATGCAGCTGCGCGCCGGCCTGCGCAGCCTGGAGTTCGACCTCAATGTCGACCACGAGGGCGGCCGCTTTTCCGATCCCCTCGCCTACCGGCTGCTGCGCGAGAAGGGCGCCAAGGACCTGGCCCCGCTCTATTCCGACGCGCTGAAGCAGCCGGGCCTGAAGACCCTGCACGCCGCGGACATCGACTTCCGCAGCAGCTGCCCGACCTTCCGCCTGTGCCTGCAGCAGATGCGGAGCTGGTCGGACGCCAATCCCGGCCACTCGCCGGTGTTCGTGCTGCTGGAGCCGAAGTTCAACAGCCTGGCCGGGTTCGCGCCCGGGGCCACCAAGCTGATCCCCTTCGACGCCAGGGCCTTCGCCGAGATGGACGCCTCGATCGGCGAGATCCTCGGCCGCGACAAGGTGGTCGCACCCGACGACCTGCGCGGCCAGCACGAGACCCTGGAAAAGGCCGCCCTGGCCGGGGCCTGGCCGACCGTGGGCCAGGCGCGCGGCAAGTTCGTGTTCCTGATGATCGTGCCGGGCATGAACCTGGCGGCCTTCAAGCCCTATCTCGACGGCCATCCCAACCTTGAGGGCCGCCTGGCCTTCGTCCAGGGCGAGCCCGGCATGGCCCACGCCGCCTTCGTCATGGTCGACAACGCCCTGACCCGCGGCGGCGAGATCAAGGCGCTGGTGAAGGCCGGCCGCCTGGTCCGCTCGCGCAGCGACATCGACACCTACGAGGCGCGCCAGAACGACCCGGCCCGCCGCGACGCGGCGCTGGCCAGCGGCGCCCAGGTCGTCTCCACCGACTACCCCTGGGCCCCGAACATCTTCGGCAACGCCTACGCGGTGAGCCCCTTCGACGGCGGCTTCCGCTGCAACCCGGTCAGCGGCCCCTGCGCCAAGACCCCGGCGCGCTGACCCCGCAGCGCGCCGCCCGAGCCCCGCCCCTTTCCCCGAGGGGGCGGGGCTCTTTGGCGGGCGCTGGCGCGACAAGAGCGTGACTTCGCCGCGCCCGTGCTTCGAGATAAGCGGAAGCGGATTCGGGGGAACTCACGCCTTGTCGACCCAGCCATCGAACGGTCCCAGAGTGGGGTGCGGCGTCGCCATCCTGCGAGACCAGCGCTTGTTACTGATCCGGCGTGCGCGCCCCCCCGAAGCCGGCTGCTGGAGCCTTCCGGGCGGAAAAGTCGAACTATGGGAAAGGACGGCAGAGGCCGCACGCCGGGAGATCGCCGAAGAGATCGGCGTCAAACTCGGCGCGCTCGAACTTCTCTGTGTCGTCGACTACGTGGCCCCTGACGAACGCGCTCACTGGGTTTCGCCGGCGTATCTGGCGACCGAGTTTGAGGGCGAGCCGACCTTGCTCGAACCTGAGAAGCACATCGGCCTGGACTGGTTTCCGCTCGACGCCTTGCCGAGCCCGCTCGCCCAGTCCGCCCAGGAAGCCGCCGAGGCGCTCAAGTCGCGCTAAGCGGCTTCGCGGTCCGCACGGGGTGGAAAGAGGACGGTGATGGCCCTAGCCTAGCCTCATGGGGGAAGTCAGCGTCTCGTTTGATCGCGCGGGCCAAGGCTGGATGAACCTCGCCATATCCATCGGCGACGAACGCATTGTCTTAGATTGGATCAGCTACACGACCGACGTGATCGGCGATGTGATCCGCGCTGCACTTCAAATCGCGGCCGGAGGCATGGGTGCGCTGGCGCGGTTCGACCGCGAACCCGCAGAATTTCGGATGCTCTTGGAACGGCGTTGGGAAGGCGTGCCCCAACGGGAAATGTTCTGGATCCGGGTGCTCGAACTACCTGAATTCTACGCTGATGCTCCCACTGAGGCGGGCGAGCAACGTTTCTGCGTCAACTGCGATCCATCGGCGTTCGCAACCGCGGTGCATCTCGCGGCGAGCCGGCTTCTTGGCGAGGCGGACGCCCAGGGCGGGCTGGAATGGTGGGGCCTGCCGTTTCCGTTTCGAGCATTCTCAGCTCTTGAGGCAGCCCTCGCCGAGGATCGCCCCCAGGCCGGCTAGAGACCGACAAGCGACATCGTGTGATCGATCACCCTCATGGACCGAAACCAATGCACGCTGCTTTGCACCAGCCGGACCGCTATCCGCTGACTTCTAAGTACGACGCGGCCTGGCTCCTGTCCCTGGACATGGGGCCCAACCCGCTATGGCTGCTGGAAGACCTCGCGACGGACCTGACCCTTCGGTCCGGCATGCGGGTGCTGGACCTCGGCTCCGGTCGGGGCGCGACATCGGTGTTTCTCGCGCGGGAGTTCGGCGTCGAAGTCGTGGCCGCCGACCTGTGGGTGGACCCGGCGCTGGCCGCAGCGACCTTCGCCCAGGCGGGCCTGAGCGACAGGATCGAGGCCGTGCGGGCCGAGGCGCATGCGCTTCCGTTCGCAGCCGGGTCGTTCGACGTGATCGTCAGCATCGACGCCTACGAATACTTCGGGACCGCCGACAGCTACCTGGCCTACGTCACCCGCTTTCTGAAGCCCGGCGGCCAACTCGCCATTGCCACGCCCGCCATGCGCCGGGAAGTCCGCGCGATGGGCGAGATCCCGGCCCACATTAAGGCGTGCGTCGGCTGGGAGGCCATCGCCTGGCACACTCCCGAGTGGTGGCGCTTCCAATGGAACATCACCGAACTCGTGAGCGTCACCGCGGCGCGCATGCAGGAACACGGCTGGGCCGATTGGCTGCGTTGGGCGCGGGCGCTGAATCCGGCAGGCGATGACAGCACCATCGCCATGCTTGAGGCCGACCGGGGCGAACTGCTCTCCTTCGCCCTCGTCACCGCCAACAAGTAGCAGCCCGCGACGGCGCATGCTCTGGACTCCGCCACCTGTGCACCCAATGGTTCGCTCATGACGAAATTGTCCCTGGCGCCATTGTCCTGGGCCCATCCGGATCGTCGTCGGCTCTATCGCGCCCTCCTGATCCTGACCTCGGCTCGACTGTCGCCGGCCCGCGCCGCAGTGGCCAGGCACGCCCTGCTGCAGGACCTGGAGATTTTCGACGATCCGCGCCAGGGCCAAGGCGACTGGCTGTTCGCCGACGAGGTCGCGCACGTGGAACGCTTGGGCGAACTGCTGGCGGCGACGGACGACCGCGGCGACCGGGATCGAGAGATCCAGAGGGCCGCGGCCGTGCTGATCCGGTTGATGGATACCAACGGCGCCGGTCGCGCAGAGATCGAAGCCGTTGCGGGTCAGTCTGATTTTTCTGAGAAAAGTTGGCGGTGACGCAGGGATTCGAACCCTGGATACGCTTTCACGTATGACGATTTAGCAAACCGTTGCCTTCAGCCACTCGGCCACGTCACCAGTCCGACCGGGCGCGCGCGGGGCGCGCTCCAAATCGGGTCGCACTCCATAGCCGAAACCGGGCGCCGGGAGCAACGGGGGCGTTGAAAAGAAAACGCCCTCCGCCCCGCTCGCCGAAATGTGCGGCGCGCGGGCCGCCTCATCGCCTATGGTTAAGCGACGGGAGGGGCGCGTGAGCGGTCAACTGCACGAACGACTGGACGCCAAGATCGGCGAGTTGCGCGCCGCCGGCGTGACGATCACGCGAATCGACGCCAGCCCCGAAGCGATCGCCCAGCTGTTCGTCGGCAAGGGCGAGGCGGCCATCCTGTTCGACGCCGATCCGGCCCGCGACACCGCCTGGTACGGCGACGTCGAGCTGCAGGCCTGCGCCGCGCCGGGCGCGCGGCTGCTGGTGGTCGGCGCCGACGGCCCCCAGAACATCGAGATCTAGAACATCCAGATCTGACGGCACGAAGCTTGCTGCGCGGTCTCCCAGCGAGACACTCGCGCACCAAAACGAGCCCATCGTCCCAGTGCGCGCGCCGGCGCCCCACGCGCCGGCAAGGCGGGGGAGCGCGTCATCGCCGGCGCGCTCCCCCAGCCTCCTTCACCCCCCAGCCTCCTTTGATCAGGACGGGCTCTTGGCGTAGCGGCGGGCGCCGCGCGCCGCGTCCAGGCACTCGGCATAGGTGTCCAGCAGCCACTTGCGGCTGGCCAGCTTGTCCTTGCCCTCGCGCGACAGGGCCACCCCCTCCAGGTCGGCGACCCGCTCCAGCAACTGATAGGCGATGTGCTCGGGCGTGTTCTCGACCGCCCGTGAAACCGGCAGATCGGCCATGGCGTTTTCGGACTTCCTGATAGACATTGCACGCGCGCCCTCGGCCGAGCTTACCCCGCGCCTCAACGTGCCGATCGCGGTACAGTTGCATTACCCTTTCGTCACGCCCAGAGCCCCTTTCGGAGACGCCCCGCGACGGGGCCAGACGCCCATGCGCTCCCTCTTGCCCGCCGTCCTGGCCCTCGCCCTCGCCGCGCTGGCGCCGGCGCCCGCCGCGGCCGATCCCAGCGCCGGTCCCGGCCTGCTGGCGCGCCTGCCCGACGGACGCCGCCTGAACTTCCGCTGCGCCGGCGCCGGCGCCCCGACCGTGCTGCTCGAAGGCGGCTACGGCGCGGACTCGCTCGGCTGGGGCAGGATCAAGGCCGCGTTCGCGAAATCCTACCGGGTCTGCAGCTATGATCGCGCCGGGGCCGGCTATTCCGATCCCGGGCCCCTGCCCCGCGACGGCGCGGCCATCGCCCGCGACCTCGACCGCGGCCTGGCCGCCGCGCGCATCCCCGGCCCCTACATCGTCGTCGGCCATTCCGCCGGCGGCCTCTATGTGCGGCTGTTCTCCAACCGCCGGCCGCAGGACGTGGTCGGCATGGTGCTGGTCGATCCGTCGGTCGAGCATCAGGACCGCCGCTTCGCCGCCCTGTTCGGCGAGGGCGCGGCCGGGCTCGGTCCGCTACAGGCGCGCGCCGCCCAGTGCCTGGCCGCCGCCGAGACGGGGGCCCTGCCCTCGGTCGAACCGCCGCTCGACAGGTGCGTGCCGCCCGCCCGGCCCGGCCAGAGCCCGGCCGCCGTCGCCGCCCGCCGAGCCGAGGCCCTGCGCCCGTCCACCTGGCGCGCCCGGATCTCCGAACTCGACACCCTCTGGAGCGCGACGTCCGACGCCCTCGACCTCGGCCGCCAGAGCTACGGCGACCTGCCGCTGGTGGTGCTGACCGCCGACGGGACCTATGCGGCCGCGCCGCAGGCCGCCCGCGAGCCGCTGGCCAGCCTCTGGTGGGGCCTGCACCGCGAACTGGCCCGCCGCTCGACCCGCGGGGTCAGCCGCCAGGTCGAAGGCAGTTCGCACATGATGATGACCGACCGGCCCGACGCCATTGTCGCGGCTGTCCGCGAGGTCGCCGCTCAGGCGAATATGATTAAGGCCAGGTGAACAATTCGCTCACAGGTTGTTCGCGGTTTATGAGCATCCTGAAGTGTGAACGACAGTTGTCGATGCCCACACGCAGCCCCGAGATTGATTCAGTCGTCAATCTGTTTGCAATTAGGGTGTTCTACGGGTGCGAATAGTTTACAGATATCGCTACAGAACGCGTGTACGTTAACTGCTCACACAGAGGCCGTGTGGCAGTGTGCTTCTCCGTTATCGCGACAAACCGGTCCCTGATGTCTCTCGCCGCTCCGTTCAAGCCCAGTTCGTTGGCTGATCGCCGCGCACGGCGCCAAGCCGATGCAGACGCGGCCGCTGCGGCCTGGGCCGACCCCGTTCGCGACCGCCGCGGACCGCTGCGCCCGGACAGGCTGACCCCGACCCGGCTGCGCATGTCGGGCCGGCTGCTCACCCGGTTCTTCCAGGGCGGCGACGCCATCGCGCTGATCCTCGGCAGCCTGATCGCCGTGGCCCTGACCCATGGCGCCAGCGTGCTGCTGATCTACGGCGGCGCGTCGGTCGCCACCTTCGCCAGCCTGCGCCTGTTCGACTGCTACAAGTTCGGCCGCCGCGAAGACCTGGCCATGCACCTGATGCGGGTCACCGTGGCGTTCGCCGTCGCGGTGGCGATGTGCTTTGCGATCCTCACCCATTTCGTCGGCGCGGTCATGCTGACCGCCTCGCTCGGAGTCTGGACGCCGATGGCGTTCCTCTGCGTGGCCGGCGCCCACGGGCTCTGGTGGGCCAACGTCAAGCGCTGGCGCGCCAACGGCCGGCTGACCCCCAACCTGGTCATCGTCGGGGCCACCGGCGCGGCCGACCGCCTGATCGCCGCCATTCTCGAAACCCGCGAGGCGCACGTCCTCGGCGTCTTCGACGACCGCGCCGCGCGCACGCCGGCGGGCCTGCATCGCGTCCCGGTGCTCGGCGGCACCGACGATCTGCTGGCGCACCGGATCATGCCCTATGTCGACCGCATCGTGATCACCGTGCCAGCCGGCGCGCGCGAGCGCGTGCACGCCCTGCTCGAGCGGCTGAAAGTGCTGCCCAACGAGATCACCCTGCTGCTCGACCGCGAGGGTCAGGCCGGCGAAGCCGACGCCATCGACCGCATCGCCAACATCCCGCTGACCCGCATCTCGGGCGCCGAGATCGACCAGGGCAAGGCGCTGGCCAAGCGCGCCCAGGACCTGATCATCGCCACCATCGCGCTGTTCGTCGCCACGCCGATCATGCTGCTGGTCGCCCTGGCCATCAAGCTGGACAGCCCCGGCCCGGTGTTCTTCCGCCAGCGCCGCCACGGCTTCAACAACGAAGAGATCGTGGTCTGGAAGTTCCGCTCGATGCGGACCGAATCCGCCGACGCCAAGGCCGCGCGCCAGATCAGCGCCGACGACGACCGCGTCACCAAGGTCGGCAAGTTCATCCGCAAGACCAGCCTCGACGAACTGCCGCAGCTGATCAACGTGCTGACCGGCGAGATGTCCCTGGTCGGCCCGCGCCCGCACGCCATCGGCATGAAGACCGGCGAGGTCGAAAGCTCGCGCCTGGTCGCCGAATACGCCCACCGCCACCGCATGAAGCCGGGCATGACCGGCTGGGCCGCCATCAACGGCTCGCGCGGCGCGGTCGACACCCCCGAACTGGTCCGCCGCCGCGTGGCCCTGGACGTGGAGTACATCGAGCGCCAGTCCTTCTGGCTCGACCTGTACATCATGTTCATGACCGTCCCCTGCCTGCTCGGCGACTCCGAGACGGTCCGCTAGGCCCGACTAGGCGCCGGCCGGCTCACGCCCATCTCGGCCAGCGGCGGCTTCCAGCTCTGCGGTGTGATCACCGCGCGATAGCGTTCGGTCTGGGCGGGATCGAACGTCTCGATCATGAACACTCCGTCCATCCAGACCTCAGTCAGCTGAAACACGCCCTCGCCCCGGTCGCAGGCCCGCGCGGGCCGGCCGGCGGGACGTCGCCGAACCGCGCAGGCGCGCGGCGCCGGGCCTACCCCAGCAGCGGCCAGCCCGGCGCTCCCACCACGCCGCGGTTGAAGAACAGGCCGGTCACCTGACCGCCGGCCCCGGTGATTGCGTCGCGCAACTGCGCCGGCGCGCGCACGTCGGGCTGATCGGCCGCCACCACGAGCACCGTCTGGTCCATGAACGGGGCAAGCGCCAGGGCCGCGCGCGAGCGGTCAGGCGCCGGCCCGTCGACGATGATCACCTCGGCGAAGCGGCGCAGCGCGTTCCAGTAGTCGGCGGTCGGGACCAGCCGCACGCTCTGGCGGCCGATCAGCCGCTCGCGCCGGAAACGGGTCACCCACCAGCGGGCCGAGCCGACGCGATAGGCGGCGAGATACCGGCCGTCCGGCCAGACCTCCCCGTCCGGGGTCTGGGCTGGCGGCTCGACGGTGAAAAAGGCCGAGCCGTCCGGGCTGGCCTGCATCGGGCCGATCAGTTCGCCGTAGCGGCCGGCCTGGGCCGACAACGCCGCATGCTGCGCGGCGGTCACCAGGTCCAGGTCGACCAGCCACACCGATCGCCCGGCCTTGCGCGCCGCGTAGTGGGCCAGCTCGCGCGCCACGGTCGAGGCGCCCTCCCCGGTCCGCGCCGCAGTGATCTGAATGATGCGCGAGCGTCCGGCCGCGGGCGATCCCAGGGACGCCCACAGATCGGCCATCTCGGAACTCAGATCGACCATGCTCGAATCGCGCCGCCCATTTGGGGGAGGCTAGAGCATTTCCCCTCGATCTGGCGGGGTCGGAGTTGTCTCAGGCGCGAACCGCCCCTCACCGCCCCTTGAAGGACGCGGCCCCCAGCACCGGCAGGTCCAGGGTGCGCGCCGCCGACTGCGGCGTCGGCAGGCCGGGGCGCAACACCATCGCCAGCAGCCCCGCAAACAGGGCCGAGACGGCGGCGACCAGGAACGCCGTCGCAATCACCGGCCCCCGCAGGCTCTTGCCCTGGGTCGGCGGCGCGGCCCGCTGGACGATGCGGATGTTCTCGCTCGCCCGGGCGGCGATCTCGGAGGCCGCGCGGCGCTGCTCCTCCTTGACCGCGAAGTCGCGCAGGCCGGCCTGCAGCACGGCGCGGTTCAGCGACAACTCCTGGAAGCGCGGCTCCAGCGCCGCCAACGCCAGCCGCCGCTCGGTCAGGCGCTCGGCCTGCGCCTTGAGCTCGGCCTGCGCGCGGCGCAAGGCGCCGATCTCCGATGTCAGCTGGATCTTCTCGGTCTGCAGGGCCTGGTGCACCGGATTGATCCCCAGCCACCTGCCCCCCTCGCCCTGGGCCCGAGCGCCGGGCGCGCCGGAGGCGTCGCGATAGATCACCACCTCGCGCGGCGCCTGGTCGAGTTGCGTGCTCAGGCTCGCCAGCCGCCCGATCCGCGCCTGCAACTGGGCGTCGGTCTGCAATCTCTGCTGCTCGACCCCTGCCTGCAGCTGCGACAGCGAAGCCTTTTCGGCCGCGAAGTCCCCGATCCTGTTGTCGGTCAGGAACGCCTCATAGGCCGCCTCGGCGTCCGCCAGCCGCGCCTCGAACACCTGGCGCTGCTGCTCCAGCGCCGGCGAGCCGGGGTCGATCAGCACCGTGCGGCGGAAGATCAGATATTCCTCAAGCAGGGTGTTGAGGATCAGGGCCGCGGCCTTCGGGTCCTGGTGGCTGAACCTGGCCCGCACGATCGGGGTGTCCGGCGCGGTCTCGATCGCCAGGCCCCGCTCGATGGCCCGGACCGCCCGGCCCATGACGGCGGCCTTCTCGGCCGGCGTCGCCGCCTTGGCGTACGCCCTGGCCAAATCCGGATAGGTCTGCGCCAGGCCCAGCCGCTCGATCACCCGCAGTTTCAGCGGCGCGGCGCCCAGGATCTCCAATTCCGACTGGACCATCCGTCCGGGGTCCAGCGACGTTCCACGCCCGGCGTCCCCGACCCGCGGCTCGTAGACGTACTCCTGGCCCAGCCGCACGAGCACGCTCGAATAGGCCTCGTAGCGGGTCTTCAAGGTCAGGGCGGCGGCCATCCCCAGGACTGACAGGGTCAGAAAGACCGCCAGCATCAGCCGACGCTCGCGCCACAACAGCGCCGGCAGATCGCCCAGCGCATAGCGGCGGCCGACCCAGGCCGAGCCCGGGGCCTGCGTCGCTGCTGTCCGGGCGCCGTGCGTCACGTGCGAGTATCTCGGTTCCCGTCCACCGCCGACGACGAGTCGGCGCGCTCTACGCCTATCTCTCGCCCCGTTCGCGGCGTTCGTCAAAAGCGGGACCGCCGATGCAGCGCGCGGTCTCGTATGCGTGGATTGAAGACATCCCGCCGCGGGGGCATCGTCCCCGACATGAGCGATGCTCCGAAAGTTCAGCTGTCACGCCTTCGCCAGATCGGATGGTCGCTTTGGGACCCGATCGGCCTGCGTGAACTGAGCGATGGCGAATGGCGCGACGGCGGCGCCTGCGCCGACGAGTATGACGGCTATCTGCTGCAGGTCGTGGCGAGGCTCAGACACGGCGCTTCAGTCGCCGAGGTCGTCGCCTATCTCGAAGACAGCGAGGTTGGTCACATCGGGCTGACGCGAAACGCGACAACAGGCCCCCGGGCGATGGCCACGGTCGAGGTCGTGCGCGAGTATCTGACGACCATTCCGGCCGGACCGCCGAAGGTCCGCTAGCGACCAGTCGCCTCGACGGACGACGCCGGCTTCGCCATCGCCGAAATTGGTCCGACGACCGCGCCAGGCGTCAGCCGTGGGCCAGCCACTCGCGGGCCTGGCGCTGGGCCTCGGCGACGTCTTCCGACTCCATCTCCTGGCTCAGTTCCTTGCGGTAGACCTTGGCCTCGACCGAGCCGCGCATGGCCGCCAGGTTGAACAGCATGTGCGCCGAGACGTAGTCCAGCGGCGCCCCGCCCTGACCGGTCGAATAGAGCAGGCCCATTTTGAACAGCTCGTCCCCCGTCGACTCGGCGGTCGGCAGCGGCATTTGGTTTTCCACGCTCGCAAGCATGACTTCGTTTCCCTAGCCCCGTCGGTCCGCCCCCGTTCTGGGTTCCGATCCCGACGATCCTGAGGCTAGGTAAGTCGATGCGCACTGAAGATAGGGTTAACTCGAAAAACGCCATGTTCTTCGAGCGACAATTATGACTATTCGCGCTTTTTACTGCTCGGAAAGCTTCGTAGCCAGAATCTTAAAGCGGTCGCCTTCTCGCCCGCCGCCGCTATCGGCGGGTTCCTGGCCGACGGGGCTGAAAACCTGCCGCTACACCGGCGATTGCGACCCTATCGGCGCCGATTGTGAAGCTGAAAGGCCCGTTCAGCGGCGGTTCAGCCGCCTACCGTCAGGTTTGCCGATATCGAGTACGAAAGATTGGAGCCAGGAGGCCCGCCATGAAACGCCTGATATTGAGCCTTGCTGCGGTCGCCGCGGTCGCCGGCCCGATGGCGTTCGCCGCCACCTCGGCCCAGGCCGATGACGACCATCGCGGCCGTGGCCGCGACCGTCACGAACAGCGTTGGGACCGTCACGACGACCGTCGCGACTGGGACCGCCGCGGGAACTACGACCGCCGCGACTGGGATCGCCGCGGGGAGCGTTGGGGCCGGCACGACAACGGCCTCCACCGCGGCTGGGACCGCGGTCGCCACAACGGCTATTACTATAACAACCGCTGGTACTACGGCCCGCCGCCGCAAGCCTATTACGGCAACCCGTACTACCGCCCGGGCTACGCCGCCTGGCGTCGCGGGGCGCACCTGCCGCCCTACTACCGGGGCTATGTGGTCAACGACTACCACCACTACCACCTGCGCCAGCCGCCGCGCGGCTACGCCTGGTATCGGGTCGGAGACGACTATCTGCTGGCGGCGATCGCCACCGGCATCATCTTCGATATCATCAACAACTAACTGATCTGAAAGAAAAACGCCCCGGATCGCTCCGGGGCGTTTTGCTATTCGATGCCCAGCTTGGCCTTGAGCAGGCCATTGACGGCGCCGGGATTGGCCTTGCCGCCGGTGGCCTTCATGACCTGGCCGACGAACCATCCGATCGCCTGCGGCTTCTCCTTCACCGAGGCCGCCTGTCCCGGATTGGCGGCGATCAGCTCCTCGATGATCTTCTCGAGCGCGCCGGTGTCGGAGACCTGCTGCAGGCCCTGCTTCTCGACGATCTCGCGCGGGCGGCCCTCGCCGGCCCACATCCGTTCGAAGACGTCCTTGGCGATCTTCGAGGAGATCACATCCTCCTCGATCAGCGCCACCAGTTCGGCGATCGCGTCCGGTTTCAGCGGGCTGTCCTCGATGGCCAGGCCGCCGGCCGTCAGCTTGGCGGCCAGTTCGTTGGTCACCCAGTTGGCGGTCAGCTTGGCGTCGCGGCCCTTGGCGGCTTCCTCGAAATAGTCGGCGCGCGCCTGCTCGGTGATGAGCACGCCGGCGTCATAGGCCGACAGGCCGTACTGCGACTGCAGGCGCGCCTTCTTGGCGTCCGGCAACTCGGGCAGCGAGGCCTCGATGGCCTTGACCCAGGCCGGGTCCAGTTCCAGCGGCAGCAGGTCCGGATCGGGGAAGTAGCGGTAATCGTGCGCTTCTTCCTTCGAGCGCATCGAACGGGTCTCGCCCTTGTTCGGGTCGAACAGGCGGGTTTCCTGGTCGATCTTGCCGCCCTCCTCGAGGATCTCGATCTGACGGCGCGCCTCGTACTCGATCGCCTGCTGGATGAAGCGGTACGAGTTGACGTTCTTGATCTCGCAGCGCGTGCCCAGGTGGCTGAAGTCGCCGGTTTCGCGGAACTTCTCGTAGGAGCCGACGCGGCAGACCGAGACGTTCACGTCGGCCCGCAGGTTGCCCTTCTCCATGTCGCCGTCGCAGGTGCCCAGATAGACGAGGATGGTGCGCAGCTTTTTCACATAGGCCGCGGCCTCGGCCGACGAGCGCATGTGGGGCCGCGAAACAATCTCCATCAGCGCGGTGCCGGCGCGGTTCAGGTCGACATAGGTCGCGTTCGGATCCTGATCGTGCAGGCTCTTGCCGGCGTCCTGCTCCAGGTGCAGGCGCTCGATCCCGACACGGAACGTCGTGCCGTCGTCATGCTCGACGATGACCTCGCCCTCGCCGACGATCGGGTCCTTGAACTGGCTGATCTGATAGCCCTGCGGCAGGTCCGGATAGAAGTAGTTCTTCCGGTCGAAATGGCTCTTCAGGTTGATCTGCGCCTTGAGGCCCAGGCCGGTCTTCACCGCCTGCTCGACGCAGTGCTTGTTGATCACCGGCAGCATGCCCGGCATGGCCGCGTCGACCAGCGAGACCTGCTGGTTGGGGCCGGCGCCGAATCCCACCGCCGCGCCGGAAAACAGCTTGGCGTTCGAGGCGACCTGGGCGTGAACCTCCAGCCCCAGGACCACTTCCCATTGGCCGGTGCGGCCGGCGATCAGCTTCGACGTATCAGTCATGGCCGCTTCCTAGCGCCCCTCGCGCGCGAGCGAAAGCGGGGCCGCTCGAAATCCCTTGCGCAAAAGGCGGAACCGGGGCTGAAATCCGCGCCGGATAACCTGGGGATGAGGAAACACCCGAAATGATGAAAACGTTTACTGCCGGCCTCGTCGGCCTGTCGCTCTCGCTCGGCGCCATGGCCGCCCCGGCCCTCGCCCAGGACGCCCACGCTGGCCACGCCGCGGCCCTTTCGGCCTCCGACACCCCGATCGAGTCGATCGCCGCGGTTCCGGAAGGCAAGGCCGCCCTGGACAAGAACCTCCCGGGCCTGACCACCCACGAGGCCTATGAGCAGTTCAAGGGCATGAGCCTGAAGCAGGTCCAGCCGATGAGCGGCGGCGCCATCACCGACGACCAGATCAAGGCGCTGCAAGCCGACCTCGACAAGCTCAAGAAGTAAGGGCCGCGCCGAATCGACAAGGCCCCCGCCCTACTCGGGCGGGGGCCTTTTTCATGCCCGCAACCTGCGGCCTACCACCACTTGGCGGGCTTGGCCTTGAAGTCGGCGGCCTTCTCGATCGCGCCGCCGAGCGAGAACAGCGTGCCCTCGTCCAGCGCCTTGCCGATCAGCTGCAGGCCGAGCGGCAGGCCGTTGGCGTCGACGCCGGCCGGGATGCTCATGCCCGGCAGGCCGGCCAGGTTCACCGTCACCGTGAAGATGTCGTTCAGGTACATCGCCACCGGATCGTCGGCGTTCTCGCCCAGCCCGAACGCCGCGGACGGCGCGGTCGGGGTCAGCAGAGCGTCAACTTTCTGGAAGGCCTGGTCGAAGTCGTCGGCGATCCGCCGACGGACCTTCAGCGCCTTGACGTAGTAGGCGTCATAGTAGCCGGCCGACAGCACATAGGTGCCGATCAGGATCCGCCGCTTGACCTCCGCCCCGAAGCCGGCGGCGCGGGTGTTCTCATAGGTCTCGGTCAGGTTGCCGCCGGCCTCGCGCAGGCCGTAGCGCATGCCGTCATAGCGCGCGAGGTTCGACGAGGCCTCGGCCGGCGCGACGATGTAGTAGGCCGGCAGAGCGTACTTGGTGTGCGGCAGGGAGACCTCGACGATCTCGCAGCCCGCCTCCTTGAGCCAGGCGATCCCCTGCTCCCACAGCTTCTCGATCTCGGGCGGCATGCCGTCGACGCGGTACTCTTTGGGAATGCCGACGCGCAGGCCCTTGACCGACTTGCCGACGAAGCTCGGATAATCGGGCGTCTCGATGTCCAGGCTGGTGGAGTCCTTCGGGTCGTGGCCCGACATCGACTTCAGCAGGATCGCCGCGTCCTCGACGGTCTTGGCGATCGGGCCGGCCTGGTCGAGCGACGAGGCGAAGGCCACCACGCCCCAGCGCGAGCAGCGGCCGTAGGTCGGCTTGATCCCGACCGTGCCGGTGAACGCGGCCGGCTGTCGGATCGAGCCGCCGGTGTCGGTCGCCGTCGCGCCCAGGCAGAGGTCAGCGGCCACCGCGGCGGCCGAACCGCCGGACGAGCCGCCCGGGGTCAGCTTGGCGTTGGAGCCTTCCGAACGCCACGGGTTCACCACCGGGCCGAAGGCCGAGGTCTCGTTCGACGAGCCCATGGCGAATTCGTCGAGGTTCAGCTTGCCCAGCATCACCGCGCCGTCGCGCCACAGGTTGGCGGTGACGGTCGACTCATAGGTCGGGATGAAGTTGCCGAGGATGTTCGAGCAGGCGGTCGAGCGGACGCCCTCGGTGCAGAACAGGTCCTTGATGCCCAGCGGCGCGCCGTCCAGGGCGCCGGCCTCGCCTTTCGCCCGGCGGGCGTCGGAGGCCTTGGCCATCTCGATGGCCTTTTCCGGGGTTTCGAGGATGTAGGCGTTCAGCGGCTTGGCGGCGGCCACGGCGTCGACGTGCGCCTTGGTCAGCTCTTCCGACGAGAACGACTTGTCGGCCAGGCCGTCGAGGGCGGCCTTCAGGGTCAGGGAGGTGAGCGCGCTCATCATTCCACCACTTTCGGCACGACGAAGAAGCCATCCACGGTCTTGGGCGCGTTCGACAGCACCTTGGCCGGATCGCCGCCGTCGGTGACCACGTCCTCGCGCATCGGCAGCGTCACGGCCACGGCCGACGTCATCGGCTCGACCCCGTCGGTGTCGACTTCGCCCAGTTGCTCGATCCAGGTCATGATCCCGGTCAGCTCCTTGGCGAGCGCTTCCAGCTTGTCCTCGGGCTCGGCGATCCGCGCGAGCCTCGCGACCTTACGAACGGTCGCGGCGTCGATGGCCATGGGGCCCTCCTAATGGTTCGAGGCAGGGGTTAGCCGCGTGGGCCTCCCTTTGACAAGCGATGACCGCTAAGAAGCCGCATGGCTGTCGTCGATCTGACCGATCTCCCCGCGCTTTTGCCGCGCTATTCCGCCCTGATCGGACTGGATCTGGGCGAAAAGACCATTGGCGTGGCCGTCTCCGACGTCACCCGCATGGTCGCCTCCCCGCTGGAGCTGATCCGCAAGACCAAGTTCACGGCCGAGGCCAACCGCCTCTTCGCCCTGATCGACGAGCGCGACGTCGGGGCCATCGTCATCGGCCTGCCGGTCAACATGGACGGAACCGAGGGGACCCGCTGCCAGTCCAACCGCGCCTTCGCCCGCAACCTGCTGCGGCTGCGCGACTTGCCCATCGCCTTCTGGGACGAGCGGATGTCGACCATGGCGGTCAACCGCGTGCTGATCGAGGAGGCCGACGTCACCCGCGCCCGGCGAGCCGAGCTGGTCGACAAGATGGCCGCCGCCTGGATCCTGCAGGGCGCGCTGGACCGCCTCAGCGCCCTGGCAGGTTAGCCGAGGACCGAAATCCGGATCTGGCGCAGCACCTCGCCCAGGCCCGCCTGCGGCTGGTCGAGGTCGTAGGTGCGCACGGTGCGCACGCCCAGTTCCGGCGGTCGGCGCCAGGCGACCTGGACCTCGCGGCCCATGCCGGTCACCAGATCGAGCACGCAGAAGCTGTCCGGCGCCGCCTCATCGCCTGGCAGGTTCAGCCGCAGACCGCCCTCGGACCGGTCGAGGATCACGCAGGGGCGCTTGCGGCCGCCCTCCTCGACCAGCAAGGCCGGTAGGAGGACCGGTTCGCGCGGCGTGGCCCGGCGCTCGATTCCGCCATTGGCCCGCGACCAGCGTTCGATAATCGGCGGCGTCGCATCAGATGGTGTCATGCAGGAACTCCAGCGCAGACCCTAGCCTGAGTCAGCCGGTGATCCACAGTGGGGCGTCGGCCCCAGTCGACTGCCCCTTGGCGCCCGCCGCCGCCGCCTCTAAGAGGGCGCTTTAATGAGCGCAGCACCGACCGGCCTGAACGAAGTCCTTGGCAGGACATTCCCTTTTCCCAAGCGCCACTTCCTATCGGTGGTCGATCTCAACCCCGTGGAAGTCACCGGGTTGCTTGATCTGGCCGACAGCTTCGTTTCGCTGAACCGCCAAACCTCGAAGAAGCTCGACCTGCTCAAGGGCAGGACGCTGATGAACCTGTTCTTCGAAAACTCGACGCGGACCCAGAGTTCGTTCGAGCTGGCCGGCAAGCGGCTGGGCGCCGACGTCGTCAATATGAGCCCGCGGTCCTCGTCGATCTCCAAAGGCGAGACCCTGATCGACACGGCGGTGACGCTGAACGCCATGCAGCCGGACCTGCTGGTGGTCCGCCACTCGTCGTCCGGGGCGGCCTCGCTGCTGTCGCAGAAAGTCACCTGCTCTGTGATCAACGCCGGCGACGGCCAACACGAGCATCCCACTCAGGCGCTGCTGGACATGCTGTCGATGCGCCGCGCGTTCGGCCGTGTCGCCGGCCTGCGCATCGCCATCTGCGGCGACGTGCTGCACAGCCGCGTGGCGCGCTCCAATGTCGGCCTGCTGCAAATGATGGGCGCCGAGGTGCGGCTGGTCGGTCCGCCGACGCTGATGCCGACCGACGTCGACCGCTGGAACGTCCAGGTCTTCCACGACATGCGTAAGGGCATCGCCGGCTGCGACGTGGTGATGATGCTGCGGCTGCAGCTGGAACGGATGGACGGGGTGATGGCCCCTTCCCAGCGCGAGTATTTCCGGTTCTTCGGCCTCGACCGCGAAAAGCTGGCATTCGCCTCCGACCATGTGCGGGTCATGCATCCGGGACCGATGAACCGCGGCGTCGAGATCGACTCCGACGTGGCCGACGACCTCAATGTCTCGCTGATCCAGGACCAGGTGGAGATGGGCGTGGCCGCGCGCATGGCGGTGCTCGCCGCGCTGGCCGCGCGGCTGGACAACGACTGATGAACGCCCTGACCTCGGTCTGCATCTTCTGCGGGGCCAGTCCCGGCGGAGACGTCGCCTATCGCGCCGCGGCCGAGGCCATGGGCCGGGCGATCGTCGGACGCGGGCTGCGGCTGGTCTATGGCGGCGCCAAGGTCGGGCTGATGGGCGCGGTGGCCGACGCCGCGCTGGCCGCCGGCGGCGAGGTGATCGGCGTCCTGCCGCACGCCCTGACCGACAAGGAGATCGCCCACACCGGCCTGACCCGGCTGGAGGTCGTGGCCTCGATGCACGAGCGCAAGGCGCGGATGGCCGAGCTGTCCGACGCCTTCGTCGCCCTGCCCGGCGGCGCCGGCACGCTGGAGGAGATCTTCGAGATCTGGACGTGGGGTCAGCTCGGCTTCCACGCCAAGCCGGCCGGTTTCCTCAACGTGCGCGGCTACTATGACGGCCTGCGCGGCTTCGTGGACCATGCGGTGGGCGAGGCGTTCCTGCGCGCGCCCCACCGCGACATGCTGATTTTCCGGGAGGATTGCGACGAGATGCTGGACGCGCTCGCCGCCTACAAGCCGCCCGTCGTCGAGAAATGGATCGGACGCCCCGAACTATGACCCAACGCCCGACCGCCTTCGTCAACGCCCGCCTCGTGGATCCCGCCAGCGGCTGGGACGGCCCCGGCGCCCTGCTGGTGCAGGACGGCAAGATCGCCGACGTCGCGCAAGGCCGCGACCTAGGCGCGCTCTCGGCCGACATCGAGGTGATCGACGCGGCCGGCGCCATGCTGGCGCCTGGCCTGGTCGACCTGCGGGTCAAGACCGGCGAACCCGGCGCCGAGACCAAGGAAACCCTGAAATCGGCGGGCCTGGCCGCCGCCGCCGGCGGCGTGACCTCGATCGTCCTGCAGCCGGATACCAATCCGGTGGTGGACGAGGCTTCCGTCGTCGACTTCATTCTGCGCCGCACCCGTGACATCGAACTGGTCCACGTCTATCCGGCCGGCGCCGCCACCAAGGGCGCCAAGGGCGAGCGGATGGCCGAGATCGGCCTGATGCGCGAGGCCGGCTGCGTCTATGTCACCGACGCCGACCGCCCGATTGTGAATTCCAAGGTGCTGCAGAGGGTCCTGGCCTACGCCAAGAGCTTCAACACCCTGGTCGCCCATCGCCCGGCCGATCCCTGGCTGTCGGCGGGCGCAGCGGCCACCGCCGGCGAATTCGCCGGCCGCATGGGCCTTCCCAGCGTGCCGGCCATCGCCGAGAAGATCATGCTGGAGCGCGACCTGGCGCTGGTGGAACTGACCCATGCGCCGTTCCTGGTCGACCAGGTCACCACCGCCGCGGCGCTGGAGAGCCTGGCGCGCGGCAAGGCCAAGGGTCTGCCGGTGACCGCCACCACCTCGATCAACCACCTGTCGTTTAACGAGGTGGACATCGGCGACTACCGGACCTTCCTGAAGTTCGACCCGCCGGTGCGCAGCGAGGACGACCGCCAGGCGACCATCGAGGCCCTGGCCAGCGGCCTGATCGACATCGTCGTCTCGGCCCACGCCCCCGCGCCGGCCGAGGACAAGCGCCTGCCATTCGACGAAGCGGCTCCCGGCGCGGTAGGCCTGCAAACCCTGCTGCCGGCCCTGCTCTCCTTCCACGACCGCATTCCGCTGATCGACCTGATGCGCACCGTCACCAGCCGCCCGGCGGATCTACTCGGCCTGCCGGCCGGCAAGCTCGCCAAGGGCGCGCCGGCCGATCTGGTGCTCTGCGACCTCAACGCCCCGATCGTCATCGACCTCGACAAGCTGAAGTCGAAGTCCCGCAACTCGCCCTTCGACGGCCGCCGGCTGTTCGGCGAGGTGACGATGACGCTGGTCGACGGGCGTGTGGTGTATCGGGCCTAGAACAAAAGTTCTCATTTTGTTCTGAAAATCTCACTTCTCGTGAGAGACTGTGTGCCGGCGCTTGCGCGCCTCCCCCACATTCTCAAGCGAGTACCAAATGGGCAGAAATCCCTTTAGCGCGGCTGATCCCGACGGCCCGGCTTACGATGCAATGATCGCGAAGGATAAACGCCTGCGCGCCGAACGTGAGGCGAAGCAGTACGAAAAGACCGGCGCGACAGCCTCCACTGCCAGCAAGGTGACCAGCATCGCCGACGCCGTGCTGGGAGCCGGCGACGACGCCGCCCGGCGCGCCGGCAAGCCGGTCGCCAAGTCCGCATTGAAATCCGCCGGACGGGTGGTCCCCTTAGCCGGCTACTTTCTTGATGGAATCGACGCCTGGACGGGCTACCAGGCCGATCTCAAACGCGGCTACACCAAGAGGCAGGCCGCAGAGCGAAACGGCCGCCGGATGGCCCCAGGACTTGCGGGCGCAGCGGCGGGCGGACTGGTTGCCGGTCCAGTGGGCGCCGCCATCGGCGGCATCGCGGCACCCTTCATCAAAGATCACGTCATCCCCGCCATCGGAGACCAGATGAAGTACAACTTCGAGACCCTGAACGACCCTCGCCGCTGGCCGACGCGACGACTTCCCTACTAGCCGGCAACCGCGCCGGTCGGGATCGCACCCTCCCGTCACCCGCTTGACGGGTCGAACGATCCCAATGTTCCCCGATTGTTCTTGACGACGAGCGTAGCACACTCTACGCGCGAACTGAGAGACGGGGCGACAATGCAGACTAGCGAACCGGCCGGCGCTTCCAAAGTCATCGCCCACACGAACCCGATCACCCTCGGAACCGGTTGGATGGTCCTTGGGGTAGGCCTGCTGTTTCACATCCAGGCGCTCGACAAGTACGGCTGGCTCAAGCCGGAAGCTTTCGTCGGATTGAAGTCATCGCGCCATGCTTGGTTCTACGACATCGCATTCGTAGGCCACGCCATCGCGGCGAGTTTAGCGCTACTCCTAGCAGTAGTGACGTTCAAGCTCGCCCTGCCGGCCATGCGCGGCTTCAATGATGTGATCGTCGAGAACGGGCGCCTCTCCTATGCGAGCCGCCCTTGGATGGGGAAATCCGCAGTATCGGACATCTTTGCGCGGGTCGTTCCCTCCCATCAGGAGGGACTTCTGTTCCGCGCGGACAACCTCGAGATCGTCCACGTGATACGGCGCTCATCAGGCCGGAAGCTACGGATCATCCGCCTCCAGTCTCTGTTCTACTTCGAAACCGCACAGCAAATGGCGGCCAACCTGGAAGCATGCGGCGTCGAGATTCGGGGTCGCCGCTCGGAACAGTCCGTTCCGGTATGGGAACGCAGTGCGGACGGCTAACCACCGCTTGGCGAGCGTCGCGCCCACGGCTACCACTGGACGACCAAGGGGGAACGCCGATGTTTGAGACTCTCAGCCCTGCGCTGATCGCCGCCGCCGTCGTCGGCGGCTACCTGCTCGGATCCATCCCGTTTGGGGTCATCGCCACGCGGCTGGGCGGCGCCGGCGACGTGCGCAATATCGGCTCGGGCAACATCGGCGCGACCAACGTGCTGCGCACGGGCCGCAAGGACCTGGCCGCGATCACCCTGCTGGGCGATGGCGGCAAGGGCGCAGTGGCCGTGTTCATCGCCTGGCTGCTGACGCGCAATTCCGGGGCCCAGGCGCAAGCGACGCTGACCGCCCTGGCCGGCGGCTCAGCCTTCCTCGGCCACCTGTTCCCGGTCTGGCTGAAGTTCAAGGGCGGCAAGGGCGTGGCCACGTTCTTCGGCACTCTGCTGGCGGCCGCTTGGCCGGTCGGCATAGCGGCCGGCGCGACCTGGATCGCCATGGCCTTCCTGTTCCGGGTTTCGTCGCTGGCGGCGCTGACCGCGGCGGCCCTGGCCCCGATCTACGTTTTCCTGCTTGATCGCCCCTACCCGATCGCGGTGATGGCGCTGTTCATGGGCGTGCTGATCTACATCCGCCACAAGGACAACATCGGCCGGCTGCTGAAGGGTCAGGAGCCGAAGATCGGCAAGAAAAAAGACGCCGCGTGACGCTCACCCCCGCAGCCCGTCGCGACTGGCTGCGGCTGGCGCGCACCGAGAACGTCGGCCCTGTCGCCTTCGCACAGCTGATCGCCCGCTATGGCGAGGCCTCGCTGGCGCTCGCCGCCCTGCCCGACCTGGCCCGCCGCGGCGGGCGGGTGTCGCCGCTGGGCGTGCCGCCAGTCGAGGACGTCATGCGTGAACTGGAGGCCGGCCAGGCGCTGGGCGCTCGACTGATCGCGTCCTGCGAAGCCGACTTCCCAGCCGCCTTGGCCGCGGTCGACCCGCCCCCGCCGTTGCTCTGGACCCGGGGCGACGCCGCCCTCCTGAACCGCTCCAGCATCGCCGTCGTCGGGGCGCGGGTCGCCTCGGCCGGCGGCCAGCGGTTCGCCCGCGGCCTGGCGGCCGAGCTCGGCGCGGCCGGCCACGTGATCGTCTCGGGCATGGCGCGCGGCATCGACGGCGCGGCGCACGAGGGAGCCCTGCCGACCGGAACCGTCGCGGTGCTGGGCGGCGGCATCGATGACATCTATCCGCACGAGCATAGCGACCTCTATCAACGGATTGTCGCCGAGGGCTGCGTGGTCTCGGAAAACGCCCCGGGGCGGACGGCCACCGCCCGCGACTTCCCGCGCCGCAACCGCGTCATTTCCGGCCTCTCGCGGGCCGTGGTGGTCGTCGAGGCCGAACTGCGCTCCGGGTCGCTGATCACCGCGCGTCTGGCCGCCGAGCAGGGCCGAGAAGTTCTCGCGGTTCCGGGCTCACCGCTCGACCCGCGGGCCAGGGGAACCAACGACCTGATCCGCCAGGGCGCGGCGCTCTGCGAGGGCGCCGAGGACGTGCTGCGCGCGCTCGAGGGTATCGGCGGCCTGCGCGAGCCCGAGCGGCCATATGCCCCGCCGCCGGTCGCCGACGCCGAGGTCGACGCGGTGCGTGAACGTGTCGCCGCACTGCTGTCGCCGACCCCGGTGTCGCGCGACGAAGTGGTCCGCGCCGCCGGCGCCCCGACGCCCGTGGTGCTGGCCGCCCTGACCGAACTGGCCCTGGCCGGCCGCGCCGAGCTGTTGCCGGGCGGGCTTGTCGCGAGCCTCGGATGAGGCCATTGACAGCGCCTAGGCGCCACGCCCACCTTTCGCGCCCTTGATTTTCGGGCGATCCGCCCAAGACGCCCCATATAGAGCGACCATGAACCTTCTCGTCGTCGAGAGCCCGGCCAAGGCCAAGACCATCAACAAGTACCTGGGTTCGGACTATACGGTCCTGGCCTCGTACGGCCACGTCCGCGATCTTCCGGCCAAGGACGGATCGGTGAAGCCCGACGAGGACTTCGCCATGTCCTGGGACGTCGACGCCAAGGCCGCCAAGCGCCTCAGCGACATCGCCGAGGCGGCCAAGAAGTCCGACCGCATCATCCTGGCCACCGACCCCGACCGCGAGGGCGAGGCGATCTCCTGGCACGTGCTGGAGGTCCTGCAGAAGAAGAAGGTCCTGAAGGACAAGAAGGTCGAGCGGGTGGTGTTCAACGCCATCACCAAGTCGGCCGTCACCGAGGCGATGAAGTCGCCGCGCGACATCGATATGGAGTTGGTCGAGGCCTATCTCGCCCGCCGCGCACTGGACTATCTGGTCGGCTTCACGCTCTCGCCGGTGCTGTGGCGCAAGCTGCCGGGCTCGCGCTCGGCCGGCCGCGTGCAGTCGGTCGCCCTGCGCCTGGTCGTGGACCGCGAGCTTGAGATCGAGCGCTTCAAGACCCAGGAATACTGGACCGTCGAGGCCGACGTCTCGGCCGGCGCCGAGCCGTTCCTGGCCCGTATGGTCAAGCACGAGGGCAAGCGGCTCTCCAAGTTCGACCTCGGCAATGAGAGCAGCGCCCTGGCCGCCAAGGCCGCGGTCGAATCGGCGACCTTCACGGTGGCCGGCGTCGAGAAGAAGCCCGGCCGGCGTTCGCCGCCCCCGCCCTTCACCACCTCGACCCTGCAGCAGGAAGCGGCCCGCAAGCTCGGCTTCTCGGCTCAGCGCACCATGCAGGCCGCCCAGAAGCTGTACGAGGGCATCGACATCGGCGGCGAGACCGTCGGTCTGATCACCTATATGCGGACCGACGGCGTGCAGGCCGCGCCCGAAGCGCTGGACGAAGCGCGCGTCGTGATCGGCGGCGTCTACGGCAAGGAATACGTCCCCGAGACCGCCCGCATATACAAGACCAAGGCCAAGAACGCCCAGGAGGCGCACGAAGCCATCCGCCCGACCAGCCTGGCCCGCAATCCGGGCTCGCTGCGGCTGGAGAGCGATCTCGGCCGGCTCTACGAGCTGATCTGGAAGCGGATGATCGCCTCGCAGATGGAATCGGCGCGGATCGAGCGCACGACGATCGAACTGGAGAGCGAGGACGGCAGGACCGGCCTGCGCGCCACCGGCCAGGTGGTGCTGTTCGACGGCTACCTGGCGGTCTACGAGGAAGGCCGCGACGACGCCGACGACGAGGAAGGCGGCCGCCTGCCGCAGGTCAACGAAGGCGCTTCGGCGCGTGTCGTCGCCGCCCGCGCCGACCAGCACTTCACCGAGCCGCCCCCGCGCTACTCGGAAGCCAGCCTGGTCAAGAAGATGGAAGAGCTGGGCATCGGCCGGCCGTCCACCTACGCCTCGGTGCTGACCGTGCTGCGCGACCGCGAGTACGTCCGCATGGACAAGAACCGGTTCGTGCCAGAGGACAAGGGCCGCCTGGTCACCGCGTTCCTTGAGCAATTCTTCTCGCGCTACGTGGAGTACGACTTCACTGCGGCGCTGGAAGAGAAGCTCGACCTCGTCTCGTCCGGCGACATGGACTGGAAGGCGCTGCTTCGCGAGTTCTGGCAGGACTTCCACGCCGCGGTCGGCGAGATCGCCGAATTGCGCGTCACCAACGTGCTGGATGCGCTGAACGAGGCGCTCGGCCCGCATATCTTCCCGGCCAAGGAAGACGGATCGGATCCGCGCGCGTGCCCGACCTGCGGGACCGGCCGGCTGTCGCTGAAGACCGGCAAGTTCGGGGCCTTCATCGGCTGTTCGAACTATCCGGAGTGCCGTTTCACCCGCCAGCTCGCCCAATCGGACGACGAGGCGGCCCAGGAGAGCGGCGACCGTGAACTGGGCGTCGACCCGGTGACCGGTGAGAAGGTGTTCCTCAAGGCCGGCCGCTTCGGCCCCTACGTCCAGCTCGGCGAAGCTGACAAGCCCAAGCGCTCCAGCCTCCCCAAGGGCTGGTCGGCGGCGGCCATGGACCTGGAAAAGGCGCTGCGGCTGCTGCGGCTGCCGCGCGAGGTCGGCGCCCACCCCGAGGACGGCGGCATGATCACCGCCGGGATCGGCCGCTTCGGGCCGTTCGTGCTGCACAACGGCACCTACGCCAATCTGCCGAACGTCGATGAGGTGTTCGAGGTCGGCCTGAACCGCGCGGTCGCCCTGCTGGCAGAAAAGCGGGCCGGCGGCGGGCGTCCCGGCCGCGGCGAGGCCGCAGCGCTCAAGGACCTCGGCGCCCACCCGGCCGACGGCGCCCCGGTCAAGGTGCTGGCCGGCCGCTACGGCCCCTACATCAAACACGGCGCGACCAACGCCAACATCCCAAAGGGCAAGGATCCGCAGGAGATCACCCTCGAGGAAGCGGTCGCCTTGATCGCCGAGCGCGAGGCCAAGGGCGGCGGCAAGAAGAAGGGTAAGGCCGCGGCCAAACCCAAGGCGGAGAAGGCGCCGGCCAAGAAGGCCGCAGCGAAGAAGCCGGCCGCCAAGAAGCCTGCCGCGAAGAAGGCCACGAAGGCGGACGCCGAGCCGGCTCCTGCCGGCGGCCCTGCGCCCTGGGACGAGGAGTGACGGCGGGGGCCAAATCCCCGCCACCACTGCGCGATTCCTGCGTTACAAGGCGGAATGGCTAAAGCCCGCATTCCGAAGTCCGCCCGTTTTACCGCCAAGTCCGTCCGGCCGCCCCAAGGGTTGCCGGATCGCGAGACCTTGCTGAAATTCATCCGCGAGGCAGGCGAGACCGACAAGGCGGACATGGCCAAGGCGTTCGGCCTGAAAGGCAATGATCGCCGCGCCCTGCGCGACATGGTCAAGCAACTTGAGGCCGAGGGCGCGCTGGGCAAGCGCGGCCGCAAGGGCTTCTCGGAAGCCGGCGCCCTGCCCCCGGTCGGCGTCGTCGACGTGGTCGAACGCGATCCGGACGGCGAGCTCCTGGTCAAGCTGACCAAGGGCGAGGATGCGCCGCTGGTGCGGCTGGCGCCGGATCGCGCCGGTGCGATCGGCGGGGCGCCCGGCCTGGGCGACCGGCTGCTGGTCCGCTTCGAGACCCTGGAGAACGGGGAGACCGAGGCTCGCGTCATCAAGCGGCTGGGCCAGAGCGCCCACCGCATCCTCGGCGTGGTGCGCAAGGCGAACAAGCAAGTTCGGGTCGAGCCGGTCGACCGCCGTTCGAAGGAAAGCCTGACCCTGGTCCCGGCCGAGGCCGCCAACCTTTCCGACGGCGACCTGGTGCTGGCCCAGGTCACCGCCGAGGTCCGATATGGCCCCAAGCGCGGCAAGGTCCTGGAGATCGTCGGCCGCGAGGACCAACCGCGCGCCGCCTCGCTGATCGCGATCCACAGCCACGGCATTCCGACGGGCTTTACCCAGGACGCCGAAGCCGAGGCCGAAGCCGCGCAGGAGCCGTCGCTGAAGGGCCGCGAGGACCTGCGCGCCGTGCCGCTGATCACCATCGACCCGCCCGACGCCCGCGACCATGACGATGCGGTCTATGCCGAGCCGGACGCCGATCCCAAGAACGAGGGCGGCTGGGTCGTCTGGGTCGCGATCGCCGACGTCGCCGCCTATGTGCGGCCGGGATCGGCCCTCGACCGCGAGGCGCGCGACAAGGGCAACTCGACCTATTTCCCAGACCGCGTCGAACCGATGCTGCCCGAGCGGTTGTCGGCGGGCCTGTGCTCGCTGCGCCAAGGCGAGAACCGCGCCTGCATGGCGGTGCGGATGGTGTTCGGAGCCGACGGGCGCAAGCGCTCGCACAGGTTCGTCCGCGGGCTGATGCGCTCGGCCGCCAAGCTCTCCTATGAGCAGGCCCAGCGGGCCATCGACGGGTTCCCGGACGATCAGACGAACCCGCTGCTGGCGCCGATCCTGAAGCCGCTGTGGGCCGCCTATGAGACCATGCTGAAGGGCCGTAAGGCGCGCTCGCCGCTGGCCATCGAAAGCCAGGAGCGCAAGATCGTCCTCAACGCCGAGGGCGAAGTCACCTCGATCACGCCACGCGCCTCGCTTGAGGCCCACAAGCTGATCGAGGAGATGATGGTGCAGGCCAATGTCTGCGCCGCCGAGACCCTGGAACAGAAGAAGTCACCGCTGATCTACCGGGTGCACGACGCGCCGAGCCAGGAAAAGGTCCAGTCCCTGGCCGAGTTCCTGCAGACCGTCGGCATCGCCTGGAACAAGGGCGAGGCGCCGCGTACCGACCGATTCAACAAGCTGCTGGGCGAGACCCGCGACGGCCCGCACGCCGAGATCGTCAACGAGGTCGTACTGCGCACCCAGATGCAGGCGATCTATTCGACCGAGAACATCGGCCACTTCGGTCTGAACCTGGATCGCTACGCCCACTTCACCTCGCCGATCCGCCGCTATGCCGACCTCGTCGTGCACCGCGCGCTGATCCGCGCCCTGGGGCTCGGCGACGATGGCCTCACCGATCGCGACATCGCCCAGATGAAGGACACCGCTGAGCGGATCACCGGCACCGAACGCCGTTCCATGGCCGCCGAGCGCGACGCCACCGACCGTTATGTCGCCGCCTTCCTGTCCGACCGGGTGGGCGCCGAGTTCGCCGGGCGGATCACCGGGGTCACGCGCTTCGGCCTGTTCATCCGGCTGGACGAGACCGGCGCCGACGGCCTGGTCCCCGTCTCCACCCTGGGCGGCGAGTTCTTCGTCCACGACGACAAGGCCCATGCCCTGGTGGGCGAGCGCACGGGCCGGCGCTGGCCGTTGGGCATGCGGGTGCAGGTCGAACTGAAGGAAGCGACGCCGATCACCGGCGGGCTGCTGTTCGAAATGATCAGTGATCCTCTGCCGGTCGATCGCGCCGCGCCGCGCCCCCGCTTGGGGGTGCGTGGGCGCGCGCCGTTCACCGGGCCGAAACGGGGTGGCGGCGCCGGCAAGGCCCCGCCCAAGCGCGGCAAGAGGCGCTAGGTCATTTCCGCCGAAGCGGCAAAGACAGTGTCCTGAATTCCACCGGGCCTGCGCAACACCCGATCCATGAAGATCGGATTCTGCTCTAGGCCGGCGCGCAGGCCACCGCCAGGCCGACGCAGACGTCGTTGTGTGTCTGACGAACGACCGACAATCGCACGGCGACAAGATCCTGGTCGCGAACCAGGAACTCGACCGCGCCCAAATGCGTGTCCGCGCGCCCTTGCATGACCGCGTTCAAGGTCTGGGCGATGTCATGCCGATGCGGCGGCGCGACGAAATCGACGAGCCGCGCGCCAAGCACCTGCGCCCGAGGAAATCCGACGAGGTCGCAAAAGGCGTCGTTCGCCTCCTCGACGTAGCCCATGGCGTTGACGGCGAGCTTCGAGACCACGCCCAGCGCGTCGACCGCTTGGGTCTGGGCCCGGTACATCTCAGCGTCGCGCCGCAGGTCGAGCAACTCGGTCAACTGTGAGAACATGAGGGCGACGCCGCCCTGGAACGGAAAGGCCCTGTTCTCGTAGCGCCGGTGAGGATTGAAGACGCCCTTGGATTCGAACTGCACGACCTCGCCGGTGCGAAGCACCCGGCGCAGGCGCGCCGCCAGCACCGCGCCCTGCTCTCCGAACTCCGGACTGTCGGCCGCCGCGCCGATCAGCTCCTGCGGATCCCGTCCTGCGCTCGCGAAGGCGACGGCGTTGAGATGACGCACCCGCAGGTCGCGGTCGAAGGACACGAAGCCCTCGAACATGTTGGCGATGAAGGTGTCGCGGTTCAACTCGCCGACCTGCTCGCCAGCGACCGCCGCCGGATTGGAGCCGCCGGCGTCGTCGGCGTCGTCGTCGGCGAGACGGGCGAACTCCTCGGCCGAGAGGACGACAAGCCTCGGACGGCCGTGATGGGTGACCAGCACCGGCCCCTGCATCGCTCGATCCTGCCATTGCCCGAAGTTCCGACTGATCTCGGCTGCCGTCGTCCTGGCCCCGGGCCTGTCAAAGCGCTTCAGCACGCGTGTCCCCCTCCGGTTCACCCCAACCGTGCGGCGAAGGTTGTTCACCCGATGGTACTTGACACTGCGCCCTAGGGTCGCAGTTCATTATCTTTATAATTCATAATGTTACATCATCACCCATCGTTGAGCTTGATCGACGAACAGCGGCCGATTCGCCGAGCGGCCGGCGCCGTTGAAACGGCGCCTTCGCAGGCGATGAAAGCGCGCGCGATGCGCTAAGCTCCCGCCAAAGATCAAGGAGGGACGCGATGTACGAAAGCCCAGCCCCGCCGACCGGCGCCCAGGCGGTTCCCGACAGCCGCGGCCTCAACCTTTTTCGCGCCGACCCGGATCTGCAGAAGCTGGCTGAGCTGTATCTGCCCGGCGGGCTTGCCGGCCACCTGCAGCCGCACCTCGATCGTCTCGGCGCCCTCGCAGGGGGCGAACTGGACGAACTGGCCAGCGTCGCCGACCACAACCCGCCGGTGCTGCGCGCGCGCACCCGACGCGGCGAGGACGCGCAGAGCATCGACTATCATCCCGCCTATCGTCGGCTGGAGCAGACGGCCTTCGGCGACTACGGCCTGGCGGCGCTGTCGCACCGGCCCGGGGTGCTGGGCTGGGACGCCGCCATGCCGGCCGCCGCCAAGTACGTGATCACCTATCTGTTCGTGCAGGCCGAATTCGGCCTCTGCTGCCCAGTCAGCATGACCGACAGCCTGACCAGAACGCTGCGCAAGTTCGGCTCGGAGGAGCTGATCGCCCGCTACCTACCCGCGCTCACCAGCCAGGACCTGGACGTCCTGAACCAGGGCGCGATGTTCATGACCGAACAGGGCGCGGGTTCCGACGTCGGGGCGACGGCCGTGACCGCCTCGCCGCAGGCCGACGGGACCTGGGCGCTGCACGGCGAAAAATGGTTCTGCTCCAACGCCGACGCCGAACTGGCCATGGTGCTGGCCCGGCGGGAGGACGGCGAGCCGGGCTTGAAGGGCGTCTCGCTGTTCCTGCTGCCGCGCACCCTCCCCGACGGAACCGCCAATCGCTATCGGATCGTACGGCTGAAGGACAAGCTGGGCACCAAGTCGATGGCCAGCGGCGAGATCTCGCTGGACGGCGCCACGGCCTGGTTGGTCGGCGATCCCGGCGCCGGCTTCAAACAGATGGCCGACATGGTCAACAACTCGCGGCTATCCAACGGGGTGCGGGCGGCCGGGCTGATGCGGCGGGCCAGCACCGAAGCGCTCTACATCGCCCATCGCCGCGAGGCGTTCGGCAAGCGGCTGATCGAGATGCCGCTGATGCGCCGCCAACTGTTGAAGATGGTCGTGCCCGCCGAGCAGGCGCGCAGCATGATGTTCCAGACCGCCGAAGCGCTGCGCCGCTCCGACGGCGGCGACGAAGGCGCCTATCCGCTGCTGCGCATCCTGACCCCGCTGATCAAGTTCCGCGCCTGCCGTGACGCCCGAAAGGTGACCGGCGACGCCATGGAGGTGCGTGGGGGGTGCGGCTACATTGAGGAATGGTCGGACGCGCGGCTGGTGCGCGACGCCCACCTGGGCAGCATCTGGGAGGGCACCAGCAACATCGTCGCTCTGGACGTGATCCGCGCCGCCCAGCGCGAAGGCTCGCTGCCGGTGCTGCGCGCCCATGTCGCCGGCCTCTGCGACGACAGCGACGCGCCCGCCGAGCTGCTGCCGGCGCTCGACCGCGCCATCGCCCTGGCGGAGGCCGCGCAGGACGACGTCGCCCAGACGCGGCAGGCGGCCAGCGCCCTCTATCACCTCACCTCCGCCGCCGCTCTGGCCTGGGAGGCCAAGAGGCTCGCGGCGCCCCACCGCCTGGCGCTGGCGCGCGCGGTCCTGACCCACCGTGTCCTGCCGAGCGATCCTCTGGCGGCGACGCCGGCCGAGGATCCCGACCTGGCGCCGCTGCTGGCCGATCCCGGCGCGGACGCTAAACTCAAAGACTGATGCGCCATTTCCGATCCAGACAGATCGGGAGTGGCTCTAGGCGGCGGCCGGCTGCAGCGCGGCCAGGAAGCCCTGCTTGGTCAGGGTGAGGCGGTCCTGGTCGAGGTCGCGCAGGCAGTCCTTGGCGCGCAGGGTTTCCCAGGCGTGTTCGAGGCGCTCGGGATTGTTGCCGCGCAGCACCGCCGCCTCGTGCACCGCCGCCCAGGAAATCGCCTCTCCAGGCCAGATGTCGAAGCTGCGGACCGCCGCCAGGACGGCTCGCTCGGCGTCATCCAGAATCAGCAGCCGCGGCGCCCCCGCGGCGAACTCGACCACCTCGCCGGCCGGCTCGGCGGCGGCGCTCTCGTCCTCCAGCATACCGCGGGCGATCTCGGCCTCGCCCATCACCACCCGGTCGGCGCCATGGGCGATCAGGTGGGCGGCCTCGGCGTCGGTGTGGGCGCGGGCGATGATCTCAAGCAGGGCGTTGGCCTTGCGCGCGTGATCGACCACGCCGCCGCACTCGAAGCCGTCGGACACCGCCACGTACATGCGGGCTGCGCGTAGAACCCCGGCGGCCTCCAGCACGCGCGGTTCGACCGCCGAGCCGATGATCACCTCATAGCCTTCCGCGGCGGCCTTGGCGGCGAACTCGGGCTCGGCCTCGACAAGCACGAACGGCTTGGCCTGGCTCTTCAGGCCGGCGCTCACCGCCTGGCCGACGCGGCCGTAGCCGACGACGACGATGTGACCGCTGAGCGCAGTAGGCGACAGGTCGTTGGCAGGCTCCGGCTCCGGCGCCGCGGGCATCGGGGCCGCCGGCTCCACAGGCGCGGTCTTGGGCGTACGCAGAGCCACCGCGAAGATCAGCGGGTTCAGCATGATCGAGATGATGGCGCCGGCGAGGATCAGGTCGCGGCCCTCTCGCGGCAGGATCTGAAGATCGACCCCCAGGCCTGCGAGAATGAATGAGAATTCCCCGATCTGGGCCAGGCTGGCGGCGACCGTAATCGCCGTCGTGTCGGATCGCTTGAACAGCTTGAGGATCGCATAGGCGGCCAGCGACTTGCCGATGATGACGATGGCCAGCACCGCCAGCACGGTGAGCGGATTGGCCAGCACCACGAACGGGTTGAACAGCATCCCGACCGACACGAAGAAGAGCACGGCGAAGGCGTCGCGCAATGGCAGGGTCTCTTCGGCCGCCCGGTGGCTTAGTTCGGAGTCGGCGAGGATCATGCCCGCGAAGAAGGCGCCGAGGGCGAACGAGACCCCGAACAGCATCGCCGCGCCGAACGCCACGCCCAGGGCGATCGCGAACACCGCCAGCCTGAAAAGTTCGCGCGAACCGGTGTGGGCCACATAGTGCAACAGCCACGGCACCGCGCGTCGGGCGACGATCAGCATGAAGGCGACGAAGCCGCCGACTTTCAGAAGGGTCAGGCCCAGCGGCACCCCCCAGGCAGTGAGCGGGTCAGCCGCCCCTTCCCCGGCCTTCATCGCGCCGGCCAGCGCCGGCAACAGCACCAGGGCCAGGACCATGGCCAGATCTTCCACGATGAGCCAGCCGACGGCGATCTTGCCGCGTTCGGTCTGGACCAGCCGCCGCTCCTGCAGCGCGCGCAGCAGCACCACCGTCGAGGCCACCGACAACGCCAGGCCGAACACCAGACCCGAGATCAGCGGCCAACCGAGCAGCGCCGACAGGGCGATCCCGAGGATCGTCGCGACCGCCATCTGGGCCAGCGCGCCCGGCACGGCGATTTTGCGCACCGCCATCAGGTCCTTGACCGAGAAGTGCAACCCCACCCCGAACATCAGCAGGATGACGCCGATCTCGGCCAGTTCGTTGGCGATCTTCTGATCGGCCACATAGCCGGGCGTAAACGGCCCGACGATCACCCCTGCCAACAGGTAGCCCACCAATGGAGAAAGCCTCAGGCGCTGGGCGAGCGTGCCGAGGGCGAAAGCGACGACGAGGCCGGCGACGATGGTGGCGATCAGCGGGGTATGATGGGGCATGTGCCTCCGTGGTGAGTTTCAGGGGGTTCCCACCGTGGAAATTGCGGCCGCAGAGCCTCAGATCAACCAGAAATGAATACGCGCGCCGGACACATCGGCGTCATCACCTGCGCCGTCGTCAGCCTTGGCGGGGGCCGGCCAGCGCCAGCAGCAGCCAGGCGGCCAGCGCCCAGCTGGCCCCGAGGGCCCAGCCGCCGAGCACGTCGGTTGGCCAATGAACGCCGAGATAAACGCGGCTGATCCCCACCGCGAGCACCCCGCTCACCGCCACCCCGTAGATCAGCGCCTTGGTGCGCCGGCGCGCTTCGACGCTGGCTGCGACGGTCGCCAGGATCAGGAACACCGCCGCGGCCATGGCCGAATGTCCCGACGGAAAGCTGTGCGAATAGACATAGCTGCCATGCGCCACCAGGGCGGGCCGCTCGCGCTCGTAGAACGCCTTCAGCAACTGGCTCGACGCCTGGGCGGCGATCACCGTGGCGACGAAGATCAGCGCCTCGCGCCGGCGCTGGTGAAAGATCAGCAGCAGCGTCGCCACGATGGTCAGCAGGGTCAGGAAGGTGAAGCCGCCGAGAGCGGTGATGTCGCGAACCGCCTCCTCCAGCCAGTGCGGGCCGAGCGGATCGGAGGGCCGGCCAGGAGTCCGCAGCGCTAGCAGCAGCCGTCGGTCGAGGGCTTCGGTCTCCCCATCGGACACCTCCCCGGCCACTTTCAGGAACAGCCAGGGCGTCCCGGCCAGCGCCACCAGCAGCACCAGGGTGCGGGTCTCCAACTTGCCGATCAGGGATTTCAGGCGTTCGATCATGCTGTGTTCGCAAGGGGTGAGGTCGATGACGTCTTCATGGCAGCTTTGGGCTTTGCTGTCGGCGGCGTTCGCGGCCTTGACGGCGGTGTTCGCCAAGGTCGGAGTGGAGAACATCAACTCCGACTACGCCACCTTGATCCGCACGCTGGTGATCCTGGCGATCGCCGCCGGAGTCGTCGCGGCGACCGGCGCCTGGCGACCGGCCGGCGAAGTCACGCCGCGGACCTACCTGTTCCTGATCCTCTCGGGCGCGGCGACGGGGCTGTCCTGGCTCTGCTACTTCCGGGCTCTGAAACTGGGCGACGCAGCGCGGGTGGCGCCGATTGACAAGCTGAGCGTCGTGCTGGTCGCCGTGTTCGCCGCGATCTTCCTGGGCGAGCGGCTGTCGGCCGCCGGCTGGGCGGGCGTGGCGCTGATCGCAGCCGGCGCGGCGCTGGTCGCGTGGGGAGGTTGACGTTACGTCGCCGTTCCCAGGACTCAGATCGGGTCATACAGTTGTTTCATGACCACGACCGTTGTTCCGACCAACCGCGCCCCTGAAGGCGGGCGCATGCGGCCCCCCGGCGCCCGGGCGGTGAAGCCGCGCAACGCCGCGACCCTGATCATCGTGCGCCGCGACCGCCAGAAGCCGCAGGTGCTGATGGGCAAACGCCATAGCGGCCACGACTTCATGCCGAACCTCTGGGTGTTCCCGGGCGGGCGGATCGACCGCAGCGATTTCCGCGCGCCGTTCGCGACCGATCTGCGCCCCGACGTCGCCGCCCGTTTCGAGGCGCATATCCCAATGAACCGCGGCCGCGCCCTGGCCCTGACCGCCATCCGCGAGACCTTCGAGGAAGCCGGACTGCTGCTGGCCAAGCAAGCGCCTGTCCGCCCGCTGGCCGGTCCCTGGCGAGAGTTCGCCGCCGAGGGCGCGGCCCCGGACCTGGAGGCGCTGGAGATCGTGGCCCGCGCGGTCACCCCGCCGATGCTGGCCAAGCGGTTCGACACCTGGTTCCTGATGGCCGACGCCGAGCGGCTGATCAGCCTGGAGCGCAAGCCCGATTGCGGGGAACTGGAAGAGATCGCCTGGGTCGACTTCGACGAGGCCATCGCCCTGCCGTTGCCTTCGGTCACCCGCATGGTCATCGAAGAGGCGATCCATCGACTGGACGATCCCGACCGCCCGCGGCCGTTCATGCGCTTTGGGGCTGGCGCCACCCGGCTGAGCCACCTCTAGACGCCGGAACATTTCAAATGCGAATTGTTCTCAACTAACTTGCGTTGAGAACCGCCCCTTGATAGTGCGACCTACTATCAGCACTTGCGGGGATCAGCATCTTGTCGGCTTCGGAGCTCGTGGACGCCAAGGCGGCCATCGACGTGGAAAAGGCCAAGGCCAAGCGTAAGGCCCAGCGCCGCGCCGCCCTGATGCGCCAGATGGTTCAGTGGCACTGGATCAGCGCCGCGGTCTGCCTGCTTGGGATGCTGCTGTTCGCGATCACCGGCATCACGCTCAACCACGCCGGCGCCATCGAGGCCAAACCCCAGACGGTCGAGGCCGAGGGCCAGCTTCCTGCCGAACTGCTGAGCATCGCCAAGGCGGCCCAGGCTGAGCAAGGCTCCCTGCCCGATCCGATCCGGGCCTGGCTGGCCAAGGAAATGGGCGTCAAGGCGCCCAAGGCCGCCACCATCGAGTGGACGGACGCGGAAGCCTATGTGTCCCTCCCCCGCCCCGGCGGCGACGGCTGGGTGACCTTCGACGCCGGCGACGGCGCGGTCGTCCACGAGAGCACCAGCCGCGGCCCGGTCGCCTACCTCAACGACCTGCACAAAGGTCGCAACACGGGGACGGCCTGGAGCCTGTTCCTCGACATCTTCGCCATCGGCTGCGTGGTCTTCTGCATCACCGGACTGGTGCTGCTGCAGCTGCATTCGCGGGCGCGCAAGATCACCTGGCCACTGGTTGGCTTGGGCCTCGCCGTGCCGCTGATCCTTGTCCTGATCTTTGTTCACTGACCGGAGCCCCCATGCGTCTGCCGATCTATACCGCCGCCTTCACCGGCCTGATGGCGGGCCCCGCCCTGGCGGCGGACCTGGAGCTGAACCTGGAGATCCCGCGGCTGACGGTCGCCGAGTACCACCGTCCCTACGTCGCCGTCTGGATCGAGAATCCCGATAAGACCGCGGTGAAGACCCTGGCCGTCTGGTACGACGTCAAGCTGAAGAACCAGGAAGGCCAGAAATGGCTGAAGGACATGCGCCAGTGGTGGCGCCGCGCCGGCCGGGACATGAGCCTGCCCGCTGACGGCATCAGCGCCGCGACCCGCGCGCCGGGCAAACACCAGGTGGTGTTCAAGGGCGGCGCAGCCCCGCTCGGCAAGCTGCCGGCCGGCCAATACAACCTGGTGGTCGAGGCCGCCCGCGAAGTCGGCGGCGTCGAGGTGGTCCGCGCCCCGTTCCAATGGCCGCCCAAGGCCCGCGCGACCTCCTCCGCCAAGGGAACCAGCGAACTCGGCGCCGTGAGCGTCACCGTCAAGCCGTAGAGGATACAAGCATGCACATGATCCGCCGCGGCGCCCTGGCCGCCGTCTCCGTCGTCGCCATCCTGGCGATCCCGGCCGCCGCCAGCGCGCACCGCCAGTGGCTCCTCCCCTCGGCCACCGTGCTGTCGGGCAACGATCCCTGGATCACGGTCGACGCCGCGGTCTCCAACGACCTCTTCTATTTCGATCACGTGCCGATGCGCCTCGACGGCATCTCGGTCATCGCGCCGGACGGCTCGAAGGGCGAGATCAAGAACGGCGCAACCGGCAAGTACCGCAGCACCTTCGACGTGCAGCTGAGCCAGCCCGGCACCTACAAGATCGCCAATGTGAGCGACGGCGTCGGCGCCTCCTACAAGCAAGGCGGCGAGCAGAAGCGCTGGCGTGGCTCGGCCGCCGACCTGGCGACCGCGATCCCGAAGGACGCCACCGACGTCAAGATCATGGAAAACGCCCGGCGCCTGGAAGTCTTCGCCACCCGCGGTTCGCCCACCAAGGAAGCCCTTAAGCTGACCGGCAAGGGGTTGGAACTCGACCCGGTCACCCACCCGAACGACCTGGTGGCCAGCGAGCCGGCCACCTTCAAGCTGGTCATCGACGGCAAGCCCGCCGCCAATGTCGAGGTCGAGGTCGTCGCCGGCGGCAACCGCTACGCTGGCAAGACCACCGAGCTGAAGCTCACGACCGGCGCCGACGGCGCCTTCACGGTGAACTGGCCGAGGGCCGGAATGTACTGGCTGGAAGCCTCCGTCCGGGGCGGCCAGAGCAGCATTCCGGGCGCCGAGCGCAGCGCCGCCTACGTGACGACGCTGGAAGTCCTGCCCGACTGATGAGCCGGGTCGCCGTACCGCTGGAGCTCTCGCCGCTCGGCCTGCAGGCCCGCGGCGAGCGCCCGGTCGCCTTCGCCGGCCCGACCATGGGCGTGGCGTGGAACGTCAAGGCGTTCGCGCCGGCGGGGCTCGATCTCACGGCGGTCCCGGCCCAGATCCAGGGCCTGCTGAACGGCCTCGTCGCCCAGATGAGCAACTGGGAGCCCAACTCCCATATCTCGCAGTTCAACCGCGCCGACGCTGGCGGCTGGCTGGATCTCGCGCCGGGCTTCCGGCACGTGATGGACCGCGCCCTGCACTGGGCCGAACTGAGCGGCGGCGCCTTCGACCCCACCGCCGGGCGGCTCGTCGACCTCTGGGGCTTCGGACCCGCCGGTCCGACGCCCCCGCCGACCGAGGCCGAACTGGAGGGGGCCAGGGCCGAGTGCGGCTGGGACCGGCTGGCCCGCGACGGCGCGCGCATGTTCCAGCCCGGGGGTCTGCATCTCGACCTTTCGGGCATCGCCAAGGGCTTCGGGGTGGACGAGGTCTCCCGGGCCCTTTCGCATCTGGGCCTGATGGATCATCTCGTCGAGATCGGCGGCGAACTGCGCGGCGCCGGCGTCAAGCCCGACGGCCAGCCCTGGCTCGCCGACATCGCCGCGCCGCCGGGCGAGAGCCTGCCTGGGGGGCCGATTCGCGTGGCCCTGCATGGGCTGTCGCTCGCCACCTCAGGGGATTATCAGCGCTTCATCGACCATGACGGCGCGCGCTACAGCCACACGCTCGACCCGCGCACGGGCCGCCCTACGTCCAACGGCCTACGCTCAATCAGCGTCGTCGCTCAAGACTGCGTCGACGCCGACGCGCTTTGCACCGCGATCGGAGTTCTTGGCCCCGACGAAGGCCCCGCGTTCGCCATCGAACATGGCGTCGCAGCCTATCTTCTGGTGGACAATGGCGGCGGATTGCGCGAAATCGTCACCCCCGCCTTCCAGGCGATGCTGGCCTGAGCCAGGACACTCGCGGATTTTCCCAAGGCCGCATTGACTTTGGGTTCGAGATTCGTATTGTCCGCGGCTCTTTAGAACACCTGCCGGTCCGACCGGCCCCGCGAGGACCGACCATGGCGAAGCCCGCCTCCATCAAGATCCGCCTGAACTCGTCGGCTGACACCGGCTACTTCTACGTCACCAAGAAGAACGCCCGCACCAAGACCGAAAAGCTGGTCATGAACAAGTACGACCCGATCGTGCGCAAGCATGTCGAGTTCAAAGAAGGCAAGATCAAATAAGCCTTCCCCAGACTCTCCAGTCTGTGAAAGCGCCCGGCCGTCTGGCCGGGCGTTTTTCGTTGTGCGCTCGACGGGAGCGCCTCCGCATGTCGCCGCCTCGCCTCATCGGCTAGAATGCGGGCATGACGCCCCTGGATCTCAGCATCCGCAGTTACGCCGAAGACAACGGCCCCGACAGCCACAGCTTCGACCAGTTGGTGCTGCCGCTCAGCGGCGCACTGGAGCTGGACATCGACGGTAAGGGCGAACGCCTGGCGTCCGGACGCGCCGCCTTTGTTTTGGCCGGGACGCGGCACTCGACCATGAGCCGGATGGCCAATCGCTCGGTGATCGTGGATCTGCACCTGGCTCATCTGGCGCCGCAGGTGGCCGAACGGCTCGCTCGGGCCCCGTTCGTGAACCTGACCCCCGCCGCGACCAAGCTGATCGACTATATGGGCCTGATGATCGGCGAGGGTCGCGCCACGCCCGCCACGGCGGCGCTCTGGACGCCGCTGCTGATCGACGCACTGGGCCAGGCGCCGGCCAGCGCCGCCTCGCGGCTGGCTCGCCTGGCCGCCGAGATCGAGGCCGATCCAGCCCGGCCCTGGACGGCCGCGGCCATGGCCGAGCGCGCCGCCGTCAGCGTCAGCCGCCTCCACGCCCTGTTCCAGGCCGAGCTGGGCGCGAGCCCGCGCGCCTGGCTCGGCGAGGTGCGGCTGCGCCAGGCCCGCAATTGGCTAGCGACCTCTCCCGTGTCGATCGCCGAAATCGCCCATCGCTGCGGCTATGCCGACCAGAGCGCGCTCACCCGGGCGATGCGCCGCGCCACCGGCATGACCCCGGCGGCCTATCGGCGGCAGGAACGCGAGACGCGGACCAAAACGCAGTAGCCTCGGCCAAGACCGCACGCTCGTTCCATGGCAATGGCCTGCCGCATGACAGGACAGAGCCGGACATTGCTGGGCGTCGGATGCGGGATGGCCGCCGGCGCGCTCTGGGGCCTGGTGTTCCTGGCGCCGGAGCTGGCCGCGGAATTCACGCCGCTGCAACTGGCCGCGGGACGCTACCTAGCCTACGGCGCCATCGCCGCCGCCTTGCTGGCGCCGCGTTGGCGCACGGTCAGCGCCGCGGTCGGCCGGCGTGAATGGTTCGCGCTGTCGTGGCTCAGCGTGCTGGGCAACACCCTCTACTACGTCCTGCTAGCCAGCGCCGTGCAGATGGGCGGGGTAGCCATGACCTCGGTCGTGATCGGCTTCCTGCCTGTCGCGGTGACGGTGATCGGCAGCCGCGACCACGGCGCGGTCGCGCTGCGACGGCTCATCCCTTCGCTGGTCATGGGCGCCGGCGGCGTCGCCTGCATCGCCTGGCAATCGATGGACGCCGCCGCGCCAAGCTCGGAAACCAAGGCCATCATCGGCCTGGCCTGTGCGATCGGCGCGCTGGGCTCCTGGACGGCCTATGCGGTCTGGAACGGCCGCTGGCTGGCACGAATGCAACACGTCTCCGCCCACGACTGGAGCCTGCTGACCGGCGTAGCGACAGGGGCCCAGGCGATCGTCCTGGCAATCCCGGCGGCGCTAATCGGCGCGAGCGCGCACGCTTCCGACGAGTGGATCGGCTTTGTCGCCGTCTCGGCCGGCGTCGCGATCTTCGCCTCCATTGTCGGCAACGCCCTCTGGAACCGCGCCAGCCGGCTGCTGCCGCTCACCCTGGTCGGTCAGATGATCCTGTTCGAGACGCTGTTCGCCCTGCTCTACGGCTTCCTGTGGGAGCAGCGCTGGCCGACCGCCGCCGAACTCGCCGCCATCGTCCTGATGGTCGCCAGCGTCGTCACCTGTGTTTCGGCGCACCGCCAGCGCCAAGGAGCTTCCCATGCACAAGACCAGTACGCCTGACGAACCTGCGGCCGCGCAGATCGTCTTCGACGACTTCGCCAAGGTGGACATCCGCGCCGGGGTGATCGTCTCGGCCGAGCCGTTCCCGGAGGCCCGCAAGCCGGCCTACCGACTGGCCATCGATTTCGGCCCCGCGATCGGCGTCAAGAAGAGCTCGGCCCAGATCACGGGGCGCTACACGCTTGAGGAGCTCGTCGGCTGCCAGGTGATGGCGGTGGTGAATTTCCCGCCGCGCCAGATCGGCCCGGTCCGCTCCGAAGTGCTGGTCCTGGGCTTTCCCGACCAGGACGGCCACATCGTGCTGGCCGCGCCGATGTCAGCGGTTCCCAGAGGCGCGCGACTGGCGTGACCGCTTCGGCAGGCCGCGTCACGCTGCCCGGGCGACCACCTTGTTGCGGCCGTGAGCCTTGGCCTCGTAGACGGCCTCGTCGGCGCGCTTCAGCAGGGCCTCGGGCTTGTCCCCCTCACCCAGGGTGGCCGCGACGCCGACCGAGATCGTGACCGTCAGCAGCTCGCTCCCGCCCTTCACCCGGAAGGGCGAGCCGGCGACATGCAGACGAATCCGCTCGGCGATCCGCTCGGCGTCTTCCAGCTTGGTGTCGGGCATCACCACGACGAACTCTTCGCCGCCGTAGCGGCACGGCAGGTCGATGGCCCGGACGTTGGAGGCCAGCCGCACGGCGAACTCACGCAGGACCTCGTCGCCGACGTCGTGGCCGTAGCCGTCGTTGATCTTCTTGAAGTGGTCGATGTCGATCAGCAGGCAGGCCACCGGATCGCCGCCATGGGTCGCCCGGCGCACCAGCGCCTCGAGCTGGCCGGTCATGTAGCGCCGGTTGTGCAGGCCGGTGAGCTGATCGGTGACGGCCAGCTCGAGGGAGTGATCGAGGTTGTCACGCAGATAGTCGGTGTAGCGCTTACGCCGGATCTGCGTGCGGGCGCGTGCGGCCAGCTCCTGCGGGTCGATCGGCTTGGGCAGGATGTCGTTGACGCCGATCTCCAGCGCCTTCACCAGCCGCGACCGCTCATCGAAATCCACCACCGCCAGCACCGGAAGGTGGCGCGTCGCCTCGTCCGAGCGCAGCTGGGCGGCGAAGCGCAGGCCGTCGAAGGCGCGCGCCGTGGCGTTGACGATGATCAGGTCGACCGGCCCCTTGGCGGTCATCAGCGCCTTTTCGGGATCGGCCTCGATCACCGGTCGGTGCTCGATGGCCAGTTCGGTGGCCACGCGCTGAGCCTGGCGTTCGTGATCGTCGACGATGAGGATCCGCCCCCCCGTCCCGCCCAGGCGCGAGGCGGCGCCGGCGATGACGCCCATGCGCCGGCCCGAGGCCTCGCGGTCGCGAAGTTCGTCGATCACCATCTTCAAGCGGGTCAGGCTGCGCACACGGGCGAACAGCAGGACGTCGTCGATGGGCTTGGTCAGGAATTCATCAGCGCCGGACTCCAGCCCGGCGATGCGGTCGGCGCGGCCGTCCAGGGCGGTGACCAGCACCACCGGCACATGGCGCGTCTCCGGATCATCCTTCAGACGGCGACAGACCTGGAAGCCGTCCATGCCCGGCATCATGACGTCCAGCAGGACGATGTCGGGCTTTTCCTTGGCCGCAATGGCCAGGGCGGTCGGCCCGTCGCTGGCCGTCAGGACATCGTAGTATTCCGCCGTCAGCTTGGCTTCCAGCAGGCGCACGTTGGCTTCGATGTCGTCGACGACGAGAATGCGGGCGGACATGGGCGAACTAGCTCAACAATCGCCGGATGGTATCGAGAAAGTGCGACACCGAAATGGGTTTCGACAGATAAGCCTCGCAGCCGCCTTCGCGAATACGTTCCTCATCGCCCTTCATGGCGAACGCCGTCACCGCCACGACCGGAATCGCGGCGAGGTCGTCGTCCTCCTTCAGCCACTTGGTGACCTCCAGTCCGGAGATCTCGGGCAGCTGGATGTCCATCAAGATCAGATCGGGACGATGCTCGCGCGCCAACGCAAGCGCCTGCAGCCCTTCCCGGGTCTGCAGGGTTTCGTAGCCTTGGGCATCGAGCAGATCATGAAACAGCTTCATGTTCAGCTCGTTATCCTCGACGATGAGGACCTTCTTGGCCATTTTCGTCTCGACGATGCTTCGAGAGCCCACGAATCGACCGCTGCCCCCACCTTTGGATCGTTAATCCCACGGATATCCTTAAACTCGCGTTAGTCGCACCGGAGAGCTTCTTGGCCAGCGTTTCACCTCAACTGCCGCCGCCGCGGGCGCCCAACCTGCTGGACCTGGGCGTCGATCCCGCCCGTCCGCTGCTGCTGGTCGACGTGGACGAGGTGCTGGGCCTGTTCATGCAGGGCTTCGGCCGGTTCCTGGAGGGGCGCGGGCTGGAGTTCCGCGTCGACCGCTTCGCGCTGTTTCAGAACATCTATCGCCCGGGCGAATCCCAGCATCTGCCGGTCGAGGAAGGCCGCATCCACTTCGACGACTTCTTCCGCCTCGGCTGCGGCGACATGGAACCGGCCCCCGGCGGACCAGAGGCGCTGCGCGCGCTGTCCCAGCGAGCCAATGTGGTGATCCTGACCAATGCGCCGGGGCCGGCCCGCATGGCGCGGGCCCGGTGGCTGGGCCGGCACGGCATGGATTACCCGCTGGTGCTCAACACCGGTCCCAAGGGGCCGGTCGCCGCCCTGATGGCGCGGCAGGTCGCCGCGAGGGCCGCCTTCATCGACGACCTGATCTCCAATCTCGACTCGGTGGCCGAGAGCGCGCCCGGCGTGAACCGCTTCCAGATGGTCGCCGATCCGCGGCTGCAGCCGCTGGCCCCGACCGCGCCGGAACGCCACACCCGAATCGATGACTGGCGGGCGCTGCGCGAAGCGATCGAGGCGGCCGTCTTCTAGCCTGCCGGCTTGGCGGCGGCCGGGCCAGGCTGGGTGAACTCGGTCTCGATGAGGATCTCGACCTCGTCGCCGACGCCGAAATGGGTCCCTGGCGCGGGCACCCCGTACGAGACGCCGAAATCGGAGCGCTTGATCTTGCCCTGGGCCGAGAAGCCGATGCGCGCCCCCGACGGATCCATGCCGCCGGCCGCGTAGCCGCCGTTGAACGTGGCGTCCAGGGTCAGCGGCCGGGTCACCCCGTGCAGGGTGAAGTCGCCCGTGACTTTCGCGGTGTTGGCGCCGGTCGGCTCGACCTTGGTCGACTTGAAGGTGATGGCCGGGAACTTTGCGGCGTCCAGCCATTGCGGGCCGGTCAACTCGGCGTCGAAGTCGGGCTTGTCGAGCGGGAAGTCGGTTTCGAGGGACTTCGGATCGACGGTCGCCTCCACGCTCATCGCCGCTGGATTGGCAGGATCGAAGTTCAGCTTGCCGGCGATGTCGGTGAACCGCGCCGTATAGCGGGAGAGCCCCAGGTGATCGACCCGGAAGGTGACGCTGGCGTGGGTGTTGTCCAGCTTGTACTCGCCGGGCGGTGCGGTGTTCTGCACCGTCGGCGCGACGGCCGTAGACGTGGACGGGGGCGGCTCAGCCGCCTTCTTCTCGGCCTGCGGCTGCGAGCAGGCCGCGACAGCAAGAGCGGTGAACGCCCAGGCGGCTCTCTTCATGGGTCCGATCCTCCGAGTAGCACTAGCCACAACTGAGCGTCGCATCCGACGATCACGCGCGCCATCGAAAATCGCCCGCCCGGCCCCATTGCGCCCGACCACGAAACGGAACAAACCATGACCCCATGATCCGGATCGGCGTGGATTTCGGCGGCACCAAGATCGAAGCGGCGGCGCTGGACGCGCAGGGCCGTTTCCAGGCCCGCGTGCGCGGAGCCTCGCCGCGCGACTATGCCGCCGGTCTGGAGGCGGTGCGCGAGCTTGTCGCCGAAGCCGAGCGCCAGGCCGGGGCGAAGGGCGCCAGCGTCGGCGTGGGCGGGCCGGGCTCGCCTTCACCCTCCAGCGGCCTGATGCGCAACGCCAATTCCACCGAGCTCAACGGCCACCCGTTCCCGGCCGATCTCGCCCGCGTGCTGGAGCGCCCGGTCCGCTACGCCAACGACGCCAACTGCCTGGCGTTGTCGGAGGCCGCCGACGGCGCCGGCGCCGCCCACCGGGTGGTGTTCGCCGCGATCCTCGGCACCGGCTGCGGCGCCGGCGTGGCGGTCGACCGCACGATCCTGGAGGGCCGCAACGCCTTCGCCGGAGAGTGGGGTCACATGCCCCTGCCCTGGCCGACCGACGACGAGCATCCCGGCCCCTCGTGCTGGTGCGGGCGACGCGGCTGCATGGAACTCTGGGTGTCGGGAACCGGGCTCGCCAGGGACCATGGCGGCGGCCTCTCGGGCGAACAGATCATCGGCGCGGCGCGGACCGGCGAACGCGCGGCCTCCGCGGCGCTCGACCGCTATGTCGACCGTCTGGCGCGCGGCCTGGCGGTGGTCTGCGACGTGCTGGATCCCGACGTCATCATCCTGGGCGGCGGCATGTCGAATGTCGGCGAACTCTACGAACGCCTGCCCGCGGCCATTGCGCCACTGGTGTTCTCCGACCAGTTCGAGACCGACATCCGGCCGGCGATGCACGGAGATTCGTCCGGCGTGCGGGGTGCGGCCTGGCTGTGGCCGCTGCAGCCATGAGCGCCCTCTGCCGCGACTGCTTCAGGCGCGGCCCGTTCGAGCGCCGCTGCCCCGCCTGCGGCTCGCCGCGGATCGTGGCCCACGCCGAGCTCGAGACGCTCTCCATCGCACACGTGGACTGCGACGCCTTTTACGCCTCGGTGGAGAAGCGCGACGACCCTTCCCTGCGCGACCAGGCGGTGATCGTCGGCGGCGGCAAGCGGGGGGTCGTCACTACCTGCTGCTACATCGCCCGCATCAGCGGCGTGCGATCGGCGATGCCGATGTTCAAGGCCCGCCAGCTCTGCCCCCAGGCGGTGATCCTCAAGCCCGACTTCACCAAGTACCGGACCGAAAGTCGGCGGATCATGGAGATGGTCCGCGACCTGACGCCGCTGGTGCAGCCGCTGTCGCTGGACGAGGCGTGGATGGATCTTTCCGGCACCCAGCGCCTGCACGGGGCGCCGCCCGCCGAGACCCTGGCGCGACTGCAAGCGAGGATCGAGGCCGAGGTCGGCATCACCGTCTCGATCGGCCTGGCCGCCAACAAGTTCCTCGCCAAGATCGCCTCGGACCTCGACAAGCCGCGCGGATTCTCGGTCATCGGGGCGGCCGAAGCGCAGGATTTCCTGGCCTCGAAACCGGTGGGGATCATCCCCGGCGTCGGCCCGGCCATGGTCAGGTCGCTGGAAGGCGCCGGGTTCAGCAAGGTCGGCGACCTGGCCCGCGCCGACCTCAAGGTCCTGGCCCAGCGTTTTGGCGCTCAGGGCCTGCGGCTGCACGACTTGGCGCACGGGCGCGACAACCGCACCGTCAATCCCAACGAGGAGCGCAAGGGCATCAGCGCCGAGACCACCTTCAACGAGGACCTGTCCGCCAGGTCCGACCTGGAGGACAAGCTGGCCCCGCTTTGCGAGCGCGTCGCCCGCCAGGCCCGCGCCGGCGGCGTCGCCGGCCGGGTCGTGACGCTCAAGCTGCGCCGGACGGACTTGAAGATCATCACCCGCCGCCGCGCCCTACCCGTGCCGACCCAGACGGCCAAGACCCTGTTCGCCGTCGGCCGCGAACTGTTGGCCAAGGAGGCCGACGGGCGGCCCTGGCGGTTGATCGGCATCGGCATCGCCGACCTGATCGACGCCGACGCCGTGGAGCACGACTTTTTCGCCGGCGCCGAGCAGAAGGCCCTGGTCGAGGAACGCGCCGTGGATAAGCTACGGGCGCGATTCGGCCCCGGCGCGGTCACATCCGGTCGGGCCTTGGGGGCGAAACGCACCTCCCATGATTGAGGGTTGCCATGTTCCCCCGCATTCGGGGTGACAAAAACGCGCGGTTAGACGGGTTGGAGCCTTTGGGCGACATTTCAACCCTTCCATACGGCAGCCTTTTCCATATCTAATCCATTGTAGAGAGGGCGGCTGCCCTCAGGAGACCTGTTCGATGGCCGAGCGCAAGCAAGGTGATCAAGATACGGGCGTCCGGTCGACGGTCATCACTCAGACCAAGCCGAAGACGCAGAAGCCGTCGATGTATCGCGTGCTCATCCTGAATGATGACTACACGCCGATGGAATTCGTCGTCTACGTGCTTGAGCAATACTTTAACAAGTCGCGCGAAGACGCGACGCGGATCATGCTGCACGTTCACCAACACGGTGTCGGCGTGTGTGGCGTGTTCACATACGAGGTGGCGGAAACGAAGGTGGCCCAGGTGGTTGATACCGCCCGCCGGCATCAGCACCCGCTGCAATGCACAATGGAAAAGGATTGAGGCTCAGTGCCATCATTCTCGCGCCAGCTTGAAGAATCTCTCCACCGCGCGGTGGCTTTCGCGAACCAGCGCAAGCACGAGTACGCGACGCTAGAGCACCTGCTGCTCGCCCTCATCGACGATGAGGACTCGGCGGGTGTGATGCGAGCGTGCGACGTGGACCTGGCCGCCCTGCGCACCACGCTCACCAACTACGTGGACAACGAGCTCCGCTCCCTGGTCGTCGACGACGGCGAGGACGCCAAGCCGACGTCGTCGTTCCAGCGCGTGATCCAGCGCGCCGTGATCCACGTCCAATCCTCGGGCCGTGAGGAAGTGACCGGAGCCAACGTGCTCGTGGCCATCTTCTCCGAGCGCGAGAGCCATGCCGCCTATTTCCTGCAGGAGCAGGACATGACGCGGTACGACGCGGTGAACTACATCGCCCACGGCATCGCCAAGAAGGCCGGGGCCGACCAGCCCAAAACCGTCAAGGGCTCCGAGGACGAGGACAAGCCCGCCGTGAAGACCGGCGGCGAGGCGCTCGAAGCCTACTGCGTCAACCTCAACGAAAAGGCCAAGCAGGGTAAGGTCGACCCGCTGATCGGGCGCGCGGCGGAAGTCGAGCGCTGCATCCAGATCCTCTGCCGCCGGACCAAGAACAACCCGCTGCTGGTGGGCGACCCCGGCGTCGGGAAGACCGCCATCGCCGAAGGCCTGGCCCGCAAGATCATCAGCAACCAGGTCCCGGAAGTCCTGGCCGGCGCGACGATCTTCTCGCTCGACATGGGCTCGCTGCTGGCGGGCACCCGCTATCGCGGCGACTTCGAAGAGCGCGTGAAGCAGGTCGTCAAGGAACTGGAAAACCACCCCGACGCGATCTTGTTCATCGACGAGATCCACACGGTGATCGGCGCCGGCGCGACCAGCGGCGGGGCGATGGACGCCTCGAACCTGCTGAAGCCGGCCCTGGCCTCGGGCACCCTGCGCTGCATGGGCTCGACGACCTACAAGGAGTTCCGTCAGCACTTCGAGAAGGATCGGGCCCTGGTCCGCCGCTTCCAGAAGATCGACGTGAACGAGCCGACGATCGAAGACACGATCAAGATCCTCAAGGGTCTGAAGACCTACTACGAGGAGTTCCACAAGCTCCGCTACACGGGCGACGCCATCAAGGCGGCGGTGGAGCTGTCGGCCAAGTACATCACTGACCGCAAGCTGCCGGACAAGGCCATCGACATCATCGATGAGGCCGGCGCCAGCCAGATGCTGCTGCCTGAGGGCAAGCGGAAGAAGACCATCGGCGTGAAGGAGATCGAGACGGTCGTCGCCAAGATCGCCCGCATCCCGCCGAAGTCGGTGTCCAAGTCCGATACGGTGGCGCTGAAGGAACTCGAAGTCGATCTGAAGCGCGCCGTCTATGGGCAGGACGACGCGATCGAACAGCTCTCCGCCGCCATGAAGATGGCGCGGGCGGGCCTGCGCGACGCCAACAAGCCGATCGGCTGCTACCTGTTCTCGGGTCCCACGGGCACCGGCAAGACCGAGACCGCCCGCCAGTTGGCTTCGACCATGGGCATCGAGCTCCTGCGCTTCGACATGTCGGAGTACATGGAGCGGCACACGGTCAGCCGCCTGATCGGCGCGCCTCCCGGCTATGTCGGCTTCGACCAGGGCGGCCTGCTGACCGACTCGGTCGATCAGCACCCGCACGCGGTCGTGCTGCTGGACGAAATCGAGAAGGCCCACCCGGACGTCTTCAACATCCTGCTGCAGGTCATGGACCATGGCGTGCTCACCGACGCCAACGGCAAGAAAGTCGACTTCCGCAACGTGGTCCTGATCATGACCACCAACGCCGGCGCCTCGGACGCCCAGCGCAACGCCATCGGCTTCGGTCGCGGCAAGCAGGACGACGAGGTCGACGAGGCCCTGAAGCGCCTGTTCACGCCGGAGTTCCGCAACCGTCTGGATGCGGTGGTTCAGTTCAAGCCGCTGACCCAAGAGATCATCCGGCAGGTCGTCCAGAAGTTCGTCATGCAGCTGGAGGCCCAACTGGCCGATCGTCACGTCACGATCGAGACGACTGAGGAAGCGGCCGACTGGCTGGCCAAGAACGGCTTCGACGAGCTCTATGGCGCCCGGCCGCTGGCCCGGGTCATCCAGGAGCACATCAAAAAGCCGCTCGCCGACGAGATCCTGTTCGGCAAGCTGGTCAAGGGCGGCCACGTCAAGGTGGTGCTCAAGGACAGCAAACTCGGCTTCGAGATCGAAGGCGACGACCGCGAGCCGGGCGCCCCGATCATCGAGGATCCGGCCGAGGACACCGCGGCGGAGCTGGCCGACTAGCCCGCTCAAAGACCCGAAAATGCGAAACCCCGGAGCTTCGGCTCCGGGGTTTTTCTTTGCCCGCCTTACGAACCAGCTAGGCGATCTTGGCGGCGATTTGCTCGGCCAGGGCCTTGAGTTCGGCCGGGTCGGCCATGCCGCCGGCCCCGTGCCGGCCGAGCTCAACGCCCGTCCAGCGCGGGATGATGTGGAAGTGCAGGTGATAGATCGTCTGGCCGGCGGGCGCGCCGTTGTACTGGGCGACCATGATTCCATCCGGGTTCAGCGCCGCGCGGACCGCATGGGTGATCCGCTGCACGCCGAACATCAGCGGCGCGAGGACCTCCGGCTCCACCTCCAGCAGGTTGCGCGCCTGGGAGTGCTTGGGGATCACCAGGGTGTGGCCCTTGGACTGCGGAAAGACGTCCATGAATGCGAGAACCTCGCCGTCCTCAAACACCTTCGCCGCCGGCGCCTCGCCGCGCAGAATCTTGGCGAAGATATTTCCGTCCTCGTAGGTCCCGTCCAGGCTCATGGGCCGCTCCTCCAAACTCGTCGCTCGGTGGTAGCGCATTGGCGGGAAGGACGGAACACGGCGACGGGTTTACGCCCCCTCGCCTTGCGATAACCTGCAAGGATAGACGGCCGCAAAGGCTGCAGAGGGAGGGAAGCGATGTATCTCGCCGATCACGCGCGACTGACGCCCGACAAGCCGGCCATGATTTCCGCCGACACCGGCCAGGCGGTGAGCTTCGCCGAGCTGAATGAGCGCTCCAACCGCCTGGCGCAGTTCCTCTATGCCCAGGGCCTGCGCCGCGGCGACCACATCGCCGTCTTGATGGAGAACAACCTCGCCTTCATGGAACCGGTCTGGGCGGCCTTCCGATCAGGCCTCTACATCACCACCATCAACCGCTACCTGCCGCCGGACGAGGCCGCCTACATCGCGAACGACTGCGGGGCCAAGGCGTTGGTCACATCCTACGCCAAGTGCGAGACCGCCGCCGAGCTCCTGGACCTGATTCCGAACTGCCCGATCCGCCTGATGGTCGGCGGCGTCATCCCCGGCTGGGATTCCTACGAGGCGGCGGTGGCGTCCGGTTCGCCCGAGCCTCTGGCTCAGGAGTGGATGGGCGATTCCATGCTCTACTCGTCGGGCACCACCGGGCGACCCAAGGGAATCCTGCGCCCCCTACCCGACATCACGCCGGCCGAGGGGTTCGACGCGCGCCAGATGGCCAACCGCTACGGGCTGTCGGCGCAGAGCGTCTACCTGTCGCCAGCCCCGCTCTATCACGCCGCGCCGCTGGCCTATGTTCTGACGGTGCAGTCCTTCGGCGGCACGGTGGTGATGATGGAGCGCTTCGATCCGGAGCAGGCGCTACAGCTGATCGAGACGCACGGCGTCACTCACAGCCAATGGGTGCCGACCATGTTCGTGCGCATGCTGAAGCTGCCGGCCGAGGTTCGCGCCCGCTACAACCTCTCCAGCCATCAGGTCGCCGTCCACGCCGCCGCGCCTTGTCCGGTAGAGGTCAAGCGCCAGATGATCGAGTGGTGGGGGCCGATCCTCTACGAGTATTACGCCGGTACGGAAGCCTCGGGCTCGACCTTCATCACCAGCGAGGATTGGCTCGAGCACCCCGGCTCGGTCGGCCGGGCGGCGTCGGGCGTCCTGCACATCTGCGATGAAGACGGCAAGGAGCTGCCGATCGGCGAGACCGGCCTCGTCTACTTCGAACGCGAGGCGCCGACCTTCGAGTATCACAACGACCCGGCCAAGACCGCCTCGGCGCGCCATCCCGATCACCCGAACTGGAACGCGCTCGGCGACGTCGGATATCTCGACGAAGACGGCTATCTCTACCTGACCGACCGCAAGGCCTTCATGATCATCTCGGGCGGGGTGAACATCTATCCGCAAGCCATCGAAGACGCCCTGATCACCCACCCGAAGGTCGCCGACGTGGCGGTGTTCGGTGTGCCGGACGCGGAAATGGGCGAAGCGGTCAAGGCGGTGATCGAACCTGCGGCCGGCCAGGCCCCCAGCGAGGACCTCGCCGCGGAGTTGATGACCTACGCCCGCGAGCGTCTGGCCCACTACATGGCGCCGCGCTCCATCGACTTCATCGAGGAGATGCCGCGCCTTCCGACCGGCAAGCTGTACAAGCGGCTGCTGCGCGACGCCTACTGGCAGGACCGGAAGATCTGAGCCGGCCTAGGCTTGCCGGAAGGGCGAATACTCCTCGGCCAGCCACTCCATCTCGCCGTTCACCGCCTCGCGCTCTCGGCGGACGAAATCGTCCACGGGCCCGCGCAGCCGCGGGTCGGCGATGTGGTGGGCGGAATAGACCGGAGCCGGCAGATAGCCCCGGGCGATCTTGTGCTGCCCCTGGGCCCCGGCCTCGACCCGCGCCAGGCCCTTGTCGATCGCCCATTCGATCGCCTGGTAGTAGCAGAGCTCGAAATGCAGGAACGGGACGTCCTCGATGCACCCCCAGTTGCGGCCGTAGAGACAGTCCTCGCCGATCAGGTTCAGCGCCCCGGCGATCCAACGTCCGCCGCGCCGGGCCATGACCAGCAGCACACGGTCAGCCATCCGCTCGCCCAGCAGCGAGAAGAACAAGCGGTTCAGGTACGGGCGGCCCCACTTGCGCGAGCCGGTGTCCATGTAGAAGGCGAAGAACGCATCCCAGTGGTCCTCGGTGATCTCCGCGCCCGTGAGCGCGACGATCTCGACCTGCGCCTGCGCGTCGCGCCGCTCGCGCCGAATGGTCTTTCGCCGCCCCGACGACAGCGCCTCCAGGAACCCGTCGAAGCTGGCGTAACCCTGGTTGAGCCAGTGGTACTGCTGGCCCTGCCGCTGCAGCAGCCCCCGATCACCCAGCCAGTCCCACTCGCCCTGCGTCGGGAAATTCACGTGCAGGGACGAAACCTCGTACTGCTCGCACACTGCCAGGGCGCCGCCCAGCAGGATGCGGCGCGCCTCCTCCAGCTCGACGTCCGGCCGCACCAGCAGCCGTGGCCCGGTCACCGGGCTGAACGGGGCGGCCGAGATCAGCTTCGGATAGTACTGGCCGCCCGCCCGCTCATAGGCGTCAGCCCAGGCATGATCGAAGACGTATTCGCCCTGGCTGTGTGACTTCAGATAGAGCGGCATCACCGCCGCGACCTGTCCCGCCTCGTCTTCGACCGACAGATGCTGCGGCCCCCAGCCGGTGCGCTCGACCGCGCAGCCGGCCGCCTCGGCGATGTCCAGGAAGTCGAAGGCCACAAACGGATTTCCGCGGTGGTCCGGATGACCGGCGCAAGCATCCCACGCCTCACGCCCGATCTCGGCGATTCGGCGGCTGATCTGCACCGCCGGCTTCAGCTTCACGCTTCGAAACCCTCGAAGATCAGGTTGTCGCAATGGTCCTTCACCGCGTCCCACTGCCCCGGCTCGCGCACCGTCCAGGCCACGACCGGCATGCCCTCGTCGCGGAATTTCGCCACCCGCTCGTCCGGCAGCATGCCGATGTGCAGCGCCAGGAAGTGCGGGCGGGCGATGGCCACATGCTCCAGCCTGGCGAAGGATTCGCGCTGCGCCTCGTTCATGTGCGGCGCCTGCTTGTAGTCATAGCTGTCCAGCCCCCGCAGCACGCCCGGGAACCGGTCGGCGAACCAGGCGTGCGAGTAGGGATTGAACCCGATCACACAGGTCGGGCCGGCGTGGTCGATCAGCAGTTCGTGGACGCGCTGCTCCAGCGGCCCGACCTCGCCATAGGCCGTCTTCAGCTCGATGTGCACCATCGCCCGTCGGCCGATCAAGGCCAGGGTCTCGCGCAGGGTCGGGATCTTCTCGTCAGTGTCCTTCAGGTTCAGGTCGCCCAGATCGGCGGCGGTGCGGTCGCGCAGCTTGCCCTCGACTCCGGTCATCCGCTTCAGGTCTTCGTCGTGGAAGACCATCGCCTCCCCGTCCGACGACAGGTGGACGTCCAGTTCGACGCCGTAGCCGGCCTCGCAGGCGGCCTGGAAGGCGGCGAGCGAGTTCTCCGGCGCTCCGCCGCGCGTCCACAGACCCCGGTGCGCCACCGGCGGGTGGAACAGCAGGTCCCAGGCCTCGCCGAACGGGTTGCTCACCGCACCTGCACCACGGCGTCGACCTCGACCGAGAAGCCGAGCGGCAGTCGATAGACGCCGACCGCCGAGCGGGCGTGCTTGCCCGCGTCGCCGAAGGCCTCGACCATCAGGTCCGAGGCGCCGTTCACGACCTGCGGGATCTCCAGGAAGTTCGCGCCCGCCTGCACGAAGCCGCCCAGCTTGACCACCCGGACCACGCGGTCCAGGTCGCCGTCGCAGGCCGCCTTCATCTGGGCGATCAGGTTGACGCCGCACAGACGCGCCGCCGCCTTGGCGGTCTCCATGTCGACCTCCTCGCCGACCGTGCCGCGAATGCCGCCGCCGGCGTCGACCGACACCTGGCCGGAGATGTGGACGAGATCGCCGACCCTCACGAAGGGCACATAGTTGGCGACCGGCGGGTTGGGCTGCGGCAGGGTGAGACCGAGCGCAGACAGGCGTTCTTCGACCTTCGACATGCCGAAGGTCTACCGCTGCGCCCCGAACCCGAAAAGCGAAAAGGGCCCCGGATAGAGAAAAGGCCCGCGCCTGGGATGGCGCGGGCCTTTTCGGTGCGGACACCCCGCCGGAGCGGGGCGACTGGGAGGTCTTTAGCGCGCGGCCTGCAGGCGCTCGACGGCGGCGGTGACGCGCTCGTTGAGCGGCTTGACCGCGTCCTTCACCGACGACGACACGATATCCGACATCTTCGAGACTTCGGCGATGTAGGCGTCGAGGGCCGACTTGGCGTAGGTGGTCTGAAGCTCGATCACTTCCTGCACCGACTTGGCGCCCGAGAGCGACTTGGCGGCGGCGACGTGATCCTCCACGGCCTTCTTCGAGTAGGCCATGGCCTGGGCGCCCAGGGCTTCGGCGCCCTTGGTCGAGGCGGTCACCGAGGCGATGACGGCTTCCAGGTTCTTCTTCGAATGGGTGTTCATCTCGTTCAGTTGAGCGAGCGACTTCTCGACAGCGTCCTTGAAGGCGACGTTGCCGGCGGTGGTGAACTGTTCGACGGTGTTCTTAACGGTCTCGGCGGCGGCCATGGGCGGGCTCCTGGGGTCGGGATTGGGCGGTGATACCGCGACGCAAACGTGGACGGGGGATTTGCCTTGAACTCACCCGTCATTTCCCATGTTGCAGTGCAGCAGTCAAGCGAATTTTGTGCACCGCACAATAACCCTGCCCGCCCTTTGGGCGCCGGACGTTCACGGAAGTGTTGATCGGTTCAGGCGCGACAAATGGGCTCGTTCAAGTCCTGTTTACCATCGCGCAAGGCTACGGCTGGCATGCTAGGACTCATCCGGAGTGGCCCGGGGGGCCGCTTAAACCTTTGTATTGACGGACGAACCGCATGTTCGAGCGTGCCCGCCGCCTGATTGCGTCCCTTGCCCTCGCCGCCGCGACCGCCGTCGCGCCGGTGGCCGGGACCGCACAGGCCCAGGTTCCCTACCTCCAGCTGCCCGCCAGCCAACCCAAGTATGCGGCCATCGTGGTCGATGCGAAGACCGGCGAGGTCATGTACGCCAAACGCGCGGACAGTCCCCGGTATCCCGCCTCGATCACGAAAGTGATGACGCTGTACCTGGCGTTCGAGGCGCTGGCCGCCGGCCGCATCCGTCTCGACGACCCGGTGGTGATCTCGCCCCGCGCCGCCGCCCAGGCGCCGACCAAGCTCGGCCTGCGTCCCGGCGAGACCTTGACCGTCGAACAGGCGATGCAGGCGCTGGCCATCAAGTCGGCCAACGACATCGCCGTGGCCCTGGCCGAAAAGCTGGGCGGATCAGAAGCGCGTTTCGCCGCGATGATGACCCTGCGCGCCGAAGAGCTCGGCATGCAGAACACCCGCTTCGTCAACGCCTCGGGCCTGCCCGACAGCCGCCAGGTCTCCACGGCCCGCGACATCGCGATCCTGTCGCGCGCGGTGATGCGCGACTACCCGCAGTACTACAAGCTGTTCAGCCAGCAGAGCTTCACGTTCCGCGGCGTGACCATGCGCAACCACAACGGCCTGCTTGGCCGCATGCCCGGCGTCGACGGCCTGAAGACCGGCTACACCAACGCCTCCGGCTTCAACATCGCGGTGTCGGCCGTGCGCGACAATCGCCGCCTGATCACCGTGGTCCTCGGCGCGCCGTCGACCGCCGTGCGCAACAACAACGCCGAAGACCTGATCCTGACCGGCTTCGACGTCATGGCCCGCCGCGACCGCGGCGAGAAGATCACCGTCGCCCAGAACCTGTTCGAGCCGGAGCCCTCCGGCCCGCTGGTGCGCCCCTCCATCGAACAGGGCGACAACGAGCAGGACGGTTTGAAGATCGTGCTCGCTTCGGCCAGCCCGACCCCGGCCGCCGCCCGCACCAAGATCGTCGAGCCCTCGAAGAGCGCCCTGCGCGACAAGAAGGCGGCGGGCAAATGGTCGGTCCAAGTCGGCGCCTTCAAGTCCAAGGCTGACGCCAAGGAGCAGATCGCCCTCGTCTCCAAGCGCTTCGGCAAACACTTCCGCGCCGCCAACGGCGAAGTCGGCGGCAAGGTCGGCGGCACCTACCGGGCGCGGTTCTCAGGCTATACCGAGGCCTCCGCCAAGGACGCCTGTCAGGCCCTGAAGGCCAAACGCCTGGCCTGCATGGTCGTGCGGCCGGCCTGACGACTACTTCTTCAGCAGACGATCCCTGGCCGCGTTCAGTTGCGCGGCCAGGCCGCTGGTCCCGCCCTTGTCTGGATGGGCCATGCGCATCAGGCGGCCATAGGCTTCCCTGATCTCGGCTTCGGTGGCCTCAGGCCCGACCCCAAGGATCGAACGCGCCTCGCTGTCGCTGATGCAGGCGGTGGCCGGCGGAGCCGCTATCCCCGTCCGGCGGGTCGACACCGCCAGCCACAGCCCCATGACCACCAGCACGATGGACTTTCCCCAGCCGCCGCGCACGCCGACATAGGCCGCGGCCGCGAAGCAGGCGATCGCCAGCGCTCCGGCCAGGAACCGCCACTCGCGGCGCTTCAGCAAAGGCTTGCCGCGGGTGATCCAGACCAGCAGCAACAGCGCCGCACAGCCAAGGGCCAGGTAAAGCATCTGAACGCGGCTATTGCGCCGCCAGCAGCTCTTCGCCGGCCATGCCCGAGAGGCCCAGCGCGCCCATCAGCGCCCGCAGCTCCTGGCGGGCGGCGACATGCTGCAGCGACATCGCCACCGGACGGATCGTCGGCGACAGATCGGCGATGGTCAGGCCGAACGGGAACAGCTCGCGATAGATGACCCGGTCGCGCAGGCCCGGTCCGACGCGGAACCCGACCCGCCGCGACAGCGCCTGGACGCGCTCGTCCAGGCGCTTGCGGTTGCGCGCCTCGGTGGGGGCCAGACGGTTACGCAGCACCACCCAGTCGATCGACTTGCCGCTCGCCACCGCCCGCGCCTTGCGGCTGTTCCAGACGGTTTCGGAGTAGAGGCTGGGCCGCTTCAGCTCCAGGCTCACCGGATCGACCACGCCCAGCATGTCGAAGTCGACGAAGCTGTCGTTCATCGGGGTGACGATGAGATCGGCCAATCCGTGCGCCGCGCGGCCGATGGCCGTGTCGCTGCCGGGGGTGTCGATCAGCACGAAGTCGGCCTGCTCGGCCGCCCGGCCGAACGCCTCTTCGAACTGGGCCAGCGCGTCGGCGTCCGCCGCCTTGGCCAATTCGGCCGGGAGCTGGAACTCGATCGGCATCGGGGCGACCGCGCCATTGGCGTCCAGCCACGCGCGGCGATGGGCGAAGAAGTGGCCCATCGACTGCTGGCGCACGTCCAGGTCCAAGGTCGCGACCTTGGCTCCGCCATGCAGCAGGGCCGTGGCCACGTGGATGGCGATGGTGGACTTCCCCGCCCCGCCCTTTTCGTTCCCGACGACGATCACCTTGGCTTGTGACATCGATTCTCAACTCCAAACCGATTCGGCGACTTCGCACCGATTCTATTTGTTAACAGGAACCTTCACCACGACGCGGCGTCAACGTAAGGCGCTGCATCGACTGTGGATGGAATAGACGCCAGGGACCGACCGCGCCATAAGCGCCCCACCCAGTCCAGCGAGTTTTCCCATGTCCCAGATCGCCATCGTCCGCACCGTCGCCGACCTCCGCGCCCAGGTGGCGTCGTGGAAGCAGGCCGGTGAACGGGTCGCGCTCGTGCCGACCATGGGCGCCTTGCACGAAGGTCATCTGTCGCTGATCGCCCTGGCCAAGACCAAGGCCGACCGGGTCGTCGCCAGCGTGTTCGTCAATCCAACCCAGTTCGGCCCCAACGAGGACTTCGACGCCTATCCGCGCGGCGAGGCGCGCGACGCCGAACTGTTGGCCGGCGCCGGCTGCGACCTGCTGTTCGCCCCGACGGTGGGCGAGATGTATCCGCAGGGCTTCGCGACGTCCGTCAACGTCACCGGCGTCTCTGAGCCGCTGGACGGCGCGGCCCGCCCCGGCCACTTCGCCGGCGTCGCCACCGTGGTCAGCAAGCTGCTGCTGCAGTGCGGCCCCGACGTCGCGGTGTTCGGCGAAAAGGACTTTCAGCAGCTCCAGGTCATCAAGCGCGTGGTCCGCGACCTGAACATTCCGGTCGAGATCGTCGGGGCCCCGACTTCGCGACTGGAAGACGGCCTCGCGCGCTCCTCGCGCAATGCTTATCTCAGCGAGGCCGAACGCGAAGTCGCTGGCCGGATGAATGTCGCCCTGGCCGACGCCGTGCGCCGCCTGCAGGCCGGCGAGCCCGTCGAGCGGGTGGAAGCCACCGGCATCGCCGCGCTCGAACGCGCCGGCTTCCAGCGCATCGACTACTTCGAGGTCCGCAACGCCGACGACCTCAGCCATCCGGGACCCGGTCCACTGACCGTTCCGGGCCGCGTGCTGGCCGCCGCGATGATCGGTAAGACCCGGCTGATCGACAACATGGCGGTCTGAGCGCCTACCAGGCGCCGGCCTCCCGCAGCTGGCGCGCCAGCTCGGGGGGAATGTCCCCATCGACGCCGCCGGAAAGATCCGGCGGCGCGTCCTTGGCTTCGAGATAACGCCAGCCTTGGAAAGCACGCCGCGGGGTCGGCGCCACCCGGACGATCTCGGGATCGACGGTCACCTGGCAGCGCGCGGTGACGCCCTCGCCCACCGTATCGACCGCCAGAATGCGCTGGCGGCACATGATCACGCCCTTGAACACCCGATAGAGCGAGCCGCCGTCCAGCAATTCGGCGGCCCGCTTGGGGGTCTGGCGGGTGTGCATGATCCAGGGCCTTCCCGCCTCGTGCCAGGCGAGCAGATCCTCGATGGTGTCGCAGCCCACCACCAGCTTGATCATGTGCAGCGACATGGCGCCTAGACCAGCCAGCTGGGCTTGCGCTTCTCAAGGAAGGCGCGGACGCCTTCCTGCCCTTCGGGACTGACACGCACGCGGGCGATCCGCCGGGCGGTTTCCTCCATCACCTCCTCGACCGGGCGGAACGCGACGTCCTCGACCAGCTTCTTGGACTGGGCGACCGCCTCGGGTCCGCAGGCCATCATCTCGCGGGCGATCCGGTCGCGCGCCTCGGTCAGCTGGGCGCCGTCGGCGACCACCTCGCTGACCAGCCCGACCCTCTCGGCATAGGCCGCATCGAACACCTTGCCGGTGGCGAACAGGGCGCGTGCCTCGCGCGGACCGACCGCGCCCACGACATAGGGACTGATGGTCGCGGCGATGAGGCCGAGCCGGACCTCGGAAAAGCTGAACTTGGAGTCGGCGGTGGCGACCGCCATGTCGCACGCGGCCGCCAGACCCGCGCCGCCGCCATAGGCGCCGCCCTCGACCAGGGCGACCGTCAGCGCCGGGATGTCCCACAGGCTCTTGAGCATGCGCGCCAACAGCATTGCATCGTCGCGATTGTCAGCCTCGCTGCGGTCCACGGCCTCGCGCATCCAGTCCAGGTCGGCCCCGGCGCTGAAGGTCGAGCCCGCGCCGCGCAGGAACACCACGCGGACCCCCTCGGCGCCCTGCAGCGTCTCGAACGCCTCGTGCAGGGCCGCGATCAGTTCGGCATTGAAAGCGTTGCGCCGGATCGCCCGGTTGAGCGTCACGGTCGCGACGCCCTCAAGGGTCGCGTCGATGTCGACCAACCTGGAATCGGCGTCGGTGTCAGTGATTTCGACCAGCGGGTCGGCGATCGGATTGGTCATGGCTTGCGGTCTCCTGGGATCCTTAAAGAACGCTGGACCGGAACTTTGGATCAGGCCAAGCCATAGCCGCCCACGGCGACGCAAGCTAGGCTGCCGCCGTGGTCAGCTTGCCCGATATTCCCAGCGAATCGGCCTTGGCCCGTCTCTTCTACGAGGAGCGCGGCCACGGCGAAGCGACGTGGTTCGCCCTGCCGGGCGGAGCAACGCTGTTCAAGGCCGGGGAACCGGCCGACCATCTCTATTTCCTGCGCGCCGGACGTTTGGGCGCCTTCCGCAAGGAAGAGAACGGCGAGCCGCAGTTCCTGGGCGTCATCCGGCCGGGCGAGCCCGCCGGGGAGATGTCGCTGATCACCGGGACCCCGCACAGCGGCACCGTGGTGGCCTTGCGCGATTCCGAGATTTTCGCCCTGCCGCGCGAGGCCTTTTTCGAGGCGGCCGAGGCCGACGCCTCGGTGATGACCGAGCTGGCGCGATTGATGATCCTGCGCACCCGGCAGGCCGCCAGCAAGACCTCGATCGGCGAGCCGTCGGTGTACGGCTTCGTCGGAACGGGCGCAGCCGTCGCCGTCCGCCCCCTGATCGACAAGGTGGCGCGCGAGGTCGGCCGCCTCGGCTATTCGGTGACCGTCGTCGGCAGCGAGGCCCAACACGCCCCGACGGAGTGGTTCTCCGAAGTCGAGCGCGACTACGACTTCGTGCTCTACGCCGCCGAGGCCGAGGATATCGGCTGGCGCCAGGTCGTCGGCCGGCAGGTCGACCGCCTGTTCCGGATCGCGCGGGGCGACACCGCCCCGCCGCCCGAGGGCCTTGCCCATGGCGAGCCGCTTCAGGCCCAGGGGCTCGTCGACCTGATCCTGGTTCAGCCCAAGACCTGCAAGGCGCCGCGGGGATCCCAGGCCTGGGTGGATGCGTTGCGCCCCGCCCGGTTGTTCCAGGTTCGCCGCGACAACGGCGACGACGCGCGACGGATCGCCCGTCTGCTGACCGGGCGGTCGGTCGGGCTGGTGCTCTCCGGGGGCGGCGCTCGCGCCTACGCGCACATCGGGGCGATCAAGGCCCTGCGCGAACGCGGCGTGCCCATCGATTTCGTCGGCGGCGTCTCGATGGGCGCGATCGTCGGCGCCGGTCTGGCGGTCGGTTGGGACGGCGAGGAAATGGAGCGGCGCATCCGCGACGCCTTCGTCACCACCAGCCCGCTGGACGACATCGCCCTGCCGCTGCTGGCCATGACCCGCGGAGAGAAGGTGCGCGAGCGGCTGGCCAGGCATTTTGACGAGATCCAGATCGCCGACCTCTGGCTGCCGTTCTTCTGCGTGTCGTCGAACCTCACCACCGGCGCCTATCAGCTGCACAAGAGCGGCCTGCTGCGCCGGGCCCTGCGCGCGACCATCTCCCTGCCCGGCGTGCTGCCGCCCGCCACCACCGACGACAACAACGTGCTGGTCGACGGCGCGGTGATGAAGAACTTCCCGGCCGACATCATGCGGTTGACCCAGCTCGGCCCCATCGTCGGCGTCGACGTCAGCCGCGGCCGCTCGATCACCGCCGATGACGTCGCACGGCCGGAATCGGTCTGGCGGTGGATCCGCTCGGGCCAATGGCGCAAAGGGCCGCCGATCGTCTCGCTGCTGATGCGGGCGGCCACGGTGTCCACCGGACGCGATCTGGCGGCCGCGCGCGAAGCCACTGACGTCCTCATCACCCCTGACCTGACCGGCGTCGAGATCCGGGACTGGTCCGCGTTCGAGCCGGCGGTCGAGGCTGGCTACCGCGCCACGATCGAGGCCCTCGACAAGCTGCCGCGCCCGGTCACGGAGCTGCGCCGCCGGGCCGGTCGCGAAGACCAACCGAGCGCCGCCGGCGTCACGCTTGGCTAAATGGCGACGAAGGGGTTTGCGAACCGGAAAATCCGTCCCATATTGAGGGTCCTGTTCAACAGCTGAAAGGAGGTGACCCAGTGTCTCATTGTCCTCATCCGAGTGTGGAAGCCGCGACCCGGGTCGCCGCTTACGAGGTCTCCAAGTAAGCGCCGAGTTGCGGGCCGCACTGCGGTCCGACAATGGAAGGGCCGGTTCTCGAAAGGGAGCCGGCCCTTTGTCTTTTCGGGCGTCAGATCCCGCGCCCATTACTTCTCAGGTCATGGAGCCCGCCCCCCAGCCCAGCTAGTGTCGCGCCATGATCGCGACAGCAACCGCAGTGGGCGACCACCTCCGTCAATGGCGCCGGCGCCGCCGGCTCAGCCAGCTCGACCTGGCGCTCGACGCCGAGATTTCCACCCGCCACCTCAGCTTCCTCGAAACCGGCCGCGCCCAGCCCAGCCGGGACATGGTGCTGCGTCTGGCCGAACACCTGGAGATCCCGTTGCGCGAACGGAACACCATTCTCGTGGCGGCCGGCTTTGCGCCAGTGTTTCCGCAACGCTCCCTGGACGACCCCGCCCTTGCAGCGGCGCGCAGGGCCGTCGATGTCATCCTCGCCGGGCACGAGCCCTACCCTGCCCTGGTCGTCGATCGTGGCTGGAACCTGGTCAGCGCCAACCGGATGATCGCGCCGATGATGGCCGGCGTCGCGCCCCACCTGCTGGCCGCACCGCTGAACGTGCTGCGCCTGACCCTCCATCCCGAAGGCCTGGCGTCGCGGATCGCCAACCTGCACGAATGGCGCGCCCACCTGCTCGACCGACTGCGCCGCGAGGTGGAGCTGACCGCCGACCTGACGCTTTCCGAGCTGCTGACCGAGCTGAAGGCCTATCCGATCCCGGGAGGCCAGCCGCCGCGAAAGCCGTCCGACGAGTTCGGCGGGGTGGCCATTCCGTTCCGGCTGCAGACCCCCGCCGGCTTGATGTCGTTCTTCAGCACGACCACCGTCTTCGGCACGCCGGTCGACGTGACGCTGTCGGAGCTGACGCTCGAGACCTTCTTTCCCGCCGACGCCGAAACCGCCCAGGCGCTCCGCGCCCTGGCCGACAGCCTGCCGGCCTAGCGCCCTTCCCACTCACGATGGATCATCGTGAGTGGACAAGAAGGGCTCTAAAATCAAAGAATCGACCCTGTTCATCCCGGTTGGCTTGATTCAAGCCAACCGAGACAGGGTCTAGAAGTCCACGCAGGCCGGCTGCGTGACCAGCAGCACCGATTCCTGGTTGAACTTGGCCTTGTAGGCCTTGCGCGCCGCGTTGAGCTTCAGGTTCGCCTCGATGCCGTTGGGCAGGACCAGGACCACGACCTTGGACGCCTCGCGGATCAGCTTGTTCTCATCGCCCTTCCACTGGCCGCCGCCTTCCAGCACAGTCAGGCCGCTCGGGAAGCGCGGCGTCAGCTCCTCGTCGACGAACTTGCGAAAATCGGCCTCGGAAACGCCGCGTTCGCCGCCGATGTTCTGGCCGAAGAAGAGTTGGGCGGTGCGCATGGACTCCTGCCCGGCGGGGCAGCTAGGCCCGATCAGGCTGGCGCAGCCCCCAAGCGCCAGGGCGCTCAGGGCTGCCGTAATGGGAACGGCGCACTTCATGTGGCATGGTTAGCACGCGTCGCGGCTAAGGCGGAACGGGCCCGTGGCTATTCGTCGCGCTCGAGGATCGCGTCCACGTGCTCGATGTCCTGGCGGCCCAGTCGGTCGAGGATCATGTAGACCGCCACCCCGATCAGACCGACCCCGGCGATGCCGGCCAGCCAGATCACCGTACCTGGGTTCATCGTCCCGGCGGCCTGCGGCTGCGGCATGCTCAGCGCCCAGAACAGGCAGCCGCCGAACAGCGTCACTCCCGCGCCGGCAAGACCGACCGCCGGCAGCAGGCTCGGCCGCCGCACCGCCCTCGGCCGATCCCAGGTCGGCGGCTCAGGCTCGGGCGGCGCAGCTTCCAGCACGGCCTCGACCTCGGGCGCCGTGGACGCCTGCGGCGCTTCAAACAGCGTAGGCTCGGGCTCAGATTCGTTGGCCGCGACCAGTTCGAGTTTCGGCGTCTCGAACGCGTCCGGCGCGGCGAACTCCTCCTCGCCCGGCGGGGTCAGGACGAAGGCCGGCTCGTCGGGCGGCTCGGGGAACCGCAGTCCGGTCACCGGGGCTGGCTCCTCGACGACCAGCCGCGGGGGCGGCTCGACGACCGGCCCCTTCTGAACCGGTTCGTTGAAGATGCTGGACAGCCGCGACGACACCGATGCAGCCGCCGCCGCCGTCGGGCTCTGCTGGTCGTCTTCGAGGACGCCGCCGGCCGGCGGCTCCTGGTGGGCAGGGTCGCGTTCGACGATCGCCCGGGCGCCGTCCATCGGCGCGCTCAGCGCGGTCGGCGTCTGGCGCGGCACCACGCCGCTCGCATCGAGGTCGATGTTCGGCCGCACCACCGGCGACGGCGCCGGAACCCAACCGTCGACCGGCGTCAGGAACAGCGCCTTCTCCGCCGAGCGGCGCCGCACCAGGGCGTCGACGACGATGGTCTCGCCCTCGAACTGCGCCTTGCGCCACAGCTCCATCGCGCAGGCGGCCTGGATCAGGCTGCCCTCGTTGAGCCGCCGCAGCACCGACGAGCGCCGAAAATTCTCCAGGCCGATATTGAAGGCGAACGCCGCCAGGGCGTCGAACTGGTTCTGGTTCAGGGGGGTGAAGACCCACTCGTTGATCGAGTGCGACACGGCGATCAGATCGTAGAGCAGCAGGGCCTCGGCGTCCTGTTCCGAGACCTCGGCCCCCTCACGGGCGGTCAGGGTGTGGCCATGGCCGATGGTCCAGCGCCCATCGGGCAGCTGGGCGGATTTCCGGCGGTAGCCTTCGAAGCGCTTGATCAGCTCGATAGCCGATCTCGACACCTGGTTACGCGGTTTCATGGCCGTTTGACCCATCCTGACACATGGGCGCATGCGCCCACGGCTTAGCCGGCAAAATAGGGGCCGGTTACAGCAGGATCACGGCGGCGAGGCCGAGAAAGGCGAAGAAGCCCGTGAAGTCCGTGGCGAAAGTCACGAAAACTGAAGACGAAACCGCCGGATCGCGCCCCATCCGCTCGAGCACCAGCGGCGCGAGCACCCCGGCCAGCGAGGCGACGAACAGGTTTATGATGAGCGCGAGTCCAAACGTGACGCTCAGCATCACGTCTCGAAACAGGAAATAGATCACCCCGCCGGTCACCGCCGCCAGGGCCGCACCGTTGGCCAGGCCCACGGCCATCTCGCGGAAAACCGTCCGATAGGCGTTGACCGAGGAAAGTTCCTTGCTGGCCAGAGCGCGCACGGCGACGGCCAGGGCCTGGGTGCCGGCGTTGCCGCCGAGCGAGGCCACGATGGGCATCAGCACCGCCAGGGTGACCAGCTTGGCGATTTCGCCCTCGAAGGCGCGGATCACGCTGGCGGCCAGGGCCGCCGTCACCGTGTTCAGCGCCAGCCACGGCAGGCGCGCGCGAATGATGTCCAGGACGTCGGCGTTCCGGCCGGCGTCGGACACCCCGGCCAGGGCGAGGATGTCCTCCTCGCTCTCCTCCTGAATGACGCCGACGATGTCGTCGACGGTGATCTGGCCGACCAGCCGCCCGCCCGGTTCCACCACCGGGGCCGAGATCAGGTGGTACTTGTCGAAGATGTAGGCGACCTCTTCCTGGTCCATCCCGACCGGGATTTCCGTCACCGGCTCCATGATCTGGGCCAGCGGCGTGCTGCGCGGCGCGCGCAGCAGGTGGCTGACCGGCGTCCCACCGACAGGTTTATAGCTGGGGTCCACCACATAGATGTCGAAGAACAGCTCGGGCAGGTCCTCGGCTTCCTTGCGGAAGTGATCGATGGTCTGGCCGACGGTCCAGAACTGCGGCGCGGCCACGACCTCGCGCTGCATGATGCGGCCGGCGGTCTCGTCCTCGTAGGCCAGCGACGTCTCGATCGCCGCCCGCTCGGTCTCGGGCATGGCCGCGAGCACCTGGACCCGCTTGTCGTCCTCCAGGTCGTCCACGACGTCGGCCGCGTCGTCGGAATCGAGCTCCTCCAGCGCCTTGGCCAGGGTCGCGGGGGCGACCGTCTCCAGCACCTCCTCGCGAATCTCGGTGTCGAGTTCGGAAAGAATCTCAGCCAGCGCTTCAGGCGCCAGGTGGGCCAGCACCTCGTCGCGGTACTCGGCCGACAGGAAACCCATCAGGTCGGCGACGTCGGCCGGGTGCAGCGCGCCCAGCAGTTCGCGCAGGCGCTCGGCGTCGCCGCGGTCGGCGGCGTCCACCACCATGGCCACGAATTCGGGATTTAGCGCGTAGTCCTCGCCTAGGGCGAGGTCTTCAAGGTCTTCTTCGAGCTCCGGAGCGGTCTTGTCGTGGGCTTCGGACAGGTCGGCCGTTTCGCGGCTCATGCGGACCTCCCTGGGCGTCGGACGAAGATGTGCTCAGTCGCTGTTGAAGACCCTGATTCACTGGTGCGGTCGAGAAGACTCGAACTTCCACGGGTTGCCCCACAGCGACCTCAACGCTGCGCGTCTACCAATTCCGCCACGACCGCTCGTGGTGAGGCGCGGCAGGTAGCAAACCCCCGCAGCTTTGTGAAGCCCTACTGACCGCCTGCCATGAAGTCATACACATCTGCCGCACGCGTGACGGCGATCGAGATGCGGTCCTCGTTGATCTGAATCTCCCCGCGAGCGACCGGATGGTTGTTCGCCAGGATCCAGACTTCCTCGTTCACGCCCGCGTCCAGCGGGATCACGGCGCCGCGGCCCATGCGCAGCAACTGCTGCATCGGCAGGGTCGATCGGCCCAGCAGGACCGATATTTCGACGTTGACCTCGTTGACCTGACCCAAGACGCAAAGCCTTTGAAACACTAGAGACATCGCAGCGGGGGCTTTGACGCGCCCAGCCTGCGCACCACATTGAGTCCAACATGCTTGACCGCTCGTTAAACCTCTCGCCCGACGCGCCGATCTTCGGCCGCGACGATGGCCTGGCCGCCCAGTGGGCTGTGTCGCGCCTTCCCGTGCCCTACCCTGAAGCCGTCGCGGCCATGGAGGCCCGGGCGGCGGCCATCGCCGAGGGAACCGCGGGCGAACTGGTCTGGCTGCTGGAGCACCCGCCGCTCTACACCGCCGGGGTCTCGGCCAAGAACGACGATCTGCTCGACCCGAATCGATTCCCGGTCTTCGCCAGCGGCCGTGGCGGCCAGTTCACCTATCACGGCCCCGGTCAGCGGGTGGCCTATGTGATGCTCGACCTGACCAAGCGCCGTCGTGACGTGCGCGCCTTCGTGGCCAGCCTCGAGGCCTGGGTGATCGGCGCCCTCGCCCGCTTCAATGTCGAGGGCGAGATTCGCGACGGCCGCGTCGGGGTCTGGGTGGAGCGCAAGACGGCCGGCGCCCCGACTCGCGAGGACAAGATCGCGGCTATAGGGGTCAAGCTGCGCCGCTGGGTGTCGTTCCACGGCATATCCTTGAACGTGGAACCGGACCTAAGCCACTTCTCGGGCATCGTGCCCTGCGGCCAGACCGAGCACGGGGTCACCAGCCTGGTCGACCTCGGGCTGCCGGTGACCATGGACGAGGCCGACGAGGCCCTGCGCGCCAGCTTTCGGCTGGTGTTCGGCGACGTCGAGGAAGCCGAGGCGCCGGCCTAGGCGCTCACAGGCCGCATGGGGTTGGGACCGAAGCGGTTCGCGCCCATCTCGCTCCCCATGATCCCCAGCTCGACCGCCGCCCAGACCAGGGCCAGACCGAACAGGAAGTCGAAGAAACCGACGGGTTGAGGCCATACCGCGACCAGGGCGAACAGGATCAACGCCGCCCACCAGCCCGACTTGCCCCGGTCGTGGAGGCGCTTGGAGAGCACGCAGGCCCCGGCGTAGATCAGGGCCGGATAGACGAACCATCCGGTCAACCAGTGCAGGGTGACGCCCACCACGGCCTCGTAGACGGCCGCCAGGCCCAGCAGGGTCGCAGCGGCGATCAGGAACGGCGCACGGGCGATCCGCCCCTGCGCCGAGAGCAGCAGCGCGCCCCGGTCCGCCTGGCCGTCGTTCATGCCCCCTCCGTCCGCTAGCGCAGTTTGACGGCCGTGCCGGCGGCGGTGACCATCAGCATGCCGTTGTCTGCGCCCAGCGCCTCATAGTCCAGGTCCACGCCCACGACGGCGTCGGCGCCCAGCTTGGCGGCCTCATCGCACATCTCACGGAGGGCGATGTCGCGCGCCTCGCGCAAGGCCTTCTCGTAGCCCCCGGCGCGGCCGCCGATGATGTTGGTGATGCCGGCGAACAGGTCGCGGAAGATGTGCGCGCCGATGATCGCCTCGCCGCTGACGACGCCGACGGTCCGCGCGATTTCGCGCTCAGCCACATAGGGGGTGGTGCTGGTGATCATGGCGGCTCCTGGGGACACTTTCGCGAACGGGTCGCCGACCTTAGATTGACCACCATGAGCACGCCAGCCGCCTCCTCCTCCAGTTTCGACCTCACCCCGCCGACCGCCGACGAGCGCGCCTCGCTTGAGGCGGGATTGTCGCGCGAAGAGGCCGATGTCCTGCTGCATCACGGCACCGAGGCCCCGTTCTGCGGCGGATTGCTCGATAACAAGGAGGACGGCGTCTACTGCTGCCGCCTCTGCGCGCTGCCGCTGTTCCGCGCCAAGACCAAGTTCGAGAGCGGGACCGGCTGGCCCAGCTTCTTCGCGCCGTTCGACGAGAGCCACGTGATCGGCGTGCGCGACGTCAGCTACGGCATGATCCGCATCGAGACCCGCTGCGCCCGCTGCGACAGCCACCAGGGCCACGTGTTCCCCGACGGCCCGCCGCCGACGCGGCTGCGCTACTGCATCAACTCGGTGTCGCTTGAGTTCGTCCAGAACGGCTCGCCCCTGCGCGATCCGCTTGGTCGCGGCGACAACGCCGCCCTGGCCGGCGCCACCGTCTGACAGGACCGCTTGGCGGACCAAGCGGAAAGCGCGTTAAGCTCCCTCGCAAACAACGCCAGGGAGGCGACGCCGTGAAGGACTTCGCAGGTAAGACCGCCGTGATCACCGGCGGGGGAACGGGCATGGGCCGCGAACTGGCCCGTCAGCTCGCCGCCGAGGGCTGCAACGTCGCCATGTGCGACGTCTCGGCTAAGGCCATGGCCGAGACCGTCCGTCTCATCGAGGCCGACGGCAAGCCGCAGGGCACCAAGGTCACCACCCACATCGCCGACGTCTCGCTGGAAGCCGCGCTGATCGCCTTCCGCGACGAGATGGCCGAGCAGCAGCAGACCGACCGCATCCATCTGCTGTTCAACAACGCCGGCATCGGCGGCGGCGGCAGCATGATCGCCGACAGCCGCGCGGCCTGGGAAAAGACCTTCAACGTCTGCTGGGGCGGCGTCTATCTCGGGGTTCGCACCTTCCTGCCGATGCTGATGGCCGCCGATGAGGGCCACATCGTCAACACCTCCAGCGTCAACGGCTTCTGGGCGACCATCGGGCCGAACACCTCGCACACCGCCTACGCCGCCGCGAAGTTCGCGGTGAAAGGCTTCACCGAGGCCCTGGTCACCGACCTGCGGATCAACGCCCCGCACATCAAGTGCTCGGTGGTGATGCCCGGCCACATCGGCACCTCGATCATCGCCAACTCGCGCAAGGTCCAGGCCGGGGTCGATACCGACGAGCTGACCCCCGAAGACCTGACGCTGGCGCGGGCGCGCATGGCCGCGTCGGGCATCGACGCCAGTACTGTCCCCGACGATGCGATCAGGACCATGGCCGCGGAGATGGCCCGCAGCTTCCTCGAGGATGCGCCGATGACGGCGGCGGCCGCGGCCATGGTGATCCTGGACGGCGTGCGCAATGAGCGCTGGCGCATCCTGGTCGGCGACGACGCCCAGGCCCTGGACCAGTGGGTGCGCAAGGATCCCGAACGCGCCTACGAGCCGGAGTTCTTCACCGACTTCGCGCGCGAGGTCGGCTGGCGGATCGGCGGCTAGCCGTAGAGCCGCGCCGCAGCCAGCTCGGCGATCGAGCTGTCGAACTTGGCTGGGTCCCCGTCATCGAGGATCCAGGCCGCCGACAGGCCGCTATAGGCCAGGATCCACATCAGCAGCCGGCGGGGCTCCATGTCCGCACGGCTGGAGACGAGGTCCAGATAGCGGTCCAGGCGGCCGGGGATGAGCGCCGTGGCGGTGTCCGGGTTGCAGAACGGGTTGGCGTAGTCATAGCCGCGCTCCCCCAACACGCACTTGGGGTCGATCGCCAACCAGCCGCGCGCCCCGAAGTCGAGGATGTTGCCGTGGTGCACGTCGCCGTGCAGCGGCACGACCTCTCGCGGGTCGCTGAGCAGGACCTGCGCGGTCTCGTGCGCCTTGACCAGCACCCCGCCGTGGTTGGCCGCGCCCGGTCCCAACGCGCCGAACCAGACATCGAGCGGCACGAGACCGCTTGGCGGGGGCGCAGCTCTCGGCGCGTGCAGCACCGCCACGGCGTCGCAAATGATGGCGGTGGCTAGGTCGTCCTGGTCGCCGCGCGACATGTCGATCAGCGACCCGGATCCCTCCGCCCGCTCCAGCAACAGCGCCTCGTCCTGCCGGGCCAGGACTTCAGCCGCGCCCTGCCCGTCCCACCACGCCATCAGCGCCGCGCCGGCGATCTCCTCAGGGACGGTCGCCAGCTTGAGGATGGCTGGGCGCTCCGCCTGGCGCACAGGTAGCAACCAACTGCCCGTATACTCGGTGGTGAACGCATCGCCGTCGGGCGTCAGGCCCCAGCGGTCGAGCCAGGGCTGGAAGGAAGGTTTGCTCATCCCACCTATCTAGGCGCCGGGGTCGACTGCGCCAGGGAGCAGCTCCTACAGCGGGATGTTGTCGTGTTTTTTCCAGGGGTTGGCGAGCTGCTTGCCCCTGAGGTTCTTGAGCGCGCCGGCGATGCGCCGGCGTGTGGAGTGGGGCATGATGACATCGTCGATGTAGCCGCGGGAAGCGGCGACGAACGGATTGGCGAAGCGCTCCTTGTACTCGGCCTCTCTGGCGGCGATGGCCTCGGGGTCGCCGATCTCGGAGCGGAAGATGATCTCGACTGCGCCCTTGGAGCCCATCACCGCGATCTCGGCCGAGGGCCAGGCGTAGTTGAGATCGCCGCGGATGTGCTTGGAGCTCATCACGTCATAGGCCCCTCCATAGGCCTTGCGGGTGATCAGGGTGACCTTGGGCACGGTGGCCTCGGCGTAGGCGAACAGCAGCTTGGCCCCGTGGCGGATCAGCCCGCCCTGCTCCTGCTTGGTGCCGGGCATGAAGCCGGGCACGTCGACGAAGGTGACCAGCGGGATCTCGAAGGCGTCGCAGAAGCGCACGAAGCGGGCGGCCTTGCGCGAGGAGTCGATGTCGAGCACCCCGGCCAGCACCTGCGGCTGGTTGGCGACGATGCCGACGGTGGCCTCCTCGATGCGGCCGAAGCCGCAGATGATGTTCTTGGCGAACTCCGGGCTGATCTCGAAGAAGTCGGCCTCGTCGACGACTTTGAGGATCAGCTCCTTCATGTCGTAGGGCTTGTTCGGATTGGCCGGCACCAGGCTGTCGAGCGAGGGCTCCAGTCGGTCGGGCGCATCGAAGCTCTCGCGCACCGGCGGCTTCTGGCGGTTGGAGAGCGGCAGGAAGTCGACCAGCCGGCGCACCTGGGTCAGCGCCTCCAGGTCGTTCTCGAACGCCCCGTCGGCGACCCCCGACTTGATGGCGTGCACCCGGTAGCCGCCGAGCTCCTCGTGGGTGACCTCCTCGTGGGTGACGGTCTTCACCACGTCCGGACCGGTCACGTACATGTAGGAGGTGTCCTTCACCATGAAGATGAAGTCGGTGATCGCCGGCGAATAGACGTCGCCGCCGGCGCAGGGGCCCATGATCACGCTGATCTGCGGGATCACCCCCGAGGCCAGGGTGTTCTGCAGGAAGATGTCGGCATAGCCGGCCAGGCCGTCGACCCCCTCCTGGATGCGCGCCCCGCCGGCGTCGAACAGGCCGATGATCGGGGCTCCGACCTTCAGCGCCTGCTCCTGCACCTTGACGATCTTGCGGGCGTGGGCGTTCGACAGGCTGCCGCCGAACACCGTGAAGTCCTTGGAGAACACGAACACCAGCCGGCCGTTGATCTTGCCCCAGCCGGTCACCACCCCGTCGCCCGGCACCCGGTTGTCGGCCATCCCGAAGTCCACCGCCCGGTGCTCGACGAACATGTCGAACTCTTCGAACGAGCCCTCGTCCAGCAGCAGCTCGAGCCGCTCGCGCGCCGTCAACTTGCCCTTGCCGTGCTGGCTCGCGATACGCCGCTCGCCACCGCCAAGACGCGCCTCCCCACGGCGCTTCTCAAGCTCTTCAAGGATGTGCTTCACGCATCGGCCTCCCACGCCAAGGTTCAAGGCGTAGTCGGACGATCCGGCTCTGGCAACCGCGCAGCCGCCTCAGGCGAGGGCCTTGAACCAGCTCTCGAGCATGCGCGCCTCCTCCAGCAGGCGGGCCGTACGCTCAGCCGCCTCCTCGTCCACGCCCCATTTTTCTTCCTGATAGGCCTCGTCGATGCGCGAGAGCGTCCAGGCTTCCTCGCCCGTCAGCCAGCCGCGTTGCAGCGACAGCGCCAGCACCGCCGACCCGAACAGCGGCGTGCCGAACGCCACCCCGGTCAGGGCGAAGTCGTCGAGGTTCAGGGCCAGCGCCTTGACCGTGTCCAGGGTCGCTTCCGGCTGCTCGGCGTGGACGATCCCGGTGGCGCGGCGGAACACCAAGGCCAGTTCGTGCTCGGCCCGGCGCAGCACCGGCTCCCAGCCGGCGACCTGCCGATCATAGAGACTGTTGCCGCTCTCCGAGAAATAGCAGAGCAGGTCCGAGGCGGCGTACTGGGCGATCTGGCTGGCGGTGGCATCGCGAGCCTGGGGAATCGCCTCGGTGGCGGTGAAGGCCAGACGCGTGATGTGCATGGCCGCGATCTCGATGTGCTTACCCTGCGCGTCCCATTCAGCGGCGACCATTTCGGCCAGGGCCTTGGTCGGGACCGACAGCTTGCCGCCCTTGGGCGAGCGGACGTTGCGGCCGTCCAGCTTGACCGAGAAGGCGCCGTCCTCGGCCACCACCGAGACGTCCTTGTAGAACCGCTTGGGCTTCTCGCCCGGCTCTTTGAAGCCCTTCTGCACGCGTATCTCCTTAGCTCAGGGGTGCAATGACGCCCCCGCGGCGATTGCGCAAGCTGGGGCGGGTCGGCGATCCTTGGCGCATGAGCGACACCATCCTTGGCCCGCGCGACCTCAACCGCATCCTGCTGGACCGGCAGATGCTGCTGGAGCGGCAGGCGCTCGATCCGGTCGCGGCGCTGGAGCGACTGTTCGCAATGCAGGCGCAGCTGCCGCGGGCGCCGTTCCTGGGCCTGTGGGCGCGGCTGCGGGACTTCCGGCGTCAGGACCTGCTGGACGCCATCCAGGCCCGCCGGGTGGTCCGCTCGACCCTGATGCGCGGCACGCTGCATCTGGCCAGCGCCGAGGACGTGCTGGCCTTCCGGACCACCGTCATGCCCTCGCGCGACGTCACCCTGCCATGGGGGCTGAAGCCGACGCAGGATCTGCTCGACGCGGTTCTGGCCATCGGCCGCGAGCATTTCGCGCCCGAACCGAAGGACTTCGAGAGCGTGCGTCAGGTGCTGGAGGCGAAGGGCTTCGATCCGGTGCGGCCGCTCGCCTACGCCACTCGAATGTTCCTGCCGCTGGTGCAGGCCTCGTCCAACGCCCCGTTCGGTCACGAGCCCGGCGGCGACTTTACCCTGGCCAAGACCTGGCTGGGGCGCGACGAGCGCGAGGAGCCGCACCCCCAGGCCCTGGCGCGCCGCTACCTCGCCGCCCACGGCCCGTCGCTGCCGGCGGACTTTTCGGCTTGGTCGGGGCTAAAGGCGGCGGCGGCCACGTTCGAGGCCCTGGGCGATGAACTCGCAACCTTCAGGGACGAGCGCGGCCGCAAGCTCTACGACCTGAAGGACGCCGCGCGTATTCCTGGCGACACTCCCGCCCCGGTCCGGCTGCTGGCCGACTTCGACGGCGCCGTACTCTGCCGCGCCGACCGCACCGGGATCATCCGCCCCGAGCACGCGCCGCTGATGGCCAGCAAGAACGGCCTGATCCCGGCCATGGTGCTGGTCGACGGCGTCGTCGCCGGGACCTGGCGGATCGAGACCAAGAAGAAATCCGTCGCCGTCAGCGTGCGCCTGTTCGACAAACTGGCGGCCAAGGACCGTAAAGCCATCGAGATCGAGGCCTTGTCCGCCGCCGCGTTCCTGGCGCCGGACGCCAGGCCGGACGTCGCCTTCGAAACCTAGTGCCGGCGCCGGCGGGCCTTGAAGGGTTCGGGATCGGCCTCATGCTCGTCGAAGCCGAAGCGGTTGAAGCCTTCCTTCAGCTCCTTGCTGATCGGCGCTTCCAGGATCAGCGTGCCGCGCGAGGGATGCGGCAGGGTCAGCCGCCGGGCGTGCAACTGCAGCTTCAGGTTCCCGGAAAGCTCGGCCGAGGCGTCGGTCTTGTACTTGGGATCGCCCAGGATCGGATGGCCCATGGCCAGCATGTGCGCGCGCAACTGGTGGGTCCGTCCGGTATGCGGCCGCAGCGCCATCCAGGCCACACGGTGCGCGGCGCGGCTGACGGTCACGAACTCGGTCTCGGCAGGATCGGCGTTGGGGTCCTTCGGATCGGCCGGCACCACCATCTCGCGGTCGCCGACACCCTTCTTGACCAGGTGCAGCTCCATCACCCCTTCCGAGGGCTTCGGATTGCCGATGACCAGCGCCCAATAGGTCTTCTCGGCGCGGCGACGCGCAAAGGCCCCCGACAGCTTGGCGGCCGCGCCGGGCGTCTTGCCGAGCACCAGCACGCCGGAGGTGTCGCGGTCCAGCCGGTGGACCAGGCGCGGGCGCTCCAGCCCCTCGCCCCAGGCGCTGAGCAGGCGGTCGACGTGCTTGGTTGTCTTGGTGCCGCCCTGGACCGCCAGGCCCGACGGCTTGTTGATCACCAGAACTTCCTCGTCCTCATAGATCACCAGCGACTTGGCGTAGGCGATGTCGCGCGGGTCGAGGCCGGGCTTGTCGCCAGGCTTGGGGGCATCCGGCAGCGGCGGCACGCGGATCATCTCGCCGGCGGCGAGACGCTGGTCGGGCTTGGCGCGCGCGCCGTCGACGCGGATCTGGCCCGAGCGGGCGAGCTTCTGGATCTGGATTTGCGACACGTGCGGCCAGCGGCGCCGGAACCAGCGGTCCAGCCGCACGCCGTCTTCGCCCGGATCGACGGCGATGTTGCGAACTTCTCTCACGCGAACGCCCTCCGGGCCAAAAGCAGACCGACGAACAGCGCGCTCATCGAGAGTAAGACCGAGGCCGTCGCATAGGTGAAGGCCTGGCCATAGGTGCGGCGCTCAACCATCAACGCGACCTCCAGCGAGAACGCCGAAAAGGTCGTGAAGCCGCCGAGGACGCCGACGCCCAGCAGGACGCGCAGCTTTTCCTGATCGGCGCCGCCGCGATGGGCGAGATAGCCCGCCAACACGCCCATCAGCAAGCCGCCCGACACGTTCGCGACGAAGGTCCCGAACGGCCAGTTCGGTCCCCATAGCCTGAGCGCCTGAACGCCAAGGGCGTAGCGGGCCACCGCGCCGACGGCGCCCCCAACGGCCACCAGTAACACCTTTTCCATGCGCTCTTATGCGACGCGCTGGGCCTCCCGCGCAAACGGGCGGTTAATCGCACCGCGTCACGACGCGTTAAGGCCGTACCGGCATGGTCCCAGCCCAATCGGATTGCTGGATGACGGGCGTGGCGGGCGAGAGCGGAGTTGAGGTCAGGGTAGGACCTTCCGAAGGCCTGCCGCCCTGGACCTTCGCCACCAGCGAGCGTCGGATTCTCGCCCTCGATTATTCGATCGAGGAACTGGTCAGCCTGCGCCACGCCGCCACCGCCGCGCTGCGGATCCGCCCCGTGGTCCGCCACGTGAAGACCAGCGTCATCATCCCGACCTGGGCCTATGGCCGCCTGACCGACAGCGACGTCGAGGCCATCGACCGCGCCACGCTCGACTTCGCCAGCCGCCTGCGGCCGTCGGAGGCCGAAGCCAAGCTCCCGCTGATCATCCCCCAGTCGTTCCGCACCCTGGCGGGACGCCGCGGCCGCGCCAGCCTGCCCGAGGCCGTTCACGGCTCGGCGCAGGCGCTGAAGACGCGCGTCATCGTCGAGGTCACCGAGATCAACCGCGGCACCCCGCCGGGCCGACTGAACGAAGTCGCCAGCCTGCTCGGCGCGATGTGCAAAGGGGTCTTCGGCCGCCTGCAGCCCGGTCGTGAGGCCGCCGCGCCCTTCAAGGACGTGCGGCTGCAGGCCCTCGCGTTCGACGCCGGAGATGTGGCCGGAACCGACAGCGATGTCGCCGCCGCCTTGCTGGAGGTCGGCGAACAGATTCAGGGCCTGGCCCCACTTCTGATCGCTCAGGGCCTCCCCTCGGAAGGCTTCTCCGACGTGGCCGAAGTCGCGGGCTTCACGCACGTGGCGACCCGCGCCCAGGACACGCAAAACGCTCGAGGTTAGAGACGCCCGCCGATCGTGCGCCGGACGTCCTCGGCGTTGTAGACCTGACCGGTCGCCGAAGGCGGCGGCGCGCCGCGCCCCATGATCACCTCGATGGTCTGGGTCAGGGCCGGGCCGCCGCCCAGGTTGAAGCTGGTGCCGACGCCCACGCCCACGCCGCTGCTGTAGCCGCCGCTGCCGCCGCCTGCGCCCACCGACACCCGCGGCCCGCTGTCGCTACCACTCTGGGCGACATAGCGGTCCACCACCCGGAACCAGTCGTAGCCGTCGGCCAGGGTCAGTTCCGCGGCCCGCAGCAGCGCGAAATCGGAGACCTGGGCGATCGGCGCTCCCGGCCCGCCGCGGAACGTCACCCGGTACCGTCCTGGCTCGATGCGCATCTCCGAGAAGCCGACGCCCTGGGCGCGGTTCGCCGGCCCATAGACCGTCGGCGCGGTGGCGCAGGCGCCGAGCGCGGCGCAGAACACAATGATCGTTGTCAGGCGTCGCATGCGGGGGACCTCGCCAATGGCGCCGTTCGCACGGCATCCTGGCTAACGGTCAAGCCTGCGCGACGTTCCCGGCCAGGCCCAGCGCCTCGATCAGCGACTGCATGTCGGCCGGCATCTCGGCGGCGATGGTCTTGGTTCCGCCCGCCGGATGCGGAAAGCTCAGCGCTGCGGCGTGAAGCATCAACCGCGGCACTGGATGACCGCCGGCCATCAACGCGCCGCCGTAGCGCGCATCCCCCGCGATCGGCCGGCCGATCGAGGCCAGGTGCACGCGGATCTGGTGCATCCGACCAGTCTGCGGGTTGGCCTCGACCAGCGCGGCCCCCGCGCCCTTGGCCAGCGTCCGATAGCGGGTCAGAGCGGTCTCGGCGTCCGGATGATCGGGTGCGCAGACGCGCATATAGGCCTCGCGCCCGGCCTCCTCGCGACGCAGGGCCGCCTCGATCACGCCGCCGGCCGGCTCCGGCGGGCCCGGGGTGACGATGGCCTGATAGGTCTTGGCGAAACGCCGCCCCATCATGTGCTTGCCCAGGAAGCTCGCCGCCGGCTTGGTCTTGGCCGTCAGGATCACCCCGGACGTGTCGCGGTCGAGCCGGTGGATCAGTCGCGGCCGCGCCTTGCCCGGCTTGGCGAAGGCCCACAGCAGTTCGTCCAGGGTGTTGACCTGCCCGCGCCCGCCCTGGCTGGAGAGGCCGGACGGCTTGTTGAGCGCCATGATGTCGGCGTCCTCGTAGATCACCAGGCTGCGGACCAGGGCGATCTCATCGGCGGTCAGGACAACAGGCTTGGGCTGGGCCTTCACCTTCGGCGGTGTACGCGGCTTCACTTACGGCGGATCCGCTGTTCGGCCCAACGCTCCAGGCGCTCCTTGATCCGCGCCTCGACGCCGACCTCCTTGGGCTCGTAGAAGCGCTGCCGGTCCATGCCGTCCGGGAAGTAGTTCTGCCCCGAAAAGCCGCCCTCGACGTCGTGGTCGTAGGCGTAGCCCTTGCCGTAGCCGAGGTCCTTCATCAGCTTGGTCGGGGCGTTGCGGATATGGGCCGGCGGCATCAGCGAGCCGGTCTCCCTGGCGGCCCGCTGGGCGGCCTTGAAGGCGGTGTAGACGGCGTTCGACTTCGGCGCGGCCGCCAGGTGCACCACCACCTGGGCCAGGGCCAGTTCGCCCTCGGGGCTGCCGAGGAAGTCGTAGGTGTCCTTGGCGGCGTTGGCCAGGACCAGCGCCATGGGGTCGGCTTCGCCGATGTCCTCGACCGCCATGCGGATCAGACGCCGCGCGATGAACAGCGGGTCCTCCCCGCCGCCCAGCATCCGCGCCAGCCAGTAGAGCGCCGCGTCGGGGTCTGAGCCGCGAACCGACTTATGCAGAGCCGAGATCAGGTTGTAGTGCTCTTCGCGGTCCTTGTCGTAGGCCGGGCTGCGCTTCTGAAGGATCTGCCCCAGATCCTTGATCGACAACGGCTTCGCCGCGCCGATGTTGAACAGCGTCTCGGTCAGGGTCAGCAGATAGCGGCCATCGCCGTCAGCCATGGCGACCAAGGCCTGGCGCGCCTCGGGTTCCAGCGACAGCGGCCTTTGCTCGTGGGCCTCGGCCTTGACCAGAAGCGACTCCAGCGCCTCGTCGTCGAGCCGCTTTAGGACGTAGACCTGAGAGCGCGACAGAAGCGCCCCGTTCAGTTCGAACGACGGGTTTTCGGTGGTGGCCCCCACCAGGGTGACGATCCCCTCCTCCACGAAGGGCAGGAAACCGTCCTGCTGGGCGCGGTTGAAGCGGTGAATCTCGTCGACGAACAGCAGGGTGGACTGGCCGGCGGCCCGGCGCATCCGCGCCTGCTCGAACGCCTTCTTCAGGTCCGCGACGCCGGAAAACACCGCCGAGATCTGCTGAAACTCGTAGCCAGCCTCCTTGGCCAGCAGGCGGGCGATGGTGGTCTTGCCGGTGCCGGGCGGCCCCCAAAGGATCATCGAAGACAGCCGCTTGGCCTCAGCCATGCGGCCGATCGGTCCCTCGGGACCGAGCAGATGGTCCTGCCCCACCACCTCGCCCAGCCGCTGCGGACGCAGGCGGTCGGCGAGCGGCGACGGCGCGTGCGGCGTCAGCCCGGCTGCTTCGAAGAGATCGGCCATAGGCGCCTTCTACCGCCCTTCGCGGATCGGAGCGAGAGCGGCGCCGAACGCCGCCCTCATCCGTCAGGTCCGGAAGTTGGCGGTGATCTCCTGGCCGTTGCGCTCGATGGTCACCTGCCACTGGCCGCCGCCGCCGCCGAGCACCCCGGCCAGCTCGCGGACGCTGCCGATTTCGCGGCCGTTGACCCGGCGGACCAGGTCGCCCGGACGCAGTCCGGCGTTCATCGCAAAACCGCGGGAGATGTTGGTCACCAGCACGCCGCGGCCAGCGAACGGATCGATGCCCAGTTCCTCGGCCACCGCCGGCGACAGGTTGACGACCGTCGCCCCGTCGAACGGATTGCGGCCGGAGATCACCTGCTCGTCCTTGGCCGGGGTCGCGGGCGGAGCCTCTGCCCGCAGCGTCAGGATCTGCTCGCTGGCGCCCCGACGCACGCCCAGCTTGACGCTGTCGCCTGGACGCCGCGAGGAGATGGCGTAGGACACCGCCGCCGCATCGACCGCCGGGCGGCCCTCGACCGAGACGATGACGTCGCCCTGACGCAGGCCCGCGCGCGCGGCCGGGCCGTTCGGCCAGATGTCAGCGACCAGCGCGCCTTGCGGCACGCTCATGCCCATGCTGCGGGCCAGTTCGGCGGTGACCGTCTGGGTGCGCGCGCCGAGCCAGGGGCGCACGACCGCCTGGCCGCCGCCAGCAGCGGTCTCGACCACGCGCTTGACGATGGCGGCCGGCACCGCGAACCCGACGCCCGACGAAGTCCCCGAGCGCGACAGGATGAAGCTGTTCACCCCAATCAGGTCGCCGTCCATGTCGACCAGGGCGCCGCCGGAATTGCCCGGATTGATCGCCGCGTCGGTCTGGATATAGGCGTTGGAGGCATCGCCGTTGGGGTCGGCGGTGCGGTTCAGGGCCGAGATGATGCCGTTGGTCACCGTCTGGCCGACGCCGAAGGGGTCGCCGATGGCCAGCACCAGGTCGCCGACCTGCGCCTCGCCCGAGTCGTCGATCGCCAGGATCGGCAGGCGCTCGTTCCCGACATCGATCTTCAGCACGGCGAGGTCGGTGCGCGGGTCGGCCAGCAGCACGCGGGCGGCGTACTCACGCCGGTCGGCCAGGGCGACGGTGATCTCCTGCCCGCCCTCCACGACGTGGTTGTTGGTCACCACGATGCCGTCGGCGCGGACAATGACGCCCGAGCCCAGCGAGCCCTGGATCCGCTCGCGCGGGGCGCCCATGCCGAACATCTCCCAAAACGGGTCGGCCCGCTGACGCACCAGGCGCTTGGACGAGATGTTGACCACGGCCGGGGCCGCTCGCTTTACGACCGGCGCGAACGACGACTTCATCGTCAGGGCGTCGCCAGGCGCGGCCCGCGTCGGCTGGGCCAGCGGCGGGCTCTGGGCGTTGGATTTGGCTGCAGGGTCGGAACAGGCGGCCAGCAGGGCCAGGGCGGGGATCAGGACGCGATAGGCGCGCATAGAGTCTCCAGGTATCGTCTCGGGCCCGCACTCTGCGGAGGTTTCGGGCGCAATGATGGCGAATATCTAGGCTGCGCCGTCGTGATCCGAAACGGGTCTCAGGCGCCTGCGGCCGCGGCCTTGGGAACTCGCCCCACTCGCAGCGACAGTAGCAGGGCCGCGATCAGCAGCGCCGAGGCCAGATAGATCGCCAGTCCCGGCTGATGCATCACGCCGTCGTGACGGATCGACCAGGCGAAGGTCATGCCGAAAACGATGGGTCCGATGACCGAGGCGATGCCTTGCAGCGCCTGGTTCGCACCCTGCAGCTGGCCTTGCGCCGAGGGCTCGACCCGTCGGGTCATCAGCCCCTGCAGGCCCGGCATCAGGAAGTTCATCAGCGCGAAGACCGGCACGCCCAGCATGTAGGCCCAGCCGGTCTGCGCCATGCCGTAGATGGCGAAGCCGGCCGCACCGGCGGCCGCGCCCAGCAGCAGGGCCCCGCGTTCGCCGATCCGCGCGACGACCGGCCCGACGAGCAGGGTCTGGACGATCACCCCGGCCAGCCCCGTGGCCATCATGGTCAGGCCCATGAAACCGGGCGTCCAGCCGTAGCGATAGCCGGTATAGAGCACGAAGATCGCCGGCAGCACGGTGTGGGCCAGCTGGAACAGGAAGCCGATGGAGGCGAGCCCCAGCAGTTCGTTGTGCGAGCGCAGGAAGCTGAGCGACCCGACCGGGTTGGCGCGCTTCCAGTCGAATTTGGCGACGCGCTTCTCGGGCGGCAGCGATTCCGGCAGGATAAAGAAGCCGTAGAGCCAGTTCACCGTGGTCAGCGCCGCGGCGACGAAGAACGGCAGGCGCAGGTCGATATCGCCCAGAAAACCGCCCAGGGCCGGCCCGACCAGGAAGCCGAACGAAAAGGCCGAGCCCATCCAGCCATACGCCTTGGCGCGCTTGTCCGGCGGGGTGACGTCGGCGACGTAGGCGTTGGCGGTCGAGAAACTGGCCGCGGTCAGGCCGTTGATCACACGCCCGACGAACAGCCACATCAGGCTGGGGGCCAGGGCCATGAACAGGAAGTCGATCGCCAGACCACCCAGCGACACCAGCAGGATCGGCCGGCGGCCGTAGCGGTCAGACATCATGCCGAGGATCGGCCCGCAGAACAGCTGCATGACGCCCCAGACCGCGCCGAACAGCACGTTCCATTCCGACGCCGCAGCCGTGTCGCCGCCGGTGAACTCCTTGATCAGGTTCGGCAGCACAGGGATCATGATCCCGAAGGAGACCGCGTTGATCACCGCCGCCGCGAAGATGAAGCGGAAGGCGCCCGCCCAGCGTTTGTCGTCGCCGCCGGAGGCGCTCGGAGCACGCTCGGTCATGATTTCCTCCGTTCGGCCGCTGCGGGCCGCTTCCGTTCCTGAACTACCACGTTCGCCGTCTTAGGCCGACGTGTCGCGGTAGGATGTCAGCAGCGCGCGCCACCATTCAGCCAACCGCATCAGCAGCACTTCGTCCGGGAATCCGTGGCGGGCCGCGCCTTCCGGCACCTGGTCGAAGCCGCGGTGCTCGACGCTGACCCGTGTTTCTTCGCCGACCGCCTCAAAGCGCACCTCGACTTGGGTGTGCAGATCCGGTGGGAAGTTCGCCTGCCGCCAAGAGAAGACCAGGCGCGCCGGCGGTTCCCAGACCAGGATGCGGCCGATCTCGAACACCTTGCCGCTTTCCAGGGTCTCGGTCAGGCGCCCGCCCTCCCTGGCTTCGAACGCCAGCACGCCCGGCGCGCGCGGCGTGGTCTGGAAGAGGCCGTTGGGCCGCCACCAAGCGCCGATCTCGCCGACGAAGGCGGAGAAGGCCCGCTCGGGCGAAGCCTTCACCCGCAGGGCGACATAGACCTTCGAGGTCACGGGGTCGTCTCGACATGAGCCTTGAAGGCGGCCAGCTGCTCGCTCCACAGCCGCTCGCTCTCCTCCAGCCATTGCAGCAGATGAACCATCGGCTCGGGCCTCAAGGCGTAGATCCGGACGCGGGCGTCGAACTGCGGATGGCTTTCCTCCACCAGCCCGCCCTCGCGCAGGGCGCGCAGGTGTCGGCTCATGGTCGGAGCCGACACCCCGAGTTCGCGGGCCAGCTCGCCAGCCGCACGGGGCCCCCGCACCAGCAGGTCGACCACCCGGCGGCGGGCGGGATCAGCCAGCGCCGCCAGGGTCGTATCAAGCTTGCGCGCTGCACTCATCGCCAGCCGGTGATCTTAAGACCGCTCGCGGCCTCTGCTTCCTCGCGGCTTACGCTGGCCACAGTCTGCGACACGGTCCAGATGTGTCCCTCGGGATCGCGGCAGCGATAGGTTCGGTCGCCGTAGAATTGCGTCTCCGGCTCGGCCATGATCTCCGCTCCGGCGGCCTTGGCCCGCGCGAAGTGGGCGTCGACGTCGCTGTCGATCTGCACGTGGACCGTCTGGGTGTTCTTGCCGCCCACGGACTTGGGGCTCTTGTGATCGGCGCTCCATTCCTGGCCGATCATTACATAGCTGTCGCCGAACTCCATCTGGGAGTGGGCGACGTTGCCGTCGGCATCCTCCAGCAGCATGACGAGCTCGAAGCCGAAGGCCTCTTCGAGCCAGGCCAGGGCCGCCTTCGGGTCCTGGTAGAACAACGCGGAACGGAAACCTGCGGACATGGCGTTCTCCTCTGGGCGAGTCAGGCTTTGATCTTGTGGCCGGTGGCCTGCTCCATCTGCGCGACGGACAACTCCTGGACCGTCTGGCCGAAGGACCACGGGTGGTCCTCCACATCGCGACAGGTGAAGACACGGTCGCCATAGGGCTGGTCGGCGGGTTCCCGCTCGATCTTCGCCCCGGCTGCGCGCGCGCGGGCGCAGAGCTCGTCGAGACCCGACTGCAGCTGGACGTGCACCGACTGGGTCGAGCGCCCGCCGAACGTGGCCGGACTGACCGCGCCGTCGCCGCGAGGCGGTCCGACCACCATCACATAGCCGCCAAGCAGCCAGAGTTCGGAGTGGATGACGCCGCCCTGCCCGTCCTCAACGACCATGCCGGCCTCGAACCCGAACGCCCGTTCGAGCCAAGCGATGGCGCCCATCGCATCCTGGTACCAGAGCAGCGGCCCAATCGTGGGAAGCCTCGGACGGTCGTCCATGTCACGCCTCCATCGGCGGAGCGGCCGGAAATGGCCGCCATCAGCCCCTAGACGCTAATTTCACGATCCTACAATATTTTCGACAATACGCAATTATATAGTTCATTGCACCAGGGCCGCTTCAGCGAGCGCCCGCCCACCGTCATTCGGTTCAGGCTTCACGCCCAGCAGATCGGTCAGCACCGCGTAGACATCGACGTTGTCCGTGGTCGGGGTGACGACGCCGCTACGGAAACCCGGGCCCTGCCCGATGAACACCGCCGCCATCTCCGGCGCAGCGGGGTCGAAGCCGTGGTCGCCGCCGCGGATCGGCCGCTTGGCGCCCCACTCGCGGGTGGTGATCTCCCAGCCGGTCTGCGACAGGCAGAAGATCGGTGCGACCCGGCGATGGGCTCCGAAGTGATAGCGGGCGGGGATCTCGCCCCTGCGCCAGCAGGTCATGTGCTCATGGGGCGCGATCAGCGCGGCCTCAACTTCGGCCTCACGCCCTGTGGCCGGGTAGTAGGACATGAAGGCGCCCATCGCCACCGAATGGCCGGCGTCCTTGGGCAGGATGTCGTCGACATAGATCACCCGCTCCCCGGAAATCGGCGCCATCCCGTGGTCGGCGGTAACGATCAGGTTGGCGGTCAGGCCGCGAACCGCCAGGCCCTCCGTCAAACGGCCGATCGCCGCGTCGGGATGATCAGGGCGCTGGCCCAGAGGTCACGGAGCGGTCTCATGACGGTGAAGCTAGCGGAGCAACCGTACATAGCAAAAGCCCCGGACGTTTCCGTCCGGGGCTTCGCGAAAGTCTGAGATCGGGTCGACCTATTCGTCGGCGAAGCCGACGTTTTGCGCCGGGCCCGAGTCCTTGCCCTTTTCAGCCGGGTCGCGATCGACGAACTCGATCACGGCCAGCGGGGCGTTGTCGCCGTAGCGGTAGCCGGCCTTCAGGACGCGGATGTAGCCGCCCTGACGTTCCTTGTAGCGCGGGCCGAGGACGGCGAAGAGCTTGCCGACCTGCTCTACGTCGCGAACCTTGCTGATCGCCTGACGGCGAGCGTGCAGGTCGCCGCGCTTGGCCAGGGTGACCAGCTTCTCGACGACCGGACGCAGTTCCTTGGCCTTCGGCAGGGTGGTGACGATCTGCTCGTGCTTGATCAGGCTCGCCGCCATGTTGGCGAACATCGCGGTGCGGTGGGCGGTCGTGCGACCCAGTTTGCGGTGGGCTTTGCCGTGACGCATTTCGTATCTCCTGGGCCTATGAGCCCGCTGGGCGCTCCGACTTGTCGGACAGTCGCCCTTGCCTAACCAAGTCCCAGCCTGCTCCCGCCTGGGTCAGAACGAAGCGCCTGAGCCCTCGACCGCGATGCGGTGTCCCTGGGCCCTCGCCGCAGAAGCGGCGCGGAGTCGACGCGCAGTCCAAAAGTACCGAGGCCCGCCAGGCGGGCCTCGGGGGTCTTACATCTGATCGTCGAACTTCTTGGCGAGTTCTTCGATGTTTTCCGGCGGCCAGTTCGGCACATCCATGCCGAGATGCAGGTTCATGCCCGCGAGCACTTCCTTGATCTCGTTCAGCGACTTGCGGCCGAAGTTCGGAGTGCGGAGCATTTCCGCCTCGGTCTTCTGGATCAGGTCGCCGATGTAGACGATGTTGTCGTTCTTCAGGCAGTTGGCCGAGCGGACCGAGAGCTCCAGCTCGTCGACCTTCTTCAGCAGCGCCGGGTTGAACGGCAGTTCCGGCTTGGATTCGCCTTCGACCTTCTTCTTCGGCTCTTCGAAGGTGATGAAGATCTGCAGCTGGTCCTGGAGGATACGGGCGGCGAAGGCCACCGCGTCCACCGGCGAGATCGCGCCGTTGGTTTCCACTTCCATGATCAGCTTGTCGTAGTCGAGGCTCTGGCCCTGGCGGGTCGGCTCGACGCGATAGGCGACGCGCTTGACCGGCGAGTACAGGCTGTCGACCGCGATCAGGCCGATCGGGGCGTCTTCCGGACGGTTGCGCTCGGCGGGGACGTAGCCCTTGCCGTTGTTGACCGTGAACTCCATGCGCACGGTGGCGCCGTCGTCCAGCGTGCAGAGCACGTGGTCGGGGTTCAGGATCTCGATGTCCGACGGGACTTCGATCTGCCCGGCGGTCACCACGCCCGGACCGGTGGCCTTCAGCGTCATGCGCTTGGGGCCCTCGGCGTGCATGCGCAGCGCCAGTTGCTTGATGTTCAGGACGATGTCGACAACGTCCTCGCGAACGCCTTCCAGCGACGAGAACTCATGCACCACGCCGTCGATCTGGACGGCGGTGACGGCCGCGCCCTGCAACGACGACAGAAGCACCCGGCGGAGGCTGTTGCCGAGCGTCACCCCGAAACCGCGCTCGAGCGGCTCGGCCACCAGACGCGCCTTGCGGTTCGCGTCGGTTCCGGCCTCGATCAGCGGCTTCTCGGGACGGATGAGCTCGTTCCAGTTTCTTTCGATCACGTAGAGATGTCCCTCGAAACGCAGGATCGCCGGACACGAAAAGCTCGGTCCGGCGCGTGGGGAGTGCGGTACTGCGGTACTTAGACCCGCCGGCGCTTGGGCGGCCGGCAGCCGTTATGCGGAATGGGGGTCACGTCGCGAATGGTGGTGATCGTCATGCCGACCGCCTGAAGCGCGCGCAGCGCCGACTCGCGGCCGGAACCCGGACCGGAGACGTTCACCTCGAGGGTCTTCACGCCGTGCTCGGCGGCCTTGCGGCCGGCGTCCTCGGCCGCCATCTGCGCGGCGTACGGGGTCGACTTCCGGGAGCCCTTGAACCCCATCATGCCGGCCGACGACCAGGAGATGGTGTTCCCCTGCGCGTCCGTGATGGTGATCATGGTGTTGTTGAACGAGGCGTTCACGTGCGCCACGCCCGAGGTGATGTTCTTGCGTTCGCGACGTTTGACGCGCGCCGGTTCCTTGGCCATCGCTTAGCTCTCTTACTTCTTCTTGCCGGCGATCGGCTTAGCCGGGCCCTTGCGGGTGCGGGCGTTCGTGTGGGTGCGCTGACCGCGGACCGGCAGGCCCTTACGGTGACGCAGGCCGCGGTAGCAGGCCAGGTCCATCAGACGCTTGATGTTGACCGCCGTCTCGCGACGCAGGTCGCCCTCGACGAGATAGTCGCGGTCGATCGTCTCACGGATCTGCAGCACTTCAGCGTCGGTCAGCTGATTGACGCGGCGAGCGTCTTCGATGCCAACCTTATGGACGATCTCCTTGGCTTTCGCCTGGCCGATCCCATGGATGTACTGCAGCGCGATGACGACGCGCTTGTTAGTCGGAATGTTGACGCCAGCGATACGGGCCACGCGTTGAATCTCCTAGTCACGCAGAGAAGCGCGAACGGCGCCCCGGCCCAGAATCCCGTATGGGAAGGCCGGCACGTCCTTCGCGCCCTTTCGCGGAAGCGCACCGTTATAGGGAACGTTGCGTTTCCGTCAATGGAGCAATCGCAGGAATCTGAAGGTTTTCAGACTTCCGCAATCGCTGGGCGGGATTGACGCCGGTCGTCAGGCCTTGAGGGCCTGGTCGATTCCGGCGGCGACGTCCTCGATCGAGCCCATGCCGTCCAGCTCAACCAGCTTTTTCTGGTCCTGATAGTACGGCAACAAGGGCGCGGTCTGGTCGTTGTAAGCCGAGAGCCGCACCTTGAAGCTCTCGGGATTGTCGTCGGGGCGACCCGACTCAGCGAAGCGACCTGCAACTCGATTGAGGAGCTGCTCGTCGTCCACCTTCAGGCGCAGCACTAGATCGATTCGCGAGCCGCGCTTGGCCAGCATCTCGTCGAGCGCCTTGGCCTGGGCCAGGGTCCGCGGAAAGCCGTCGAAGATCGCCCCGCCGGCCGCCTCGGCCTCCGGCAGACGCTCCTCGATCAGCGCGATGACGATCTCGTCGGTGACCAGTTCGCCGCGTTGCATCACGCCCTCGACGCGCTTGCCGAGCTCGGAGCCCGACGCGATCGCGGCGCGCAGCATGTCTCCGGTGGAGAGCTGGACCATCTTGCGGGAGTCCACCAGGCGCTTGGCCTGGGTCCCCTTGCCCGCCGCCGGCGGGCCGAACAGGATCAAATTCATCTTCTTAAATGTCCCCCTCCCCGGCCGCCCCTTTCGGCCGGTCCGATCCCTAGCGCCCGCGTCCGCCGCGGAGCTTGGATTTTTTGATCAGGCCTTCGTACTGGTGGGCCAGCAGATGCGACTGGATCTGCGTCACCGTATCCATGGTCACGCTCACGACGATCAGGATCGAGGTGCCCCCGAGATAGAACGGCGCCTTGAAGTACCCGATAAGCGCTTCCGGCATCAGGCAGACCAGCGTGATGTACGCCGCGCCGATCACGGTCAGGCGCGTCAGCACGTAGTCGAGATACTCCGCCGTCCGCTTGCCTGGGCGGATGCCCGGCAGGAAGCCGCCATACTTGCGCAGGTTCTCGGCAGTGTCGTCCGGATTGAAGACGACCGACGTGTAGAAGAAGCAGAAGAAGATGATCAGCAGCGCATAGAGCACCATGAACGCCGGGCGCCCATGCTGCAGCTGACCCACCATGCCGGGCAGCCACTGCGCCCACGCCGGCAGGTCGGCGGTCGCCAGGAAGCCCATCGCGGTCGTCGGCAGCAGCAGCAGCGACGAGGCGAAGATCGGCGGGATGACGCCGGCGGTGTTGATCTTCAGCGGCAGGAACGAGGTGTCGCCGCCGAACATGCGGTTGCCTTGCTGGCGCTTCGGATACTGCACCAGCAGGCGGCGCTGCGAGCGCTCCATGAAGACGATGGCGAACACGACGGCGATGGCCAGGGCGATGATCGCGAACATCGCGAACGGCGACAGCGACCCCGTGCGGGTCATCGTGAACATCTGCCAGACGCCCTGCGGCAGCACCGCGACGATGCCGGCGAAGATGATCAGCGACACGCCGTTGCCGACGCCGCGGCTGGTGATCTGCTCGCCCAGCCACATCAGGAACAGGGTCCCGCCGGTCAGGGTGACGACCGTCGAAGCCAGGAAGAACAGGCCGGGGTTCAGCACCAGGCCAGGGCTGTTCTGCAGCCCGGTGGCGATGGCGAAGGATTGGAACAGCGCCAGCACGACCGTCAGGTAGCGGGTGTACTGGTTGAGCGTCTTGCGTCCGGCCTCTCCGCCTTCCTTTCGCAGCTTCTCCCACGGCGGATACACCGTGCCGAGCAGCTGAACGATGATGGAGGCCGAGATGTACGGCATCACGTTCAGCGAGAAGATCGCCATCCGCTGGACGGCGCCCCCCGAGAACATGTTGAACATCCCCAGGATGCCTTGCGCCTGGCCTTGGAAGGCCTGGGCGAACGCGGCCGGGTCGATGCCCGGGATCGGGATGTAGGTCCCGAGGCGATAGACGATCAGCGCACCCAGGGTGAAGAGGATGCGCTTGTGCAGCTCCGTCGCCTTCTGGAAGGCGCCGAAGTTCATATTCGCTGCGAGCTGTTCGGCGGCCGAAGCCATTTAGAACCCCAGACTAAAGGACCGGACGTACATAGGGCGTCCATCCTGCGCTGTCATCCGGCCGCCTTGCCTCACCCTCCCCCAAATATGTGGAAGCGGGCCAGGCCGGCGCCGGATGGTCAGCGTGGGTCCCCGCGCTTGAAGCGCGGAGAGAGCGGCTTACTCGGCGGCTTCGGCAGCGGCCGGAGCGGTCGTGGTCACCTTGCCGCCGGCCTTTTCAACCGCAGCCTTGGCCGAGGCCGAGGCCGAGTAGACGGTGATCTCGATCTTCGACTTCAGCTCGCCCTTGCCGAGCAGCCTCACGCCGTCCTTTTCACGACGCACGACGCCCGCGGCCACCAGGGCGGCGCCGTCGATGGCCTTCTTGGCGTCGAGCTTGCCGGCGGCGATCGCCTGCTCCAGGCGCCACAGGTTCACTTCGGCGAACTCCTTGGCGAACGGGTTGTTGAAGCCGCGCTTCGGCATCCGCATGTGCAGCGGCATCTGGCCGCCTTCGAAGCCGTTGATCGACACGCCGGTGCGGGACTTCTGGCCCTTCACACCACGGCCGCCGGTCTTGCCCTTGCCCGAACCCGGGCCCCGGCCGACGCGCATGCGGTTCTTGGTGGAGCCTTCGCGCGGCGAAAGTTCGTTAAGCTTGGTCATGTGACGCCTCTCCTTGGAGATCTGTCGCCCAGGGACCACCCCGGACTCGGCTGAAAAGAAAACTGGGCCGCCGAAACGGCCGAAGAGGCGACGCTTTTGGCGCCGCCTCTCCTAAACGTCCAGTCGAAAGGCGCTTAGCCTTCGATCACTTCCACCATGTGATGGACCTTGGCGATCATCCCGCGCACCGACGGGGTGTCTTCCAGGACCGACACGCGGCCAATGCGGTTCAGACCGAGACCGATGAGGGTCGCGCGCTGATCGCTCTTGCGGCGGATGGGGCTCGCCGTCTGACGAACGGTCACCTTAGCCATGGATTACTCTCCGTCAGCGGCGGCGACCGCAGCGCTGTCGGCCTTGCGGCCCAGCACGTCGGCGACCTTCTTGCCGCGCTTGGCGGCGACCTGGCGGGGCGAAGACTGAGCCTTCAGCGCCTCGAAGGTCGCGCGCACCATGTTGTAGGGGTTCGACGAGCCGACCGACTTGCCGACGACGTCCTGGACGCCGAGGGTTTCGAGCACCGCACGCATCGGACCGCCGGCGATGACGCCGGTGCCCGGAGGAGCCGAGCGGACCATGACCTTGCCGGCGCCCCAACGGCCAGCGCCGTCGTGGTGCAGGGTGCGGCTCTCGCGGAGCGGCACGCGGATCATCGACTTCTTGGCTTCCTCGGTCGCCTTACGGATGGCTTCCGGCACTTCACGCGCCTTGCCATGACCGTAGCCGACGCGGCCCTTCTGATCGCCGACCACCATCAGGGCGGCGAACGAGAAGCGACGGCCGCCCTTCACGGTGGCGGCGACGCGGTTGATGTGCACCAGCTTCTCGACGATGTCGGATTCGGCGCGCTCTTCCGCTTGATTGCCGCGGTTGCGGTCACGACGGCCTTGGCCGTCACCACCACGTTGTTCGTTTCCACGAGCCATCAGCGTACCCCTAGAAGTTCAGGCCGGCTTCGCGCGCGGCGTCGGCCAGGGCTTTCACCCGGCCGTGGTAGATGTACCCGCCACGATCGAAGACGACGTCCTTGACGCCCTTTTCCATGGCGCGTTGCGCCACGAGCGCGCCCACACGGGCGGCGGCGTCCTTGTCGGAACCCTTCTGCTTGTCGCCCTCGAGGGTCGAGGCCGCAGCCAGGGTCACGCCGCGCTCATCATCGATGACCTGGGCGTAGATGTTCTTGGACGAGCGGAAGACCGACAGACGCGGCCGACCATTCGCCACCGACCGCAGACGGATGCGGTTGCGCTCGGCGCGCCGCTTGGCGGTATCACGGGGTTTAAGAGCCATGACCTACTTCTTCTTGCCTTCCTTGCGGCGAACCTTCTCGCCGGCATAACGGACGCCCTTGCCCTTGTAGGGCTCCGGCGGACGCAGGCGGCGGATCTTCGAGGCGATCTCGCCGACGGCTTGCTTGTCGATGCCCGAGATCTTGATCTCGGTCTGCTTCGGAGTCGCGAACGTGATCCCGGCGGGCGGGGGCACGTCGACGTCGTGACTGAAGCCCAGCTGCATGGAGAGCGCCTGGCCCTTCATCGCGGCGCGGTAACCGACGCCGACCAGCTCGAGGGTTTGCTCGAAGCCCTGGGTCACGCCGGTCACCATGTTGCTCACCAGCGTGCGCGACAGGCCCCACATGGCTTGCGCCCGGGTGGTGTCGACGCGCTTGGTGAGCAGGAGCTCAGCGCCATCCTGCTTCACTTCGATTTCCTCGGCCACGGTCCAGGCGAGTTGACCCTTGGGCCCCTTCACCGTGACGGTCTGGCCGTCGATGGTCACCGTCACGCCCGCGGGGACGGCGACCGCCTTCTTTCCAATCCGCGACATCTTAGTAGACCCGCAACAGGACTTCGCCGCCCACGTTCGCGTCACGCGCGGCCGTGTCCGACATGACGCCCTTCGGCGTCGACAGGATCGAGATACCCAGGCCGTTCTTGATCGGCTTCAGGTCCTTGATCGACGAGTAGACGCGGCGGCCCGGCTTCGAAATGCGCCGGATCTCAGCGATCACCGGTTGGCCGTCGAAGTACTTCAGCTCGATCTCGAATTCCGGGAACGCGCCCGGCTTCTGAACGAGTTGGTAGCCGCGGATGTAGCCTTCCTCCGCCAGGACGTCGAGGACGCGCGCGCGCATCTTCGAAGCCGGGGTGGAAACCTTCGAACGGCCGCGGGTGGCGGCGTTCTTGATGCGGGCGATCATATCGCCAACGGGGTCGTTCACCATGAGACCCTCCTCACCAGCTCGACTTGACGAGGCCAGGAATCTGGCCGTTCGAGCCCAGTTCGCGCAGCGCGATCCGGCTCATCTTAAGCTTGCGGTAGTAGGCGCGCGGACGGCCCGTGACTTCGCAACGGTTACGGATGCGGGTCTTGGACGAGTTACGCGGCAGTTCGGCGAGCTTCAGGCGCGCTTCGAAGCGTTCTTCGAGCGGCAGGCTCTCGTCGTTGGCGATCGCCTTGAGCTCTTCGCGCTTTGCGGCGAATTGCTTCACCAGCTTGCGGACCATCTCGTTGCGATTGACGGCGCTTTTTTTGGCCATTTGTTCTTTCCTTCCCGCCGCTTACGCTTGAACGAACGGGAACTGGAATTCCTTGAGAAGCGCGCGCGCTTCGTCGTCGGTCTTCGCAGTCGTGGCGACGATGATGTCCATGCCCCACATTTGATCGATCTGGTCGTAGTTGATCTCCGGGAACACGATGTGTTCCTTCAGACCCATGGCGTAGTTGCCACGACCGTCGAACGAGGTGGGCTTCAGGCCCCGGAAGTCCTTCACGCGCGGCAGCGCGATCGTGATCAGACGGTCCAGGAACTCATACATGCGATCCTTGCGAAGGGTCACCTTCGCACCGACCACCATGCCCTCGCGCAGCTTGAAGCCGGCGATGGAGTTGCGGGCCTTGGTCGCGACGGGCTTCTGGCCCGAGATCTTGGTCAGATCGGCGATCGCGGCCTGGACCTTCTTGGAGTCGGTCACGGCCTCGCCGATCCCCATATTCAGGACGATCTTGTCCAGCTTGGGGATCTGCATCTCGTTGGAGTAGCCGAACTGCTCCTTCATCGCGGCGCGGATGCGCGCGCGATATTCGGTCTTAAGCCGCGGCTCGTAAGCTTGCTCAGCCATTGATCACCTCACCGGTCGTCTTGGCGACGCGGACCTTCTTGTCGCCTTCGACGCGGAAGCCGACGCGGGTCGGCTTGCCCTTGGAGTCGACGATGGCCACGTTCGAGATGTGGATCGCCGCTTCCTTGTTCTTGATGCCGCCCTGCGGATCGGTCTGCGTCGGACGGGTGTGGCGCTGAACCATATTCAGGCCTTCGACCACGACGCGGTGTTCCTTCGGCAGCACGCGCAGGACGGCGCCTTGACGGCCCTTGTCCTTGCCCGTGAGGACGACGACGCGGTCGCCCTTCTTGATCTTCGCGGCCATTACAGCACCTCGGGGGCGAGCGAGATGATCTTCATGTGGTTCTTGGCGCGCAGTTCGCGGGGAACCGGGCCAAAGATCCGCGTGCCGATCGGCTCGGATTGCTTGTTAACGATCACGGCGGCGTTCTTATCGAAACGGATCACCGAACCGTCCTTGCGCTTGATCGCCGAGGACGTGCGGACGACGATCGCCTGCAGCACGTCGCCCTTCTTCACGCGACCGCGCGGAATGGCTTCCTTCACGGAGACGACGATCTTGTCGCCAACGCCGGCGTAGCGGCGACCAGCGCCACCAAGCACCTTGATGCACATCACACGACGGGCGCCGGAATTGTCGGCGACCTCGAGGTTAGTCTGCATCTGAATCATGGGATGAGACTTTCTTTAGGAGGCTTGCTGGTCGGCGCCCTTGGGCAGCGCTTCCCAGGTCTTGGTTTTCGACTTCGGGGCGCATTCGATGATGCGCGCGACGTCGCCGGCCTTGTAGACGTTGGCCTCGTCATGAGCGTGGTACTTCTTCGACCGACGAACGGTCTTCTTCAGCACCGGATGCAGGAAGGTCCGCTCGACCTTCACCACGATCGTCTTATCGCCCTTGTCCGAGACGACGACGCCTTCGAGAATTCGCTTCGGCATGTTCGTTGTCTCCTTACGCCGCGGTCTGCTTGGCGTGCAGGACGGTCTTGATCCGCGCGATGTCCTTGCGGACTTCGTTCACGCGGTGGGTCTTCTCGACCTGGCCGGTCGCCGCCTGGAAGCGCAGGTTGAACTGCTCCTTCTTCAGGTTCAGCAGGGCCTCGCCGAGTTGGTCGGGCGTCATGCCCCGGATATCGTCGATCTTCATCACGCGTGCTCCACGGCGGCGTCGATGCGGGTGACGATACGGGTCTTCACCGGAAGCTTGGCGGCGCCGAGGCGCAGGGCTTCACGAGCGACATCGTCCGGCACGCCGTCGATTTCAAACATGATACGGCCAGGGTGAACGCGCGCGGCCCAGTACTCGACCGCGCCCTTGCCCTTACCCATCCGCACTTCAGCCGGCTTGTCGGTGACCGGGACATCCGGGAAAATCCGGATCCACACGCGACCTTGGCGCTTCATCTGGCGGGTGATCGCCCGACGAGCCGCTTCGATCTGACGCGCGGTGATGCGTTCCGGTTCAACGGACTTCAGACCGTACGATCCGAAGTTCAGCGAGAAGCCGCCCTTCGCAACGCCGTGGATCTTGCCCTTGAACTGCTTGCGGTACTTGGTCTTCTTCGGAGACAGCATGGCTCTACCTTAGGCTCCAGCTTGCTCGCGACGGTCGCGGCGCGGACCGCGGTCACCGCGGTCGCCACGTTCACGTCCACCGCCCTCGCCGGCCGGGCCGGATTCCGAGGCCAGGCGCTTGTCGAGAGCCATCGGGTCGTGGTCCAGGACCTCGCCCTTGAAGACCCACACCTTCACGCCGATGATGCCGTAGGTGGTCGAGGCCTCGGTCACGCCGTAGTCGATGTCGGCGCGGAGGGTGTGACGCGGAACGCGGCCCTCATGGTACGACTCGGTACGGGCGATTTCGGCGCCGCCCAGACGGCCGGCCACTTCGATGCGCATGCCCTTGGCGCCCAGACGCATCGCGCTTTGCAGCGAACGCTTCATGGCGCGACGGAAGGCGACGCGGCGCTCGAGCTGCTGGGCGATGTTCTCGGCCACCAGCTGGGCGTCGGTTTCCGGCTTACGGATTTCGACGATGTTCAGATGAACTTCGCCTTCCGTGATCGCCGCCACGTCCTTGCGCAGCTTGTCGATGTCCGCACCCTTCTTGCCGATGATCACGCCGGGGCGCGCGGCATAGATGGTGATGCGGCACTTCTTGTGCGGACGCTCGATGATGATCCGCGAAACGCCGGCTTGATACAGGCGCTTCTTCAGCTGCTTGCGGATCTTGATGTCCTCATGCAGGAGCTTGCCGTAGTCCGCCTTCTTGGCGAACCAGCGCGAGTCCCACGTGCGGTTGATGCCGAGGCGAAGCCCGACCGGATTGACTTTCTGACCCATCAGGCGGCCTCACCCAATTCGCGGACCACGATGGTGATCTCGCTGAACGGCTTTTCGATGCGCGAAGCACGACCGCGAGCGCGGGCGGCGAAGCGCTTCATCACCAGGTTCTTGCCCACGAAGGCCTCGGCGACGACGAGGTTGTCGATGTCGAGGTTGTGGTTGTTCTCGGCGTTCGAGATGGCCGAGTAGAGCGCCTTGCGCACATCGCGGGCGATGCGCTTGTGGCTGAACTCCAGCTCGTTGAGGGCGCGCTGCACCTTCAGGCCGCGGATCGACTGAGCCACGAGGTTCAGCTTGCGCGGGCTGGTGCGCAGAGTCGTCACCTTGGCCATCGCCTCAACGCCGGTCAGGCGGCGTGCTTTAGCTTGCTTTGCCATGGTTACTTCCTCTTGGCCTTCTTGTCGGCCGCGTGGCCAGGGAAGTACCGGGTCGGAGCGAACTCACCGAGCTTCATGCCGACCATGTCTTCGCTGATCAGCACCGGAACGTGCTTCTGGCCGTTGTGCACGCCGAACGTCAGGCCGACGAACTGCGGCATGATGGTCGAGCGGCGCGACCAGGTCTTGATGACGTCCTTGCGGCCAGACGACAGAGCGGCGTCGGCCTTCTTGAGGAGGTATCCGTCGACGAACGGACCTTTCCAGACAGAACGGGTCATGGCTTAGCGAGCCTTCCGAGCGTGGCGAGAACGGATGATGTACTTATCCGTCGTCTTGTTAGAACGGGTCTTCGAACCCTTGGTCGGCTTGCCCCACGGGGTGACCGGGTGGCGACCGCCCGAGGTGCGGCCTTCACCGCCGCCGTGGGGGTGATCGACCGGGTTCATGACGACGCCGCGGACGTGCGGGCGGAAGCCCATGTGACGCTTGCGGCCGGCCTTGCCGAGGACCTGGTTCATGTGGTCCTGGTTCGACACGGCGCCGACGGTGGCCATGCAGCTGTCCTGCACCATCCGCAGTTCGCCCGAGCCCAGACGGATCTGGGCGTAGCCGGCGTCGCGGCCGACCAGCTGGGCGTAAGCGCCAGCCGAACGAGCAAGCTGGCCGCCCTTGAGGGGCTTCAGCTCGATGTTGTGGATGATGGTGCCGATCGGCATGCCGCGCAGCGGCATGGCGTTACCCGGCTTCACGTCGGCCTTCTCGGCGGCGATGACGACGTCACCGGCCTTCAGGCGCTGCGGAGCCAGGATGTAGGCCAGCTCGCCGTCCTCATACTTGATGAGGGCGATGAACGCCGTGCGGTTCGGGTCGTACTCGAGACGCTCGACCGTGGCCGGCATATCGAACTTGCGACGCTTGAAGTCGACCTTGCGGTACAGGCGCTTGGCGCCGCCGCCGCGGAAGCGGACGGCGATGCGGCCACCGCCGCCACGACCGCCCGACTTGGTCAGGCCTTCGACGAGCGACTTGATCGGGCCGCCCTTGTGCAGGTCGGACTTGTCGACCAGCACGAGGCCGCGACGGCCCGGCGAAGTCGGTTTGAATTGCTTCAGAGCCATCGAACTAGAGCCCCGTGGTGATGTCGATCGACTGGCCTTCGGCCAGGGTCACGACAGCTTTCTTGACGTCCGAGCGACGGCCCGGACGGCCGCGGAAACGCTTGGTCTTTCCCTTCACCACCAGGGTGTTGACCTTGGTGACGTTGACCTTGAACAGCGCTTCGACAGCGGCGGCGATTTCATCCTTGGTCGCATCGTTGGCGACGCGGAAGACGACCTTGTTCTGCTCGGAGAGCAGGGTGGCCTTTTCCGTGATCACCGGCGACAGGATGGCGTCGTAGTGGCGGGCGACGGGGTCGGCCATTACGCAGCTTCCTTCTCAGCAAAGCGCGCGTTGATCGCTTCGACCGCGTCCTTGGTCAGGACCAGGGTCTTGCGACGCAGCACGTCGTAGACGTTCAGGCCGGCGTTCGGCAGCACATCCACGTTCGGGATGTTGCGAGCGGCCATCGCGAAGTTCGCGTCGACCTCGGCGCCGGCGATGACCAGCGCGTTCTTCAGGCCGATCTTGTCGAAGTTGGCGCGCAGAGCCGAGGTCTTCACCTCAGTCAGCGCCACGCTATCGACGACCACCAGCGCGCCCGACTTGACCTTCGAGGACAGCGCGTGGCGCAGGGCCAGGGCGCGGAACTTCTTGGTCAGGTCGAAGGCGTGGCTGCGCACGACCGGCCCGTGAGCCTTGGCGCCGCCGACGAACTGGGCCGCACGGCGCGAACCGTGACGGGCGCCGCCGGTGCCCTTCTGCTTGTACATCTTCTTGCCCGTACGAGAGACCTCGTTGCGGACCTGGATCTTGTGGGTGCCGGCGCGGCGCTTGGCGAGCTGCCAAGTGACCATGCGCTGCAGGATGTCCCCACGGATCTCGTCGATGCCGAAGACGGCGTCGGACAGTTCGATCGAACCGCCCTTCCCGCCGTCGAGTTTGATGACGTCGAGTTTCATTACTGTTCTTCGCCCCCAGCTTCGGCCGGAGCCTCTTCCACCGCAGGCGTCTCAGCAGCGGCCGGAGCCGCAGCCGCCTGGCCAGCCTTACGGAAGCCGCCCGGGACCGGCGCTTCAGCCGGACGAGCCGACTTCACCGCGTCGCGGATCTTCACGTAGGTGCCCTCGGTGCCGGGCACGGAGCCCTTCACGAGGATCAGGCCACGCTCGGCGTCGACCTTCCAAACGGTGACGTTGAGGGTGGTGACGGTCTCTTGGCCGAGATGGCCGGCCATCTTCTTGTTCTTGAAGGTCTTGCCCGGATCCTGGCGGTTACCAGTCGAACCATGGGCCCGGTGCGAAACCGAGACGCCGTGGGTCGCGCGCATGCCGCCGAAGTTCCAGCGCTTCATGGCGCCGGCGAAACCCTTACCGACCGTGAGGGCGGTGACGTCGACCTTTTGGCCGGCGACGAAGTGGTCAGCGGTGAACTCCGCGCCGACTTCGATCAGGTTCTCTTCGGTGACGCGGAACTCCGCGACTTCGCGCTTCGGCTCGACCTGAGCCTTGGCGAAGTGGCCGCGCAGGGCCTTCGAAGTGTTCTTGGCCTTCTTGGCGCCAGCACCGAGCTGGAGAGCCACATAGCCGTCTTTGTCCTGGGTGCGCTGACCCGTGACCTGGCAGCCGTCGAGGCTGAGCACGGTCACCGGAACATGGACGCCGCCTTCATCGAAGAAGCGAGCCATACCCAGTTTCTTGGCGATCACGCCGGTACGCATCGACCGATCCCCTCTTAAAGCTTGATCTCGACGTCCACGCCGGCGGACAGGTCGAGCTTCATGAGCGCGTCCACGGTCTGCGGGGTGGGGTCGACGATATCGAGCACGCGCTTATGCGTGCGGATTTCGAACTGCTCGCGCGACTTCTTATCGACGTGCGGCGAGCGGTTGACGGTGAATTTTTCGATTTGCGTCGGCAGGGGGATGGGCCCCCGGACGGTCGCGCCGGTGCGCTTAGCCGTATTGACGATCTCGCGTGTGGAATGGTCCAGCACGCGGTGATCGAAGGCTTTGAGCCGGATGCGGATGTTCTGACGATCCATATCGCTCTTTAGTTTCCCCTACAGACGGCGGTCCGTCCGCGTGACTTTGACCATTTCAAAGACCAACCCGAACGCCTCAAGAGACGCTCGTACGCGTAAGTCCGCAAAAACGACGTGAGCCCGCGCGAACAGTTCGCGAGGGCCCTGCCCGAAAGCTCCGATTTCCACCGGTTCTCGAGCCGTTCTGCGAACCGCGTCTGTGCTTCAAATCACTTCGAAGCACACAGCCGGTCCAACAGGAGGCGCGTCTATACGTGGGTGACTCGCCCGCGTCAAGACTTGCCGGTGCGGCGGGGCCCCTGCCCTAGCCGATCACCACCTCGCCGGATCCGACGACCGCCTTGGACACCGCGCCCTTGACCGCCTTCACCTTGACGTCGCCGGACCCGGCGATCCGCGCCTTGAGCGAGTCCGCGGGGCCATCGACCGTCACGCCGCCGGCGCCCGCCACCGATACGGTCATCGCCCCGACCCGGCCGCCGGCGATCTTCACGTCTCCGGAACCGGCGATCTTCACGTCCAGCGGTCCCTCAAGCGAGGCGCTCCAGACATCGCCTGAGCCAGCCAGGTTCACGTCCATCGGCCCCTTGACCGCTTGGGTCCTGATATCGCCAGAGCCGGCGACGCGCAGGTGGGCGCGCCCGACGCTTCCGACATAGGTGTCGCCCGATCCGGCCTGGTTGAGCTTGAGCTCGCCGGCGACGTTGGCGACCGTCCAGTCTCCGCACCCAGCATTGGACAGCTGGAGGCTCGCCGACTTGCCGATCGTCCCGAACACCGCTCCGCCGCTATCCAGATTCACGTCGCGGGGTGCGCGGATCACCACCTGCGGCATATTCGCATAGGCGATCGCCCCGAGCCCGGCGACGTTGACCGACGCACGGCCCGCCTCACCTTCGCAGCTGCGGATCTTGCGATTGAGGCCCCCGTCGATGACGACCTTGCCGCCCGCGGTCCGGACCTGCAGCGGCAGTTGAGGGTGGCTCGACAGGAACTCGACCTTGATGTCGCTGCGCGCTTCCGGGATCACCGTGACCCGAACGACGGCGTCCTTGATCTCGACGGACTGCGCGTGCGCCGCACTCGCCGCCAACGCCGCCCCCAGCCCGAGAATGATCATCGGAAGACGCATGTCTTTCCTCCGTCTAGCTGAACAACCTTGGTGCCAACGGTAGGCCCGGGCGCCGTGCCGGTCAGCTTAATTCCGGGTCATGACTTTGCCGTCATGCGCCCGCAATCCGGCCAACGAAAAGGCCGCCGAGGTTGCCCTCGGCGGCCTGATCTTGAGGTC